>JANMKU010000055.1:0-12102 GCA_031372205.1 Gemmatimonadaceae bacterium | reverse complement strand
GCAGACCGAAATACGTCACCCCGGCAAAGGCTCCCACCAGCGTCACCATCGGGTGGATGTTCGACACGCGGCTATAGACCATGGGCCGAATCACATTGTCCACATTGCTGGCGAGGACCGCCCCGATAAACGTCAGACCTGCGGCGGCACCGTAGCGAGCCTGCACGAGCAGGACAATCACACCCGGTAGCCAGACCAGCGCGCTCCCCAGGACCGGCAAGACCGAGGCAGCGCCGGTTACGACGCCCCAGAACACCGCGTTGGGAATCCCGACCAGGGCGAACCCGACACCGATGAGCGCGCCCTGCGCCACGGCGACCATCGCGGTCCCCAGCAGCGTCGCGTGGGTGACGCTGTAAAACCGCGCCCGGAGTTCGTCGGCGGTATCCTCCGAAAACGGCAGCACGCGGCGAAACACGTCCCACGAACGGTTCGACGAAATCAGCATGTAATAAAGCGCAAACAGCGAGATCACGATGTTCAGCGTGGCCGACGCCGCGGTCCCCATCACGCTAAGCGCCTGGGCCGATATCCATTGCATGACCGACCCGCTCGCTTTGGCGATTTCCGCCCCCACCTGAATGTTGCCGATCTTGAGGGTGGCGACCTTCGAGAAGGGGCTGCTCCCTTGCGCACCGCCAATAATGCTCGGCAACTGATCTGCGACCAGGAATACAATCCAGGTTAGCGGTAGGGCAATCACGACAATGGCGCCGACCAGCGTCACGGCGGCCGCCGCGTCGGCGCTCATCACTTTCCGCAGGCGATGGAACACCGGCACACACATCACATACAGAACCGTCGCGCCGAGCAACCCTGAGGCATAGGGCGCGATGGCAATCAGGATCACGATGCCGAGCACCATGAGGACGATGATCGCCCGATTCTGCTTCGAGTGCAGGAAGTTCATTTCATAACCTACGCGCCCGGAGTGAGATTTGCTTGGGCCGCGCACGCCGTCCAATCGCGGGCCCGCCCGGCCGACCGGTTCCTCCTCGCCTTCGGGGTCGGCACCGTCCACCAATCGCGATTTGTCGGTGGGCGGCGCACTCCGCCGGGTGGCAGTGTCGATCGGATTGCGCGAAGCTCCTACCTTATCGCCCGATCGTATCCGTCCGCAAACAGCAAGTTGTTCCTCCAGGGCGGACCTGGCGTCGCCGGGTTCCAGCTCAAGGATGACGGGGTCACCTTCGCGACGCGTTCGCCATCGGCGTCGTTTAGGCCGATTACGACTTGGACGCCGGGCGCGACGGATACCTGCCCTCCGGCAGTGCATGATCGGCCCGGACGGCAGGAAGTACCCAACGTGGCACCCTCCCGTCGACCCTGTGTCCGGCTGCACGTTTGCACGAACGCGGGCGGGACCCCACGAGTCGGCGCTCTACCGCGACGTTGGCGACTTGCCCTTCGGGTACACTAACGAGCGGCTCGACGCGGCCAACCTCGGCATGGTGCAGCACGAAGACCACGGGGGTCATGAAGTTGAATGGGCGAACGATCTCCACATTCTGGTGATTGGCAACAGCGGCGCTTCGGTTGAGGTAAGTTGTGACGTTCTTGTGAAGTTACATTAATGTACGCATTCTAAAGAGCCTTTTATGAACAACTTACATTGGCTTATGTATCACATAAGGTGCAGCGACAATACCGAGTTGTACGTCACCATGATGAGCCGTAGGCAGACCGGGAGAGTTTGTCAGCTCGTGCGGTGGCACCATTCAGGCGGGCACCGCGTCCCCGGCCAACGCGCCCTCTGACCAGCGCGAGGCACCCTTCTCAGCATCGACTTCGACAGTTCACTCTCGGGGTTCAACGGCGTGCACCGTCAGATCGACATCGACAACAACCTGATCAGCAACGCCGATGGTCCGTCCGTTTGGTCCCGTTCGGAAAAGAACGCCCGCACGACCCCGTTTCCCGGCAGCATGCGGCAAGCGATTGCTTCGGTGAATAACGACTACGGTGTGGCGGTGAACGGTCCGGTGCTGGGCGGCGGCCGCAACTTCGGCGGACCGGATGTGCGGGCTCCGAACTGACGCACGGCAGGCCCGCATCAACGTAGCCTTGGCTCCATTTCCTGCGCCTCGACATTCATTATATAGCGAACTCAGCCATAATGGTCGCAATTAGAAGGGGCGCCTCGGGTAAGATTCCGGGGCGCCCTGTTCTAGCGATCAACCAACTTCGGTGACGCTGGCCGCGAAACGGGTTAGCCAGCGAAGCAGTACGTGCACCCGGCCTCTTGTGCTTTCGCCACCCCGAGTACGCCGCTCGGCAGTTCGAACACACCGGGCACCAGTCCGGCGCGCCACTCCGCGTGGGCAACGGCGGGTTTCACGCCCGCACCCGCGCTCGCCATTTCAGAGAGGAGCTTCAT
This sequence comes from Gemmatimonadaceae bacterium, assembly GCA_031372205.1. Lineage (GTDB taxonomy): Bacteria > Gemmatimonadota > Gemmatimonadetes > Gemmatimonadales > Gemmatimonadaceae > Gemmatimonas. Next base: position 9,725 of record JANMKU010000055.1, on the reverse strand, counting down.
GGCCAGTCCGCACACGCCGATCACCACGCCTTTCGCCAGCAACTTGTCAGCGGACGCTTCGATGTTCATCATGTCGCCGACTTTGGACTTGTAGAAAATATTGCGCACGGCCGGCGCCTTGGTCGCCGGATCGGTGACGTTGAGCATGGCGCCGAGTGCGTACTTTTTCCACACGGCGTCCTGGAGGGCCATGCCAATCGCGAAGTGCCGCACGACGACCATCGCGCTGATGTCGGCGGGCGTGAGCTTGTAGTGCTCCGTCATGGTGTTCAGATACGTCGCGGCAAACATGAATGGAAAGCCGGCGTTCGAGGTTGGGGCGTCAAAGACCTGTTTGTGTTTCCCCTTGAGCCCCTTCAACCATGGATCATCCTCGGCGACTGCGAACGTGCGTGCGGACGCCGACACCAAGGGTGCGGCAGCGAGTGCGAGTGTGCCTGCGGCGACCTTCCCAAGAAACGTGCGCCGTGCAGACGTCGAGTGTTCGTCGATCGACATGGGCCGTGGGGCTGGGGTTGAAACTCGGAGCTGAGCGAGGCAAAGAACTAAGCACCTTCTGTCTCGCCTCGCTACCGCACAATCACCGGCGCCTTAGCGATTGTTCAACCAGCGGTCCTCAAGCACGGTGACGGGCTTGGTATAGTCACGGCCGCCGACGGTCAGCTTGACGGTGTATTCGCCAGGGGTCACACCCCCGCCGCCAAAACCGCCACCAAAACCACCACCACCGCCACCACCGCGTCCCGCGTTGGCCGGAGCGCAGCTGTTGTCCGGTGCACCCTGACCGGCGCGACCACCACCGCCGCCACCCCCTCCGCCGAATCCACCACGACCGGCGCCGCCTTGTGCCGCCAGGAGTGGTGCCACGAGTGTCCACTGCACGCGATTGATCCCGGCGTCCGAGGCGCCGGTGGACGTACACAGGGTCCGCCCCGCGGCGTCCAGCACCGAAATCTTCACCTCACCCATGGCCGAGGTCTTGAGGTAGTAGCTCAGCGCGGTGCCGCGCGGGGCATTGGCACCGATGAACATCTTCTGTCCGCCGACCTGCTGATTTTGCGTGCGATCGGTGGCCCACAATACGGCAGGTCGAGACTCGAACAGCACCACGTCCTGCCCGAGCACCGCCGGCGTCAGCTGCTGCAATGGCGTGATGTCATCGGCGATCCAGAGGCTCCGTCCATGTGAGGCCACAATCAAATCGCCATCACGCGGATGCACGAGAATATCATCCGTCCGGACGGTCGGATAATTGTTCATGAACTTCTTCCACGACTTCCCCGCATCGAGCGACGTAAAGAGCCCAAACTCCGTACCGACGTACAGCAGGTCTTTGTTCTTGGGATCCTCGCGGACAACCTGCACGTTGCCAAACGGTGGTAGGTCGCCGGTGACGTTGGTCCAGGTGGCACCGTAGTCCCGCGTGACGTAGACGTACGGCTTGATGTCATCGCTCCGATGCCCGTCAATGGACACGTAGGCCGTCGCCGCATCAAAGTGCGACGTTTCGATGCGGGAAATCCAATAGGCGAAGTTGCCAGTGAGCGCGGTCGCGGGCAGGCCGCGGATGTTCTTCCCCACTTCCGTGAAGGTGAGACCACCATCGCGGCTTACCTGGACGTTGCCATCATCCGTTCCAGCCCACACCACACCGGGCATGACGGGCGACTCCGACACAGAAATGATGGTGCTGTAGGACACCACGCCGTCGTTCTTGGACAGTTGCGGCTTGTCACCGCCGACGCCCATCAGCTCGACCTTGCACCGATCGATGTTCTTGGTAAGATCGGCGCTCGCGACATAGGTGTCGCCCCGATTGTATGACTTGAACAGACGATTGCCGCCGTACCACAGGATGCTCGAGTTGTGCGGCGAGAGTTGGTAGGGGGTGTTCCAGTTGAAGCGATAGGCGTCTCCCGGCTGGGCGTTGATGACGTACGCACCACCGCCGCGTCCACCGCCGCCAGCGCCGCCGCCACCTGCTCCACCCCGGCCAGCGGCACCGACCGCCCCAGCGGCGCCCACGCCAGCTCCACCGGCGGAAGCTCCACCGGCGCCAACGGCACCCACGCCAGCGCCTCCTGCACCAGCCGCAGCGGCTGCCCCCGCTCCGCCACCACCTGCACCGCGTGCGCCGCCGACAGTGACGATCGTGCCGTCAACGCACGAACCCGGCGCGGCGGCGGCACCACCGCGTCCGGCACCACCCCGTCCGCCACCACCAGCACTTGGGCGGATGCTCCGCTGCGCACCGGACCGCAAATCGTACCGCGACGTTGAGCCGTCCTGTGATTCCGTGTACACAATGTTCGGGTCCGACGGGTCGACCTGGGTCTGGAACCCGTCACCGCCGCCAATGCCGAACCAGTGATTGTTCATGATGCCGGCGCCGCCGCGCGTGCTGCTGGGTGCGCCCCAACTGCCGTTGTCCTGGAAGCCGGTATAGACGTTGTAGGGGCGCTGCATATCGGCACTCACCCAATAGGCGAGCGCGGTCGCCATCGTGTTCACGAAGTCCCAGCTCTTGCCCTGATCCCAGCTGATGTTCAACCCACCATCGTTGCCTTCCATGATGTGGCTGGAGTTCTTGGGGTCGATCCAGATGCCGTGCTGGTCTACATGCCCAGGCTCACCGTGGTTGCCGGCGCGGTCGAGTGTACTGAAGGTCTTCCCGGCGTCGAGCGACTTGGCGACTGGGAGTCCGGCGACATAGATGGTGTTGGGGTTGGACGGATCGACGCGCAACTGGCTGAAATACATCGGCCGAGAGTTGCAGTTGCTCTGCAGGTTCCAGCTGCGGCCTTTGTTGTCGGACCGAAAGATGCCGCCCTTTGCCGCGTCGAGCTTAGGTGGCGTGGTGGTGTCCGTCGCAAGACGCGCCCCGTTGTTGCACCAGTCAAAGCCTCCCCGCCCGCCACCGAACGCTGCCGCCAACGCCGGAGCCGCCGCTCCACCTCGGCCCGCCGCACCGGCACCGGTCGCACCGATCACCGCCGCCGGTCCCGCCGGTGTTGCTTCCGCCGCGTCCGCACCCGCGTCGGCCTCAACCTGCGCGTAGATCACATTGGGGCTCGACCGTGACATGTCGAGTGCAATGCGTCCATAGGTGCCCGGCGGCAGGCCGCCGCCCGTGACCTTGCTCCAGCTCCGTCCCGCATCGCTTGTCTTCCAGATGGCACTCCCGACGCCGCCGCCATTGAAGCAGCACCCGCTCCGGCGACGCTGATAGCTTGCGGCAAACAGGACGCTGCTGTTGGACGGGTCCATGACGATGTCCGTGAATCCCGTGTTCTCGTCGATGTACTTGACCTTCGTCCAGTTCTTGCCGCCGTCCGAGGTCTTGAACACGCCGCGCTCTTCGTTGGGACCAAAGAGGTGTCCTGGCGACGCCACGTACACGACGTCTGGATCACGCGGGTCAATGACAATCCGGGCGATTGCCTGTGTTTCTTTGAGCCCCATGTGGCTAAAGGTCTTGCCGCCGTCGATGGTCTTGTAGACGCCGTCACCGAACGAGGTGGTCTGACGGTTATTGGCCTCGCCGGTGCCGACGTAGACGATGTCGGGATTGGTCGGATGAATGGCAATGTCGCCGATCGATGCGGTGCCATAGGTCTGGAACACGGGCGTAAACGTCGTGCCGTTGTTCTCCGACTTAAACACACCACCCACGGCGTAGCCGAGCCAGATATGTGACGGATTGCTCTCGGAGACGGCGATATCGTCGATGCGTCCGCCCATGCTGGCCGGCCCGATGGACCGAAACCGGAACGGCTCAAGCAGCGCATCGTCTGATCGATTGATGACCTCAGGTGCGGCAGCACGAGCGGCGCCGCGACCTTGGGCAGAAGCAACGGTCGCGCCAAGGGCGATGACACCGAGGGAGAGTCCGGCGGAGAACGTTCGGCGGGTGGCGATGTGCATGGTGCTCGTCGGGTGGGAGAGCAAAGCAGGGCAACTTAAGTGTGGAGGACTGCGTAACAGCTACGTGCGCTGCCCGGTAACCGCTGGCGCGCCCGCCTTTTCCTCTCGTCTTCTCCGCGACATGTGCACGTTTGCTGCTGACGTTTCTGTTACTCGCCGTGGGTCGCTGCGCGGAGCCACCACATCAGGAGTCGCCACATCACGAGCCGCCGCCGCTGGCGTCGCGCTGCTCCTTGTGTTCTCGCTCACGAGACCCGCGTGGGCGCAGACGGTAACGGCGCCTGCCGCGGCGGCTCGCGTCCTCAATGCCGTGCGTGCGACGCGACCGGTGACGATCGACGGACGACTCGACGAGGACGCGTGGGCGGCGGCAACCGCGACGTCCGGCTTCACGCAGGCGGAACCGCGCTCCGGTGCGCCAGCCACTGAGGCAACCGACGTACGTGTGCTGTTCGATGCGGAGAACCTGTACATCGGGGCCGTGCTGCATGACCCTGACATTGAGCACGCGGTGCTCAACGACATCCGGAAAGATTTCAAGGAAGACGATCAGGACGACTTCGAAGTGCTGCTCGACACGTTTCATGATCGGCGCAACGGCTACCTGTTCATTACCAACACCGCCGGTGCGCGCGCCGACCGTCAGATCGCGAATGAAGGACGCGAGGTCAACACCAGTTGGGATGGCGTGTGGACGGTGAAGACCGCCCGTATTGCCGACGGCTGGACGGTGGAGATGGCCATTCCCTTCCGCACACTCCGCTATCAGTTGGGCGCAGAGAGCGGATGGGGAATTAACTTCGCGCGCCGCATTCGTCATAAGAACGAAACCACGTATTGGTCTCCAATCCCGCGGTCGTTCACGATTACACGCGTGTCGCTTGCGGGCACGCTGGCCGGCCTGGTGATCGATGGCGCGTCGCGTGACTTGCGCGTCAAGCCGTACACCGTAGGACGCACCGTACGCGATCTCGGTGGAAAGGACGCGGTGCTCAGTGAGGCGGCAGGGCTCGACGTCACCTACGGCGTGACGCGACACCTAGCCTTCAACTTGTCGGTCAACCCGGACTTCGCGCAGGTGGAGGCCGATGAACAGCAGGTGAATCTCACGCAATTCAGTCAGTTCTTTCCGGAGAAGCGTGAGTTCTTTCTGGAGAACTCCGGCATCTTCTACGTGGGCGACGCGGCGCGAAACAATCGGGTGCTGCTGGCGCCGACGCCCGATGAAGACATGCTGCTTTTCTTCAGTCGGCGCATTGGCCTTTCACCCGACGGTCGTGCGCTGCCAATCCCCGCCGGTGTGCGCCTCACTGGCACCGCCGCCGGCCTGACCATCGGCGCCCTCGCTATACAAACACAACGTTCCGCCACGTCGCCGGCGAATCGGTACGGCGTGCTGCGGCTGCGCAAGAATTTGCGCCCCGGCTCAGACATCGGCATCGTCGCGCTCGATCGCGAAGCACTTGGCGCTGGTAACGAACGCAATTGGAATCGCGTGTTGGGTGTCGACGCGAACTTTCGCTTGCCGGGCATATGGGATTGGAACAGCTACGCGGTGGGCACGCGGAAGCCTGGTCGCGACGGTGGCCAATACACATGGCGCTCCTCGTTTAATCACGAAGGCAACTTCGTCCACGCCAAAGTTGGCGTGCTGGAGGTGGGACGGGGATTTGCCGACGATCTCGGATTCTTTCGTCGCACCGATACCCGGAAGTATCTCGCCGACATTGGCATTCGGCCGAGGCCAGCGTGGCTGTCGCAGATCCGTACGCGCGAAATGCACCCGCATATCACGTGGAATTACTACGAATCACTCGACGGCCGCGTGGCGGCAAAAGATCTCCATACCGGCTACACGTTTTTTCTGAGCAGTGGTGCGTTTTTCGAACTCTCGGTGAACCCAAGGTTCCAGCGGATCGCGACGCCGTTTCGTATCAACCCATCCATTGCCGCTATTCCGGCCGGCGGTTACGCGTGGACGGACTGGCAGTTCAAGGGATCGACGAACGCCAGCAAGAAGTTGTCGGCCACGTACACGATCATCGAAGGCGGATTCTGGAACGGCACGCAGCATTCGCAGCAGCTCTTGGTGACCACTCGACCCTCGGCGCAATTCAGTTCGTCACTCGGCGTGTCGCACACCGAGGCCGCGCTGACGTTGCCAAACACGCGATTTGAAGCGCTGCTCTGGACCGCGCGTATGAACTACAGCTTCACGACGAACATGTTTTTCGACGGGCTGACACAGTATGACCCACGGTCGCACCAGCTCAACGCCAACTTGCGCTTCAATCTGATCCATCATCCACTGAGCGATCTGTTTGTGGTACTGAACCAGCAGAAGATCACGATGCCCGACGCGCCCGCCACGGGCTTTGGCGTCATCGTCAAGTACACTCAGATGTTCGCGTTCTAGCGGCCAGTCTGCGTAGTGGGCGAGCGGAGTAAACCCCTCGCCTGCCAACGGGGTCGTATTGCGTGCATCTCCTTCCCCTCCCATCGTCTTCTCCGTGAACATACGCCACACCGTCGCGCGTCTTTGCGTGGTCATCGCCCTCGCGATCGCCCGACCCGCGTTCGCGCAACAGATGGACGTGATTCGCGGCCGAGTGATCGGCCCGGATTCCCAGCCCGTCAGCGGTGTGTCGGTGCGCGCGACCTCGTATTCAGGCAACGTGACCAAGACCGGCAAGTCAGACAAGAATGGTCGGTTCAGCATCACGTATCCAAACGGTGAGGGCGACTACTGGCTCGACTTCGCTGCCATCGGCTACGTGCCCAAGCGTTTCGAGCTCAAGCGGGTCGCGGACGAGGAGATCCTGCTGGCTGACACTCGTCTGGCGTCGAGCATTGCGACGCTCGACCAGGTGAACGTCACCGCGAACGCCAATCGGGCGCTCGTCAACCGCAACGATGGGTCGGCGAATGTGGGCGGCGGCGAGAAAACCCTGTCAACCACTGGCGTGCCGCCCGACCAAATGGGCAACCTGGCGGCCATGGCTGCCGCTGTTCCCGGCATTCAACTCATCCCAGGACTAGACGGCGCGGCAGACGTGTTCTCGGCGCTCGGTCTGTCCGCGGATCAGAACAGCACAACGTTTAACGGACTGGGCTCGGGCATCAACACACTCCCGCCCGACGCCCAAGTGCGCGCCTCTGTGCTCACATACAGTTACGATCCGGCGATTGGCAATTTCAGCGGTGCCCGCATCGCGCTGGTCTCGCAGCCGGGCACGAATTACTCGTTCCGCCAGGCCAGTACCAATGCCGTTGCTCCGCAACTGGAGTTTGCCGACGACGTCGCCCAGGCGCAAAACCAGAAATACACGAACCTGCAGCTCGGCGCGGGTGGTCGTGGACCGATCACGATGGACCGCCATTTCTACAACTCGTCGTTTGGTCTCACCAGAAACTTCAAGGACCTTCCGTCGCTCTTGAACACCAGTCCACTGGGGCTCACATCGGCCGGCGTCGCGGCGGATTCTGTGACCAGATTGTTGAGCATTCTGCGACAGGCAAGTATTCCGGCCACGGTCACAGGCGCACCGTCGATTCAGGCAACGGACGCTGTGAATGTGCAGTCCAACTTTGATCTCACGCCGTCGAGGTCCGGAACGGGCAACGCCCTCACGCTCGGATTTCTTGGCAACTATCGACAAAGCCAGCAGGTGACCGGTTTTGGCGGTTCGTCTATTCTAACGACGCCGGCGCACAATGGTGAGTCGAAGCAATGGAGCGGCATCGCGTCGCTGCGTCACACCAACTACTTCTGGTTTGGTATTCTCTCCAACACCAACCTCGGCCTCAGTCTGAGTGGTACGGACAATGCGCCGTACTTGCGATTGCCCAACGGCAATGTGCGCATCAACTCGATCTTCGATGATGGTTCGTCGGCGGTGCGGGCGTTGTCATTCGGCGGGAATCAAGCGCTGGCGCTTGGTCAGCGATCGCAAACGCTTGAGCTGTCCAATGAGATGCGCTGGTATGCCGGAAACAATCGGCACGCGGTCAAGCTGACGTCGGATGTGCGGAAAGAAGGATTTACCGCTGACCAAAGTGCGAATCTGTTTGGTTCTTTCGCCTTCAATTCACTCGCCGAGTTGCAAGCCGGACAGGCCGCGACGTTTAGTCGGACGCTCTTCGCGCCGCAACGGAAGGGCGACCAGGTGACGGCATCGTTTTCTCTTGGTGATTTCTGGCGCCCCTCGCCGGATGTGCAGGTGCAGTACGGCCTGCGTCTTGATGCCAATCGGTTCCTCAACACGCCAAGTGTGAATCCGCTGGTCGAGGCCAAGCTCGGTGTGCGCAACGACAATGTGCCCAACCATGCGTATCTCAGTCCGCGGCTCGGCTTCACGTGGATCTACGGTGATGCACCGCAGATCGCGTTCATTCCGGGCGCTGCACGACCGCCGCGCGCGCTCATCCAGGGTGGCATTGGCGTGTTTCAGAATCTTCGCGGACCGGACTTGATCTCCACCGCGGTGGAGAACACGGGGCTTGCCAGTTCGACGCGTCAGATTTCGTGCACCGGATCCGCGGTGCCCGTTCCCGCGTGGTCAACGTATGGCGCGAGTGCGTCTAACATCCCGTCCACCTGCGCAGACGGCACAGCCGGCACCGTGTTCTCGAACAGCGCGCCGAATATCACCGTGTTCGATGACGCCTTCCAGCAGACGCGCGTGTGGCGGACGAATTTGAACTGGGGCGGACCGATTCTCGATAATCGATTTGCCCTCGGTGTGTCGGGTGTGTACTCGCTCAATCTGAATCAAGCAGACGCCGTTGACCGCAACTTTCGCGGCACGCAACGCTTTGCGCTCGACAATGAAGCGGGGCGGCCCGTGTATGCCAACACGTCGGCTATCGACCCACGCACTGGTGCCATTGCGTTACAGGACACGCGCATCACGACGGATCTGTTGCGTGTGTCGGAGACGCGATCAGAGCTGCGTTCTGATGCGAGCCAGCTGCTGTTCACGCTTCGCCCAATCACCGCGAATCCGCGGCTCCGATGGAATGCGTCGTATCAACTGCTGGCGCTGCGCGACAAATACCGCGGTTTCTCCAGCACCGCGGGCAGTCCGTTCGACGTGAGCTGGGGACGCAGTCTGCAGCCGGGGCGCCACCAACTGAGTTTTGGACTGAGCGATTTTCCAATTCTCGACGTGGTGTACATCAGTTGGGGCCTCATGTTCTCGTCCGGCGCGACGTTCACGCCGTCGATACAAGGGGACGTAAACGGCGACGGCAGCGCCTTCAATGATCGCGCCTATGTGTTCGATCCCGCGTCCGTCACCGATCCCGCGCTGGCGACGGCAATGTCGACGCTGCTGCGCACGGGTTCCAGTGCTGGGCGCACGTGTCTGTCGCAGCAGCTTGGACGGCTCGCGTCACGCGGTAGTTGTTCAGCACCATGGAACACGCAGGCGAGTCTGAGCTTCCGTTTCAATCCGCAAAAGATTGGGTTGCCACAGCGCGCCAGTGTGAACTTCAGCATCAACAATCCGCTGGGCTTAGCCGATCTGGTCGCGCATGGGCAGAATATTCGCGGCTGGGGACAGAACATTGCGCCCGATCAGAGTCTGCTGTTCGTGCGTGGCTTTGACCCGGCCACCAAGCGCTACAAGTATGAAGTGAATCAGCGATTTGGTTCGACGTTGCCCACGCAGAGCACCACGCGTGTGCTGCCGCTGGTCAGTCTGCGCGTGCAACTCGACATTGGCGAGCCGCGCGAGCGTCAGGTGCTCACGCAACGTCTCGATATGGGACGTGGACGTCCTGGCACCAAGTCAACGGCA
>JANMKU010000020.1:0-22156 GCA_031372205.1 Gemmatimonadaceae bacterium | reverse complement strand
AGCGTGGCGGTTGCGGCGCTCATCGCAACAGTGGTGTGGTCAGCGCGTCGTGGTGGCGCATTGGCACCGGAGATTGTCGGCCGAGATGGTGCCCCATCGATGCTGGTGCCAGCCGGCGACTTTGTCATGGGCGACGCTGACGCACCGCTCCGGCGCACATTGTATCTCGATGCGTTCTACATCGATCAATACGAGGTCACCACGGCGCGCTACCGGACGTTTCTCGCGGCGAACAAAAGTGTGGCACCGCCTGAGGGTAGGCAGGAGATAGAACTGGCGCGCGTGCCGGAGATGCCCGTGGTCAACGTGAACTGGCACGATGCAACGGCCTACTGCGCATGGGGCGGCGCGCGATTACCCACCGAAGCGGAATGGGAAAAATCTGCGCGCGGCAGTGACGAGCGCCCGTATCCGTGGGGCACGATCTCGCCTGATCTGGATCGTGCGAACTACGAGAACGCGTCGCCCGACGCGTACGGTGGTGGACTCGCCAATGTGGGCTCGCATCCCGGTGGACGCAGTCCGTTTGGTGTTGACGATCTCGCGGGTAATGTGAGCGAGTGGGTAGCGGATTGGTACGTGGACACGCTACCTGCAACCAGCCCGCGCAATCCCACCGGGCCGGCCTCGGGCACGTTGCGTGTGATTCGTGGCGGCGGGCGACTCGAACAGCGCGACGGCATTACGTCGACGAAACGGTATGCGGCACCGCCGGAAATGCGTCGACCAGATGTTGGGTTTCGCTGCGCTCGATCAGCGCGGTGACGTTGGAGCGGGCATCGATCGCAATGCCGCGCTAGCGCAACTGAGCGCGAACGGTTTCCGATTTCTCTCGGCGGTTCGTGGCATCGTAGAACGTCACGAGCGACGCGCCGAGGTCTCGTGCGCCTGCTCGCGCAACGGGATCGCTTCTGTCCATCGGTTCTGCTGCCCGAGTGCGACACCCAAATTGTTGAGCGTTGCAGCAACCGCCGCACTTGAATCGCCAGCGACGCGTTGTTGCATGGCGAGCGCTTGCCGCAATGTTACTTCGGCCGCCGGGAAGTCGCCCTTGTCGAGTTGCAGCGAGCCAACACCAGCGGGCAAAGCACCCAGCAATGTTGAATCGACCGGCAATCGCCGAGCACGGGTGAGCGCATCCGCATAGAGCGACTCGGCGGCGGGTATGCGTCCGCCTTCTGCTTCCAGACTGGCCAGCGCGCGCAGCGACTGCGTGATGTCAGACGGGGTTCCGGTGTTCGCGCGAGCGAATACGCTGGTTGACTCCGGACAATGCTCTGGTCAGACTTGATCTACTCAATGATCTGGATTGGGCGCGTTCTATTGGCGACAAAGACGTCGGCACGTTGGAGAACGTGAGCAGCTACCTCGGGGGCTTCCGCTTCTTGCTTGATGTGCTGCAATACCTGCCGGTGAATTTTCGAAATCAGCTTATCCCCGAACAACGACCAGTAGCCTTCCGGATATAAGCGCATCTCATACCACGTGCTCCCTTCCAGTCGAGTTTGACCGTTCGGCAGCGCGACAAGCCGAAACTCGCCGCGACGTGATTTGAAATAGCCGTCGAGGTGCGGTGGAGTGACGTTGGCAAACGGACTCCATTCCTTGAGTGGCGGCGGTGATGAGTCAACGTCGAACGACAGGCGATGACCTGGCTCCCAAACTTTAATTGGTTCCACAAAGGCGCCGGTTGAAAACACGCAGTACCGGATCGCACCGACTCCGGTGCCACGAATTTCCGCACGTTTTGGATACGCAATACCAACGCGAAACACGAACTCTGTCGGTTCATCCAACGGCGGAAACGCAATGACGTTGTTCCACACCCTGTCTGGGGTCGCGTTGATCACAATCGACGATCGCACTTCGCGCACGTTCGTGGTGGGCAGGGAGCGGCTCGCATCCAAAATGGCGGAGAGTGGTAACGCGAACAACGCGAGCATTGATCCGCTCGTGAGGCGATTGTCGCGCAATGCAACCTTCCGGCCAAGAATTGCGCCCATGGATGCGAGCGCAAGCGCGAGTGGTGCGGCCATCGCGAGGCACAGCGCCCCCTCGACCGCAATCGACATCGCGATGCCGGCGACGCACAGGATCGTCATCCCTACGACCTGCACCGTTTCCTTCACGCTGGCAGGATAGCGGCGATTGAACAGAAACGCGGTTACCGCGCCAATCACAAATGGAGTTCCAACAAACAGCGATGTGCCGTACAGCTGGAGCGCGTAGACGCTGAGCATGAGCATACCGAGGCCAATGCCAATTCCTGCGGCCATCGAACGCAGCGCCCCGGGCAAGCGCATCTCGTACGCACGCTGAACCTCAGGCGGGGGCGTCGGACTCTTGTCCGTTAGCGCCACACACATGTACGCCATGAACGCGTAACTCACACCCGGCACAAAAAACAGCAACGACCACCACGCGGAAAATCCAGCATCGAGTGCGCGTCGCATGCTCATCGTGATGCCTACCCAGATGAACGGCAGTGACCACAGTGCCAGGAGCGGTAGCAGCGCCGAGGGTGCACCCTCGAGCCGAGTGGAGAGTAGCGCGTGCACTGGGCTCAGATAGTCTGTCGGCGCCCACAGCGTGCCGGTCGCGATCCACACCATTGCGCTATCGCCGGCAAACTTCACGAGCGCGAATACGAGGCCGGCCGTCAGGTAGTCCCGGCGCGAGACCCTGCGTTCGAAGTTGAAGCAGAGCCGCAGCCAACGTCTCACGCCATCCATCGTCATGCAATTCTCCCTGCCAGAGTTGTGGTGCACTCGACTGAACCGCTGATCTCGTTGCGCGCGAGAAGGATGCCGCTATCTGCGCAGGCCACTCCCTGCACGAACCGTATCCTGCTTCAACTGCACGACAATCACATCAATGGGCTTGTTCCCGTCATTCGCGTCGGTGTGCATCTGTCCCGGCGGATCGACGCCCAGCCATATGGCCTTCCCGGCCTTGAGATTGTAGGTGTCGAGCACCTTTCCGTTCTTGTCCTTCACCTTGAGCTGCCCATCGGTGAGCGCGACCAGCGCCCGACCATGTTCGTGGCGATGCAGCGTGAGCGGCGCGCCGGGCATCACAGTGGTTTTCCAGACTTTCATCTGATCGTTTTCGAACTGATCCTCGCGGTGCGTCTGTGCTTGCTGCGACGCCCAAATGACGGAGCCGCCGAAAAACACCGAAAGCACGGAGCAGGCAAAAAGTGCGCGGCGATTGGACATAGCGGGGGTTGTAAAAGGTGGTCGACAACGATGGAGTAGGCCTTATCAACACGCATGCTCAGGAAATTCGGACTGGCTTCCACCGCGTTTGCGCGGCCATGCCAATCGCGCCGCGGCATTACCGAGGGCGTCGACGATATTCACGGTGGGTTTCATATGTTACGAATGTGTGCCTTCAGCGCGCAGGCGCGAAAGTGACGTGAGCCGAATCGGTCGCCGACATCTGGCCGCGGCACAGTCCGTTCTCACGCAACGGCGCAACGCATCAGCAGTCCGCTCAAGGCGGTTGCAACGCTCGGCATCAACCAGACCTGCAACGCCACCCGGGCCCCTTCATTGTTCGCCGGCACGCTCACGCCAGTCGGTGTGCCGGCGCGGACTAACATGACGGCGATTGTCGACGAGCGACGCCGTCACGAGCATTTCACCTTGGGATTCCAGTCAGCAAACAAGCCGGCTGGATTCCGTTCCCACGCCCACACGTGCAGGTACCAATATTTGAAGGTGTCATGCTTCTTCAGCTCCTGACCAAACAGTCGCGGCGGGGTTGACGTTGGTGGCCGCGTCTGAAACGGGATGACGTATTCTACGGCGACCAACAACGAGGCACCCTCAGATGTCGGTGCGTAGACAAGCATTTCTGGATGTTCAATCACCAGCGTGTCGTCGTAGACCGCCCTGTCGAAGTAGTGACGTCCCATCCCACCCATGGTGGAGTCGGCAACACAGGCGGGCGTCATGGTGGGATATCCAGCGGCCTGCGCCGCGCGCAAGTCATGGTACGCATCGGTGGCCTTGCGTAGCCGTGCGAGATCTCGCGCAACAGACTCGCTGAATCCGGCGCTCAGTGCCTCATTGGACGCAGAGCGGGTGGGCAGCGTCGGCGTTCGCAGTGCGCATGATGTCGCGAGTAATAGCAGGCTTGTCATAGCCACGCGCATAGCGCGATACATGGATTGCATGTGGATGGTTGTGGGTAAGAGCGACATGATGCGCGTTGGGTGACACGGGGACAATGCACGTGGGGTGAATGCAGTGTCCCGGCAGGTGAACCATTCCCACCCTGGGGCGATCACCCGGCCCTGCCGTCGCTCACCCGCACCATGCGCGAATTCGCCCCAAGGTCGTTGAGTTACCAGCGCTGCGGGTCGATCATGCCTGCGCACGCGAGGGAGTGGATGGTTTGGTCACTACCAAATTCTCAACAGAGGATTCGATGAGTCTCAGGGTCACCGCATTCGCGTCGCTTGGCACGCTGCTGGGTTTCGCCTTCACCGTCGCATCCCATGGACCGAGTGGCGCATCCGCCGAGGTTCCGTATCCGACAGGCTATCGCCAGTGGTCGCATGTCAAGAGCGCGCTCCTCAGCCCCGCGCACGCGAACTATGCGGCGACGGGAGGGTTCACGCATACCTACGCGAACGCCGCCGGTATTGAGGGCTATCGAACCCGTGTCTTTCCTGACGGGTCGATGCTGGTCGTCGACTGGCTCGAGATGCGAGATGTGAATGGCGCATTCATAGAGGGCGCGCGACGTCAAATCGACGTTATGCTCAAAGACTCACTACGGTTCGCGAGCAGTGGTGGCTGGGGGTTTCAACGATTCATGAAAGACAGTAAGACGGAACTGAGCACAACGCTCCTTCCTGCGGCGTGCTTCACGTGTCATGATCGACTGAAGAAAGACGGCTTGGTTCTTGGACACGCTCGGCCCTGAGGGCATTATCATGAAGAAATCATCGCTCATTCGAGTCTGGAACATGATGCGCCTACGTCACGGCATCGGCCTGCGCTGCATTCAGGCCCTGCCTGCGGACCAGATCGACGCGCACCCGATCCACGCCATGCGCAGCTCGAAGGAACTCGTGGTGCACATGTATTGGTTCGTTCGTGCGGCCGCCGAAAGTGTATTGACGGGCACGATGAGTATGGACGAACCGGTGGCAATCACGAGGGTCGCCACGAAAGACGAACTGGTAGCCTTCGCACGCGCGTCGTGGCTTTCCGCCGATGCGGCGTTCGCGATGATCACGGACGAGCAACTCGCGGCCACCGTGCAGGCACCGTGGGGTGCGATGCCGGGTTCCATGATGATCACCACCATCCCGGACGAGTACCTGCACCATCGCGGGCAGTTGTACGCCTTCGCTCGCCAGCTCGGTGTCACGCCGCCGCCGAACTGGGATTTCGAACACAGTGAACACGCGTTCCGACCGGGTGGTTCTGCTGCCTGACTCGAAATTGCCGAGCGTCATTGGAGGCGACACTACGCGGCCGCGACTTCCACTCGCGGCCACCGTGGCCTTCTGGGCGCTCTGGGGCGTGTGGACGGCGCAACAAAGTGCGTTGGCGGCGATGGTGAGCGGGCAATCTGCGCCATTGCGCGGTCATGCGTTGCCACTTGCCTTGGTGAGCGCGGCGTTCTGGGCGTTGCTGACACCG
Source organism: Gemmatimonadaceae bacterium (assembly GCA_031372205.1). GTDB lineage: Bacteria > Gemmatimonadota > Gemmatimonadetes > Gemmatimonadales > Gemmatimonadaceae > Gemmatimonas. The sequence continues at coordinate 16,496 of JANMKU010000020.1, read as the reverse complement.
CTCCTCATGGTGACCACGCGCCAGATCCGCGATCGCATCGCGCGACCGGTGCATCGCGTGCTGACGCACCTAGTCGTACTGACCATCGTGCATCTCACCGACGCCGTCACGTACTGGATGGCCAGTGACGTCGTTGGAGCAAATCCTCGCCCGTTGCTCCCGTTGCTCTTCTCGCTCGTCACGTTCAATGCACTCGCCTACATCGCGATCGCCGGCATTGTCACGGCGCTGGACTCACAGCATGCGCTGCGCGCGAAGGCGGCGCGGGAAGATCAATTGGAGACGCAATTGGCACTGGCGCAATTTCACGCGTTGCGCGCCCAGCTCCAACCGCACTTTCTCTTCAATGCGCTGAATGCGATCTCCTCACTAATCCACAGCGATCCGGCGCGCGCCGACCGGATGCTGGCCCGCGTGAGCGAGCTGCTGCGACTTGCTATCGACACTGCGACCGAATCGGAAGTCACGCTGCAGACTGACGTGGCGTTCGCGCAACGCTATCTCGAGATTGAACAGATGCGCTATGGCGACCGTCTCGATGTTCGAACCAATGTGCGAGATGAAACGCTCGATGCCCTCGTGCCCAGTATGTTGCTGCAGCCGTTGGTCGAGAATGCGGTGCGGCACGGCATCGCTCCGTATGCGCGCCACGGGTGCGTGGAGATTCGGGCCAGCCGATCGGGTGACGCATTGCGTATCGTCGTCCGAGATACCGGAGCGGGCTTCGATACGGAAGACGGCACTGGCGTCGGGATTCGCACCACCCGCGGGCGACTGGCGACGCTGTACGGAGCGTCACACGAGATGACGTTTGCCCATGGACCCGACGGTTTTGAAGCGCGGGTGCAGATTCCGTTTCGTTGGCGGGAACCGGAGAAGGCGCCAGCGTCTCTATGAAGATCCGCTGCCTGATCGTCGATGACGAACCACTGGGCCTGGAGCGTATCGCCGCATTGCTCCGCTCGTTGCCCGATGCCGAAGTCGTTGGCCTGTGCGCCAACGGGTCCGAGGCCGTCGATCAGATCGAGACATTGTCCCCGGACCTGCTGTTTCTCGACGTCCAGATGCCAGAACTGGATGGCTTTGGCGTGTTGGCAGCCATTCGGCCGGAACGATTGCCGGCCGTGATCTTCGTGACGGCGCATGTGCAGTACGCGCTCAAAGCGTTCGAGGTGCACGCGCAGGATTACCTGCTGAAGCCCTTTGACCCCGATCGGCTGATTGCCGCCTACGAGCGCGCGCGCGAGCGAATTCGCGGTAACCTCATGGGGCCAACGACTTCGCAGTTGCAACAACTCGTCGCCGACATGGTGCGTCAACGCACTCGACGCACCCGCGTCCCACTCAAGGTCGACGGACGGGTGTCGTTCCTCCCCGTTGAGTCCATCGATTGGATCGAGTCGGCAGACAATCATCTGAAGATCCATGCCAAGGGACAGACGCACCTAGTGCGACAGACGCTGCAGAGCATGGAGGATTCCTTGTCGCCAGCTGACTTTGTTCGCGTGCATCGTTCGTTCGTCGTCAACGTCGCCCGCATCAAGGAGATCCAACCGTGGTTCAACGGCGAATACGTGGTGGTGTTGCACGATGGAACGCAGGTGCGGTCCAGTCGCGGATATCGCGCTCGACTCGAGGCGCTGATGGCGTGTTGACGCCGCGTTGGTCCCGTCCGTTCGAATGCTGTTCATGCCTCATCTTCGAGGGACGTTTGCGTACGGGCACCGTGCTGGCCGCATTCGCGATGGCGACCTCCAGTTGTGGAACAACGCGCGTTCGCGCGCCAACTTCGGCGTTCGACCAGCGGTAACAGTCGCGAATCTTCAATCGCGGCGAGGCGATGTCCGAGTCCGTCGAGGTACGCTTCGTTGGTCGCAAAGGCCAGAAAAGCCTCGGCGCTTTGGTGGCGCACCAGCAGCACGAGATCCCAGCGTTCGTGGGCCGGTCCGATGAGAAACTCCGCACCTGCGCCGAGAAAGGTGACTTCGCCGCCGGATTCGCGAAGGAACGGCATGGTGTGCTGGATGTACAGATCGTACGCCTCCGATCCAGACCTCGGTGTGGCCGGCGCGAGCGCGGAGTGGGCGGAATAATCCGCGTGGGTGCGGAATCGCAGCAGATTCAGCATCACGACCGGCCCGGACGGGGGACGCGAGAAGTAGCGTCGGCCTGCATCTTGGGTCGGTTCCAGATAGGGCGAGTTCACGATCGCTGTCATGTGTGCTGGTCGCTTGAGGGATTTGCATCAGAGCGTCGGTTCTCCGGCGCTTGCGCATTATACCCGGATATATTTGCACGTCAATAGTACCCGGATAAAAACGTACCGCGCGTCGCTACCTCCCGACCGCATGGTCTCCGTCCCGTCTCCGCCCTTCACCGGTCGCCGTATGCAACTCGTTCACCTGCTGACACTTGTCGGAATTGTCACCGCCTCCGCACAAGCCCAATCCAGCCCACTCGGCGACTATCCGCAACACTCCCGGAGCCGTCCACTCCCACCGGTCGTGCATCCGGGTCCGCAAAAAGCTGTGAAGGCGACGGCTGGCGCGATCGTGCTTTTTGACGGCACATCGCTCGACAAATGGAGTTCCGGCGAGGGTGAGCCAGCCAAGTGGCGCATCGTGGGCGACGCCATGGAAGTGGTGCCCAAAACCGGCACGCTCACCACGCGCGACGCGTTCGGCGACGTGCACTTGCACATCGAGTGGATGACGCCAAAACCGGCCGAGGGAAAGGACCAGGACCGCGGCAACAGTGGCGTGTTCTTTGGTGGTGGTCGGTACGAAGTGCAGATCCTCGACTCGTACAACAACGTCACCTATGCTGACGGACAGGCCGCGGCGATCTACGGGCAGTATCCGCCCACGAAGAACGCCAGTTTGCCGCCCGGCGAATGGCAAACGTACGACATCGTCTATTATCGGCCGCGCTTTGATGCTGCGGGCAAGCTGGTGTCACCGTGCCGGATGAACGTCACGCACAACGGGGTGGACGTGCAGGTCGATGTCAAACTGGTCGGGCCGACGGCGAACGGTTCGCGCCCGCCGTACGAGGCGCATGCCGATCGACTGCCGATCTCATTGCAGGATCACGGGCACAAGGTGCGCTTCCGCAATATCTGGTTGCACAACATCGAGTGAGCTTTGTGCGACTCGGACATGACACGCGGGGTCGTTGTTCTAGCGCTTTCCGGTCAACTCCCGCTGAATGATGGCGATGAGCGCAGCGTCCGACGGCGGGCGTCCCAGTTGCAGGCCGTTCACGAGGATCGTCGGCGTGGCCCGGAGGGCGAGCGCTTGGCCCAACGCCAACCCTCGACGCACGGCTGGTAGTGTATCGAGCTGCGCCACACAGGTTCGAAAGGCAAGTGCGTCGGTGACGTGCGCCTCGCTGGCAAACGCTTCTATTGATTTCGTGCCGATCGAGTCCTGTTTGCTGAAGAGCAGCGCGTACATTTCCGCAAAGCGTCCTTGCGCTTTGGCACATTCCGCGGCCGTTGCCGTCAGCAGTGCAAAGCGGTGATAGGAGAGCGGAAAATGCACGTAGGTCAGCGCGACTGAATCGCCAAAGAGCGCCTTCGCCGCCGACCACGCGTGATAGAACGCGCGACATCCCGGACACTCGAAGTCAGCAAGCTCGATGACCTGGACTGGCGCATCGGCAGGCCCGATTCGTGTTCCACTGGTCAAGAACGATCGCCAGTCCGCGCGATAGATGTCGACGGGGCGAGCGCTGTGCGATCGGGATGGGTTGAATTCTCGACGAACGAATACCGCAAGCGCCAGCACGCAGAGTGTTAGGACCGCGATATCACTCGCGCGATTGAGCAGCGAGACGTTTCTTGACATGTAAGACGGCCTCCGGCTCGCGTGGCACACCGCTTCGACGCTCGTCGGAGTTCGTTTGTGTGGTGATTTGGTGTGCCACGCGCCGGACTAGTCGCCGTACGGATTGTAGTTCGTGTCGCAGTAGGCGCACGTCACCTCCCAGCTGTCCTCGCACATCTTTTCGGTCACGCCGGATGTTGCCTTGTGGCTGTTCCTGATACACTCCGCGTGGGCGTGGAACATGTACTCGTCACACGCCTCCCAGTTTGGGAAGCCGGACGTATTGGCCGAAGCTTCCCGAGGAGACACAAGAAATCCGCAGGCTACGATGGCCAGTGCAAACCGCAGAACGTTCTTTATCATAGTTGCTCCCTGTTGGTGTAACAGTTTCACCGCTGGGCGGCATCATCAACCGCGATGCAACGTATGACACTGTTCTTGACATACCATCACCGAAACCCCGCGCGCGTCATCATCCTACCGCCCACGCCGCAGCGCGCGCGCACACGTTTCCGTGCGACAGCGAGCGATGTGTTCGACACCGAGAGCGTACGCAATATTGTGATAGGGCGCAAAATGGATTGATGATGGATCGGTGCTGATCAGCCGTTAGCATGTCCGGCAGCCGTTGTTTCTCACGTGCTTCCCAGCGACAACATTCCATGCACAAGTCTTACAAATCGGTGAAGTGTTGGTCGTGCTGCACGCTCGCGTCCCTTATCGCGGCGTGCGCCGACACAGCGCCGCGCACCATTGCATCGGTGCCGACTCCAGCGGCACAATGGGGAAGTCGCGTGGACACGCTGCCGGGTACGTACACCCTACTCGGCAGCGTTGCTGAGGTCGCGTCGGGTGTGCTCGTCACGACTGACATCAAAGAAAACATTGTGTGGCGCGTGGACGTGGCGGTAGGTACGCGACGCGAGTTGGGCAGTAAAGGTGATGGACCCGGTGAGTACTACTCGCCGGGCGAGGCGGTCAATATCGGCCATGACTCCGTGGCGCTACTGGACGCAACGGAAGCAAAGTTTCCTGTCATCAGCGCACACACCGGGCGCGGACGCACCCACGTTCTCCGACATCGTTTTGCGCCGGGCGTTGCGTCGGCTGGCGCGTCGTCGGCTGGCGAACCGTGGCTGCAGTACGCTGATACGCTTGGCCACTTGTACGGCGCTCCGTACACCACGGCTCCGAAGACCAATCCGCAGACCGGACGTCGAGACGTCCTCACCGCGCACGCATTGGCTTCCATCCCCGTCGTGCGTTACTCGCTCAGCACGGGTGTTGTGGACACGCTCGAGCACTTTGCACGGGGTGTGCCAGTCGTCGAGACCAAACGTGACGGCAATGCGCGAATACGCGGAATGGACATGGGGCCGTACGGCGCATTCAATAGCTGGATCGTAACGTCCGGCGGGCGTCTCATCATTGCCGACGCCGCCCATTACACGCTCACGGTGACCGATGCGGCAGTGTCCAATGCGCCGATCGCCCAGTGGACCGTTGCGGGCAATGTGATTCCCGTCTCGGCGAGCACGTGGAAGCGCTACGTTGACCAGGCGACGCGTGATGGAGACGCGCAGGCCGCCCGCATCACGGCCAGTGTGCTCTCTCGGATCGGGGCGCAATCCCCTGGAACGCTCCACCCGACGCGTTATGTCGTGCCAGACAAGCCACGCGTACTGCCGTATCTCCGCTTTGAGAACGGCAAGCTCCATATGCACGAAGCTGACGGTGTTGTGTGGGTGCCCGTACACGTGAGCGGCCCACCAGGCGCGGAACACTGGGACTTGATTGACCTGGCGACCGGCAAGCGACTGGAGACCGTGGTCTTTCCGGCCAATCAGTACCTGCAGCACGTGAGCCCACGCGGAGCATACGTCGTGACCTACGATGATGATGACGTTGGTCGCCTGTTGCTATACCGAAGGCGCGGCTACAGTTTCTCTGCCAGTTTCTGCAGCACGAGCGCAAGATCTGGTGTGACCGTGAGGACATGACGCACCGGGTCGGACCCGAGACGCTCCATGCGCTCAATCGCGTTTTTAATGGTGAAGAGTCTCGGGTCGAGGGCGTCATTCACCTCGTCCCACTGGAGCGGCATCGACACCGTCGCGCCAGGCAGCGGTCGCACACTGTACGGTGCGACAATCGTTTGTCCATGACGGTTCTGCAGGTAGTCGAAGTACACCTTGGCGCCGCGTTTGGTGACGTGGCGCGTGATCGTCGCAATGCTGTCGAGTTCACGCAGTACCACGCGCGCCAGCAGTTCGCCGATCGTGCGTGATTGCGCGTAGGTGCACCCCGGTGGCAGCGGCACGAGAATGTGCAGCCCGGTCTTGCCGGTGGTTTTCACGTAGTGCGGCAGCCCAATCGTCTCGCACAGTTCGTGCAGCACGAGCGCGGTGCGCACCACATCGCTGAACGGCGCATCTTTCGGGTCGAGGTCAATCACGCACCAATCGGGCTGCTCCAGCGTGTCCACGCGACTGGCCCACATGTGGATGGGAATCGAGCCCATGTTGGCGACGTACAGCAACGACTCCACATCGTCACAGACGAAATAGCGAATGTCGCGTTGCGTGTCTTCACTCCAGATGGGCACCGTGCGCATCCACGATGGGGCGAATTCCGGCGCGTCTTTCTGATAGAATGATTTGCCATTGATGCCGTCCGGGAAGCGCGTGAGCACGATCGGTCGGTCTTTGAGGTACGGCAACATCCACGGCGCAATCGCGCGGTAGTAGTCGATCATGTCGCCTTTCGTGTCCCGCTCGTCGGGCCAGTAGATCTTCTTCGGATTGGAGAGCGTGAAGGTTTTTTCTGCTGGCCGTGCCGGTTCGGCATGCGGCGGTTCAGCGCCGTCGTCGGGCGTGCGCACTGCGTCACGCACCGCGTCACGCACCGCGTCACGCGCATCGTCATCGGTCGACGGCTGTGCGTTGTCATGCGACACATCGCTATCCGCTGTCGCCGCGGCAACCAGCGCCGGCGCCCCCCACTGTTGCCGATCGCAATCGCGCGCACTCTTGTCAGTGCGCAAGCGAAGAAACGTCGGATGGCGCAGCACGCCGTCGGGCGTCCATTCGCGAAATCGCACTTCACAGACGTGCGTGGGCGCGACCCACGTGGTGGTCGAGGTGTCGGGAATTGCACTGCTGGCGAGCGGTGCGACACCGGGCGCCGTGGCCGGTCCTTCGCACGGAGCGTCAGCGCGCGCGATGGGGTCGAGCATGGCTTTCAACTCGCCAAGCTGCGCATCATTGAACCCGGTGCCCACGCGCCCCGTATACACCAATGTGCCATTGACCATATCCGCGAGTTGCAGCGCACCCAGATGTTGTCGTCCTCCTTTCGGTGCCGTGTAGCCAACAATCACAAAGTCGTCGGTGCGATCAGTTTTGAACTTGAGCCACACATCACTCCGTCCGCCGCGATAGCGCGTATCAGCACGTTTGGCGATGATCCCTTCGAGCCCCATCGCGGCCACCTGCGCCAGAAAGCGCTCGCCCTCGCGTTCGATATGGTCGAGCGTGCGCAGCGGACCAAGTTTTGGCAGATGCTCGAGCAGCAGCGCCTTGCGCTGAATGAGCGGGAGCGGACGGAGGTCGAAGTCCTCGAACGCCAGCAAGTCGAATACAAAAAATGTGGCCGGCAACTCCACGGCGGCATGTCGGAGTTCGATCGGCGACGACAACCGGCCGCGTCGTTGCAACATCGAAAAGCTCGGTTTGCCCTGCGCATCAAGCACGACCACTTCGCCGTCGATGATACAATCGGTGAACGGCAGCGCTTTCACCGCACGCGCGATCTCCGGAAACACCGCCGTGTAGTCGTTGCCGTTGCGCGTGAGCAGCAAGGCCTCGCCCCGTGACTTGGCGGCGATGAGCCGATAGCCGTCGAGCTTGATTTCAAACAGCCATCCATCGCGGGTGAACGGCGTGTCACTCGGCTCGGCCAACATGGCGTCTACACTGCGCGGATCGACGCGCACGCGGGGCGCGGCCGTTTGTTCGAGGGCCGCACGCAGCGCACCGGCAGGATTGCGTCCCTCCTTCACCTCCTCCACCGTGAGGCCGGAGAGCACCGACGCTTCCGGGAACTGGTCGCCAGGCTGCTTCACCCACGCGTCGCGCTCTTTGATGAGCAGCCAGTCCCGCTCGCTGGACTTGATCTTCACCAACGTCCACTTGCCGAACAGTTTGTAGCCGCGAAATTCGAACAGCAGTTTGCCCTTCACGAGTCCTTCGCGCCAATCCTCGAGTGGCACCCACTCGCCGCGGTCCCAGACGATGATGCCGCCGGCGCCGTAATTGCCGGCCGGGATGATCCCTTCGAAGTCGCCGTATTCAATGGGATGATCTTCCACTTTCACGGCGAGTCGTTTGTCGTTCATGTCGTAGGACGGGCCGCGCGGCACGGCCCAGGATCGCAGCACGCCGTCCATTTCAAGGCGCAGATCGTAGTGCAGTTGACGGGCCGCATGCTTGTGCACCACGAAGAGTCGTCCGTCCACACCAGACACGCGCCCGACCGGCTCCGGTGACGTATCGGATGAGCGTTTCGCGCGATACGCGGCGAGACTGTCCGTAGGCGGCGGGGCGTCACGGTCGGCAGCGGGCGCTTCGTGTTCGCCCTCGGGGAACTCGCCGACGCCATCGTTCGGTAGTTGATTCTCTTCGGTCCCGTCCGTCATAGTTGATGCGAGCGGTTCATGCGTTCATCCCATCCACTGGTGCGCCCCCATGGCAGCCCGATCCATCGCCAACGCGACGATCTCCTTCGGCCTTGTTTCCGTGCCCGTCAATCTGTACTCCTCGGCGGAGTCGAAGGCGAGTATCTCGTTCAACATGCTGCACAAGAAATGCGGCTCGCGCCTCAAGCAGCAGTACATCTGCACCAAAGACCAGGAAATCGTCACGCGGGACGAGACCGTCAAAGGGTATGAGTTTTCGAAAGATCAGTACGTGATTCTCACCGTCGAAGAACTCAAAGCACTCGACGAAAAAGCCACCGGCGCCATCGACATCCTCGAGTTTGTACCGCTGGCGAAAGTGGAGCGTGTGTATCTCGAGAAAGTGTACTATCTGGGGCCCGACAAAGGAGGGGACCGCGCCTATCGACTGCTGGCCGCCGCACTGGAAGAGACGGGACTCGCCGCGCTCGGCCAATATGCGGCGCGTGGCACGCAGTATCTCGTGTTGTTGCGTCCGTCGAATGGCGTGCTGGTGATGGAGCAGTTGCACTATGCGGATGAAATTCGCCCGACGACCGAAGTCACAATTCCGGCGGGCGACATCAAGCCGATGGAGCTGGCGATGGCCAAGCAGCTCATCGCGCAGACGGCGAGCGACACGTTTGACCCCGAGAAGTACAAGGACACCGTGCGCGAACGTGTGATGGAAGCCATTCAGCGCAAAGTGGACGGTCAGGACATCACCTCGGATATCAAACCGGATGGCGGGACGAAGATTCTCGATCTCATGGAAGCGCTCAAGGCCAGTCTCGCTGCGCCTGCGGCAGGCGGCGCGGCCAAGGAAGAACGGAAGGCGTCGTGAAATTGCATGCGGGCACCAGCGGCTACGCATTCAAGGAGTGGAAAGGCTCGTTCTATCCGGACGATCTCAAAGACGACGCGATGCTGGGCTTCTACGCGTCAAAGTTCCCGACGGTCGAGATCAACAACACGTTCTATCGGTTGCCCAAGGAGCACGTGTTGTTGGATTGGGCAACGCGGGTGCCCGACAGTTTTACGTTTGCGATCAAGGCCAGTCAGCGGATTACGCATTACGCGCGCCTCAAGCCTGAGTGCGCGAGCGCGGTGGAGTTCTTGCTCAAGAACACCGTGTCGCTTGGGCCCAAGCTCGGGCCGATCCTGTTTCAGTTACCGCCCAATTTGAAGAAAGACGTCGATCGATTGCGCGCGTTTCTTGAACTGCTGCCGAGTGATCGTCGCTATACGATGGAGTTCCGGCACGAGACGTGGTTTACGGATGATGTGTTTGATCTACTTCGCGCCCGCGACATTCCGCTCTGCATCATTGATCAGCCCGAGTTTGCCTCACCGGTGGTGGCGACGGCCACGTGGGGGTACGTGCGATTGCATCGGTTCGACTACGATGCGGCGGCGCTCGCGATGTGGGCCAAGCGCATTGGCGAACAAGCATGGAGCGAGGCGTACGTGTACTTCAAGCATGATGAGGGTGAGGGGTCGGGGCCGCCGGCGGTAGACGGGTTTGTCAAAGCGCTCGCGAGTGTGGTGAGTGTGGAATCCGCTTAGTGGGCGGCTGGCTCCCCGCTGGTACGAAAGTGGCTTTCATGGGCCGGCTCATCAGCCGAGCCAACTCACGCACCGCGAGGGTGCCTACTCGGTGTCGGTGTCGTCCTCGGTGATCGCAACGCCTGTACCAACTGCTGAGCGAGGAACGTGCCGAGCGGCTCGACATCGCCGTCTACCTGTGCCGTTTCAAGTGCAAGAAAGTACGGGTGACGTTCGTCTGCACGAATAGTGATCCACGGATACCCGGCGGACAGGAGCGCATAGTTCATCAATAGGCGCGCGAGCCGCCCGTTGCCATCGATGAACGGGTGGACGGTTACAAACTCGAGATGTGCGAGCACCGCGCGCGACAGCGGCCGCAGCCCCTCACGCGACAGGAACTCGCAGAGGCCACGAATCAGGCTCGGAACTTTGTGGTGTCCAGGAGGAACATGACGCCACCCGCCCGTTAGCCCAACGTTGATCGTTCGCCATCCGCGAAGCTCAGACGGTGCGACGATTCCTGCGTCGACGGAGGGCCGAAAGAGCGCGCCATACAGATCTAGGATCAGCGCTTCGTCGATGGTAAACGGTGCGCCTTGTCGCAGTCGATCGATCACGAGGTCGAAAGCGATGCTGTAGCCCTGGACCGCCATGATCGCGCGAAGTTGCTCCTGACTCGCGATCGGGTCGGGCAACGTGTACCCGCGCACCACGGCATCGGAGACCGCCTGGCTAATGTGGTATCCCTCCATGGTCGTGTTGTGATAGGCGTCGTACTGCTTGGCGTGCCGCGCGTCGCCAATCAGGCGCGGCAATGTCGCGCCAGTCGGCTGGCCGACATGCTCGTCGAGCAACGGGTCGAGTACGGTGCGGAACCGTTCGAGTGTCATGCGCTGCCGATCGAGCCATGGCTCACCGGTACCGCGCGGCAGCGAGATGAGTGGCTCGGGCACCACGACGCGGCGTCCAACGCCGGTGGCCGACCGTGCCGGGGCTCGCGTCGTGATGCCGTGTACCGCGTGGTCGAGTTGGACGGCGAGCGCGGTGTTGCCCAGCTGCCGCGCAAGGTCGCTCAGCCGCCGCAAGACGACGGGGCGTGGCCGTGCGGCGACGGCGTCATCGAGTTCAGCCGTACGAAGCACCAAATGCCGAAGCCACGCACTCACCGGTTCGATGCCGAGCTCAAGCTCCGGCAGGTCGAGGGTGGCCAGCACGTGCGCCTCACGGAGTGCGTTCACGGACGCGTCTTGCGCTTGCAGCTGGACGATATGGTCCGCGGCAACAGTGCCCGGACGCAAGGTGAGCACGAACTCGTCAAACAGTTCGATGGCGTAGCGGCTCCGATTCGCCGCGTGCAACACCGGTAGGACGGTCGGCGGGGCGAGTTCGTCCAGGTGAAGGTGCACGGCCGGAATACCGAGTATCGCGGCAGGCGTCCATCCCTTCATCACCTCGTCGACGACTGCCCAGTAGTTCAGCAGGAAGATCCCGCGCTCGTCGGTACGCGTGGGTTCGGTGAGGATCCAGACGCGGCCGCGCGCCACCTCCAGAATCAATCGCTCCGACCGGAGGAATCGAGCCACAGCGGTCGACGGGGATTCACTGCCCGACACCACGTAACGCGCAGTCTCGGCGCGGGCTTTCCACCAGGCTAGCGCGCGTGCTTTGGGAGTGCTTCGAGGGTTGCGAGTCATGGAGGATTGGTGATCCTGGGAGGCGCGCGTTTTTTCACTAATACGTATGCGCCTTATAAGTTACAATCTATGCGTGATTAGCGCTAAGTGCACTGCGCGCATTGCGGTAACGCGGCGCTTTGTATGCCAATTGGAGCCCCGTCGCCAGTGTTGAGTCGACCGTGGTGTGTCACTTGGGCCAACTCGGGCCAACTTGGGCCAACCGGATGACTGGTCCCGTGAATCCCACGTATGCCACCTCGCCAACTTCAGCCAACGCTGCCAGCTTTCCTAGTCGCGAGACGAGGGGGCACAAATCGCCAGGCATCAGTCAAGGAGGCGCTGACTATGCATGTGACGTTGACCAAGTTCGCGCGTGCCCTCACCGCATACGTTGCGATCGTGATGCTGCCCCTCGCGCTGCGCGCGCAAGACGTGCACGGCATCATCCGCGACAGCGCCACACGCGCACCGATCGCCGGTGCCGTTGTTGAACTGCTCGACGCGAACGGCGGCATGGTGCGTCGCACCATCTCGAATGAACGCGGCCAATATCGTGTGCTCGCACCGCCCACCGGGCAGCAGCTTCGCGTGCGGCGCATGGGATTCCGGCCGCGCTCGGTAAATCTGCCCAGGATAACCGCAAGCACGGAGCGCGACATCACGATGGTGTCGGTGCCCACTCTGTTGCAAACGGTGAGCGTGGCCGATCAACCGCAGTGTCCCAAGCGATCGGATCGCGCGCAGGCACTCGCACTCTGGGAGCAAGCGCGTGCTGGCCTGTTGTCCACCGTCGTGGCACGCGAAGCGAATCCCGGATTCATGCGACGCCTCGCGTACCATCGCGTTGTCAACGAAAATCGACCGATGGTGCTGAGCCAGATCGTCCACATCGATTCGGCAACGGCCGACCGACCCTTTGCCGCACCTCGCTCGGCCGACGAGTTCATTCAGTACGGCTTTGTGTCTGAACAGGGTGCCACGCGCGTGTTTGATGGGCCCGACGCCGACGTGCTGCTCGACGATGCATTCGTTCACGGCTATTGCTTTCGCATTGCCAAGCCCGACGCGGCACGACCAACGCTGATTGGTCTCGCGTTCGAGGCCGCGCAGACGCAAACGGGACGCGTCGATATCACGGGTACGCTGTGGGTGGACTCGGTGACGCGCACGTTGTCCGATCTCACCTTTCGCTATCAGGGATTGCAGCGCGCCGAAGAGGCACTGGGCGCTGGTGGCTCGCTCAGCTTTCGCACCATGCCGAACGGATTGCCCGTCATCGATCAGTGGTCACTGCTGCTCGCGGCACCGCGCAACGCGCGCGATCCGAAGGCCGTCGCGCCAACGCCGCTCGCACGCAGACAGAACGATTCGCGCGAGCTCTTGGAGCTGTACGAGATTGGTGGCGAGTTGGCCAGCGCGCGCTGGGGTGACAGCACGCAATGGCAGGCATCACTCGGCACGGTTCGCGGGCGACTGCTGTTGCACGGCGAACCCATTCCACACACGCCGCTCCGGCTCGTCGGCACCGACTATCGCACCACCTCCGATGGCGATGGACGGTTTGAAATCACTGAACTGCTGCCCGGGCGCTACGTGTTCAGTCTCCCCGACTCCGCACTCAACGCGGTGGGGTTTGAGCTCACGCGCGGTCAATCGTTCACGGTGCAACGCGGCGCGACGACGATCGCGGACATGACCGTGCCAACTGATTCCAGTCTCATTGCTGCCAAGTGTGACGGCGGACGCGCGCCGGGCATGCTGATCGTGGCCGGACGTGTGATGACAAGCGCCGGTCGGCCGGCCCCAAACGCCAGTGTGACACTGCTTCGCGACGAGGGCCATTCCAGTGCACGGCTCAACGGGAAGTCAACCAAAGCGTTGGTGTGGAAAGGCGAGTCCGGCGCGTCGGCCGCGTTCTACTCCGTGTTTGACGGGGAAGCCGGGTCCAATGGGAAGTTCTGGATCTGTGGGATCGCGCCGTATTCGCACTACGTGATCGATGCCAAGGGCGACGGTGAACGCGGCATGAACCTGTTTGTCACGTCCTCATTGTTGAAGCGACGGTACACGACCGCGGTGACACTCGATCCGCCGCTGCACTAGCCAAGAGTTGCGCCGCGAGTGACACTCACGCTTGTGTCCCTGATAGATCCGCCGAGCGCCGACGGTCGTACGAGCAACACCTGCCCCGGTATCCACCCACCTGCCGTACCGCTACCACGGGAGCCCAGATGACCACCATTACTGAACGTGCACTCGCCGATCTCCGCCAATCCGTCACCAGCGTTGTCTGTGTGCCGGGCGACGATGCATACGTCGCGGCGTGCAACATCTGGAACGGCACGATTCGTAAGCGACCGTCCGCTGTGGTGCGCTGCCTGACGGCAAGCGACGTGTCTGCCGCGCTGACTTGGAGCCAGCGGCATGCTGTGGAGATCTCCGTTCGTGGCGGTGGACACAACTTTGCTGGTCATGCATTGTGCGACGGCGGGCTGATGATCGATTTGAGCCTGATGAAGGCGCTTCACGTGGATGCTACTGCGCGCACCGCGACGTGCGGTGGCGGAACAACATGGGCCGAGCTTGATGCGGCCACGCAGGAGCACGGGTTGGCCGTGCCCGGCGGCTTCATCAGTCACACCGGCGTGGCCGGCCTGACACTGGGCGGCGGGTTGGGATGGCTGTCGTGTCAGATCGGTTTGAGCTGCGATATGCTGATCGGTGCCGAACTCGTGACCGCCGACGGACGGATCCGTCACGTGTCGGAAGACGAGCACGCCGACCTGTTCTGGGCGATACGCGGCGGCGGCGGAAACTTCGGCGTCGTTACGTCGTTCGAGTTCAGACTGAGTCCAGTCGGACCGTTTGTTCAGTTTGGGATGTTCTTTTTCGGACTCGACCAGGGTCGCGAGATGCTACGATTTGCTCGCGAGTACATTCGCGCATTGCCGGAGGGGGCAACGGCGTTCATCGGCGCGCTGAATGCACCGCCCGCGCCGTTCGTGCCGACGCAGCATCAGTTGCAGCCGGGTTACGCGCTGCTTGTCGTGGGGTTTGGCAGCGCCGAAGACCATGCACACGCGATCGCGCCTATTCGCGCCGGCTTGGCACCGCTGTTCGAAATGGTCACACCGATGCCTTACGTCGCCCTGCAACAGATGTTCGATGGGTCGGCGCCATGGGGAATTCTGGCGTACGAGAAAGCGGTGCATCTCGACGAGCTGAGCGATGCCGCCATTGACGTCATTGTTGAACATGTGCCGCGAAAGTCATCGCCACTCAGCTTCGTCCCGATGTTTATGCTCGGCGGCGCGTACGCGCGCGTGCCTGAGGATGCGGTGGCTTTTGGCGGCAGTCGCCGGACGCGATGTGTAGTGAACATGGCCGCATTTGCTCCGACTCCGGAACTGCTGGCGATAGACACGGCGTGGGTGCGCGAGTTTTGGTCCGCGCTGGTGCCGCACGCACAACACATTGGCAGTTACGTCAACTTCATGAACGAGTACGATGAGGCGCGCGTGATCGCGGCGTATGGTGCGGACAAGTATCGGCGGTTGGCATCGATCAAGGCCACCTACGACCCAGACAACGTCTTCCACCTGAACGCGAATATCAAACCAGCGCGCCAGGCGGTCGCGGGGTAAGGGCGCCGCCGCCCGTCGGACGTTGCACCGAAGGACCGCCGCGCGCCCGCGCGGTGGCGCGTCGCTCCCGTCCACGTTAGCGTGGCAGTCGGCGCACGTCCCGCACGCCTTCCGGCAACAGGTCGCCACTCCTCACGCCCTCGCCCTGATGTCCACTTCGCTCGCTTGGTCGTGTATCCCGCGGCTCCTGGTTCTCGCGCGTCGCACGGGTGCGCTCGCGCTGCTCTCCGGTTGCTCGGTTGTCGCCCAGACGCCTTCACCAATGGCCGCGACACCCGCCGGGCCGTTGCCCAAGGTGCTGGTGATTGCGACCGGTGGAACGATTGCCGGCGTGCAGGACGCACCGGGTACGCTGGGCAGCTATCGCGCTGGCACCTTACCCGCGGAGCAGATCCTCGCCTCCGTGCCCGAACTCTCGCGGTACGCGAGCGTGGAGTCGGAGCAGTTCTCCAATGTGGCCAGCACAGCGATCACCCCCGCGCAGTGGCTGGCGTTATCCAAGCGCATTGAGACGGTCTTGCGTGATCGCAAAGACCTGGCGGGTGTGGTCGTTACACACGGCACCGATCGGCTCGAGGAGACGGCGTTTTTCCTCTATCTCACCGTGCGTTCGGATAAGCCGGTGATCGTGGTGGGTGCGCAGCGACCGGCGACCGGCATCAGCCCCGACGGCCCGATCAATCTGCTGGCCGCGGTGCGCACGGCTGCGTCACCACAGGCCATTGGCAAAGGCGTGATGGTCGTGCTCGACGATCGCATTTTGTCGGCGCGTGAGGTGCGCAAGATCTATCAGCGCACCGGGGGATTCACCGGCGGCGAGATGGGGATGCTTGGCGTCGTGGGCGGCAGCGGCCCGGAGTTTCTCTTTGCGCCGGTGCGCCGTCATGGCGAGCAGAGTGAGTTCGACATGCGCACCGTCGACTCGTTGCCGCAAGTGGAAATGGCATTCAGTTATCCGGGTGGCACCGGTCCGCGCTACGACAAACAACCCGCGGGCATTGCGGTGCAGAGCAACGGCTTCACTCGCGCGGAATCGGAGACGTATACGGCGCTTCGCCGAGCAGGTGTGGTGGTGGTGACGGTGTTT
>JANMKU010000190.1:0-1014 GCA_031372205.1 Gemmatimonadaceae bacterium | reverse complement strand
CGGCGGCGGTGAGTTTGGCCCCGCGTGGCATGAGGCTGGGCTTAAAACCAAACGGCAGGTGATCTACGATGACTTCGCGGCGGTCGGGCAGGATCTAGTCACGCGCAAAATCACCAGTCCGCGTCGACTGGGCATTGAAGGTGGATCGAACGGTGGTCTGCTGATGGGCGTCGAGATGAACCAGCATCCGGAACTGTGGAATGCCGTGCAAATCGCGGTGCCATTGCTGGACATGATGCGGTACGAGCAGATCGCGGCTGGCGCGTCGTGGGTGGGCGAGTACGGCAGCGTATCGATTCCCGCCGAGCGTGCGTTTCTCGCCAGCATCTCGCCGCTGCAGAATCTCAAGGCGGGCGTGAAATATCCAATGCCGTTTATCTGGACGACAACAAAAGATGATCGGGTCGGACCACAGCACGCGCGCAAGTTTGCGGCGAAGATGGCCGACATGGGGCTGCCCTATCTGTTCTACGAAGTCATTGAGGGTGGTCACGGCGCTGGGGCCAACGCAAAGCAACAGGCGCACACCACGGCGCTCGGGTACACGTACTTCGCGCGGCAACTGATGGACAAGAGCCCGGCGATCGTCCCGTGACGCGCATCAGCGACATGCACTGGATGCAGGTGGAGCAATACCTGCGTCACGACGACCGCGCCATCCTGCCGCTCGGCAGCACAGAACAGCACAGCTTTCTGCGACTGACGGTGGACTGCATTCTCCCCGAGCGCCTTGCGGTCGATGCGGCCGAACCACTCGGCATTCCTGTGTTCCCGGTACTGCCGTACGGAGTCACGCCGTACTTCCGTGAGTTTCCGGGCTCCATTTCGCTGCGCGTTGACACGCATTTGCGCGTCGTCCGCGACATACTCGACGGCATGGCGCACAGTGGTTTTCGACGCATTCTCATTGTAAACGGACACGGTGGCAACAGTGCCGTGCAGCAGTTCGTGCCCGAATGGACCGCTGAGCACCCTGCGTGCCGCGTGATCTTTCACAACTGGTGGAACGCGCCG
>JANMKU010000464.1:0-8430 GCA_031372205.1 Gemmatimonadaceae bacterium | reverse complement strand
GGCGAGCATCCGCTGGTCGCCGGCAAACTCGCCGAGCGTTTTGCGACCTGACACCGATGTCCAGCACCGCCGCATCCGCGTTTCTCGAATCGTTGCATCGTCGTGCGGCCGACTCTCGACGCACGATTCTCTTTCCCGAGGCGACAGACGTCCGCACTCTGGACGCCGTTGTCACGCTCATGCGACGACAGACCGTGCGGCCGATTCTTGTCCGACGCGGAGACGACAACAGCCGTGTTGTCACCGGTCCGTCGGTGGAGATACTCGACCCGTTGAGCGATCCGCGCACACCGCTCGTGGTCGAACACCTGCTGTCGCGACGGGCGTCGAAGGGGTTGGCACGGATCGACGCGGAAAGGTTGGCGCTGGATCCGCTGTACTTCGCAGACGCGTTGGTGGCCATGGGGGAAGCGGATGGTTGTGTTGCGGGTGCGGCGCACACCACGGCGGACATCTTGCGCGCGGCGATCTGGACGGTGGGCCCGGCGGGCGGTGTGCGGACCGTGTCGTCCTCCTTTTACATGGTGGTTCCGTCATTCCGCTCTACTGACAGCGAGGTCCTGACCTTTACAGATTGTGCCGTGGTACCGGACCCCACGGCGCGTCAGCTGGCGGACATAGCGCTCGCGGCGGCGGTCGATCGCCGACGTATCGTGGGCGACGAGCCGTTGGTCGCGTTCCTGTCGTATAGCACGATCGGTAGTGCGGACGGCCCGTCGGTGAGCCGTGTACGGGAAGCGATGGCACTCGTGCGCGCGGAGGCGCCCTCGCTCCAGATGTCGGGGGAACTGCAAGCGGATGCCGCGCTCGTGCCAGACATCGCCATGCGCAAGGCGCCACGCGACAGCGTTGCCGGTCAGGCGAATGTGCTCGTCTTTCCCTCCTTGGACGCTGGCAACATCGCCTACAAGCTCGTCCAGCGCTTGGCCAGCGCGAAAGCGATCGGACCGATTCTGCAGGGGCTCGCAAAGCCATGCAGTGACTTGTCCCGAGGTGCTACGGCGGATGACATTATGCATGTCGCAGCGATCACGGCGCTGCAGGTAAGCGCGCCGGAACGTCGTGGTGCGGGATGACCTCAGCTGACTTTCTCATGAGCTTCAACGTGGTTCGCGAGCACGACACCGTGATCGTCGAGATGGACGGCCAACTGGTGGTGACCAATCGTCAGGAATTCAAGCAGGCCATTGTGGATGAGATGGAACGGGGCGCCCGGTTGGTCGTGATCGATTTCACCAATTCCGCGTACATCGATAGCTCCGGACTCGGCGCCCTTGTGTCCCTTGGCAAGCGACTGCGAGAGCAGGGTGGCGACTTGCGGCTCGCTGGGCTTAATGACGACCTCCGCACGTTGTTCGAACTCACGCGCCTCGACACACTCTTCCCGCTGTACGCGAATCGTGATGACGCGGTCGCTTCGCGCTGAGGCGATGACGAAACGTCGTCGAGTGCATGCAAACCGTACCGAACCCGTCATCGTTCGGCGATCGTGGACCATCACGTCAGATATCGCGCACATCGGCGGCGTGGTGGACGCGGTGACAAACTTCTGTATGGCGGCAGGATTTTCATCGCGGTTGTGCCGATTGAATGTGCCGGTCGCGCTTACGGAAGCATTGTCGAACGCCATCATTTCCGGGAACGGCAGTGATCCGACGCGTGAAGTGCGGATCATCGCCGCGATGGAAGCCGAGTCTCTCCTGCTTGAGGTGACGGACGAAGGGGACGGTTTTGATGCAAACCTGGTGTCCCAGTCACCGAACGACGCGGACTGGTTGGAGAGAGAGAGCGGGCGCGGTCTCTACCTCATGCGGGCGCTCATGGACCACGTGGATAGCCGTCGCGAGCCGTCGCCGAGAGGGCACACCGTTCAGTTGCGTTTGCGCAGAGCATGATGGAAGTCGCCGCCCTTTTGGCCGCCTTCCAGGAGGCCACCGGGCGAGAGGCGGCCATCTGGGAGCGACGCGATGGATCGGTCGCGTCGTCGCTACTCGGTGCCTCGTCGCAAGCGTTTGCGACGCTCACCGCATCGGGTGCGGACGCGTGGGATGTGTCACGCTGGGCGCGTCAACACGGCATTGTGGCGCAGCTGGTAACCACCGGCGACAGCGTCGGATGGCTCTTTACCGAACCGGGCATCACGCCCGAGAGCAATCGGGTCCTCGGCCGACTTGTGCCATTCGTTCGGCGCCTTGAGCGTGAGCGAGACAGCGCAGCGCGTTCGCTTACAGAACGCGTGGAAGAAATCAACCTCCTGTACGCCATCGGCGAACTGTTGGGAAAGGGCGCGTCCGTGGAAGACGTGGCCGACACCCTCCTTCGCGAACTCGCCGACACCGTCGGCGCCGTACGCGCTGTGTTTCTGACGACGCGTCGTTCGCTGTCGATGCTCAGTCCCATCGCCACGCTCGGCATGGCTGATCGAGTCTATCCGGCCATCCCACAGGACGATGTGTCACATATCGCCGTGCGGGCATGGCGCGCCGGTGGGGCCTGTCTCGAAGATGGGGCATTGGCTCGCGTTGCTGACCCCGTACTGGCGTCCAGTGGCGGGCCACTGCTGGCCGTTGCGGTGACTCGACCCAGCACTGGCATGGGAATTACCGGCCAATATCCGGCTATCGGGACGCGGCGTCCCGATGGTGGATTCGCCGAGTCCGCAGGCGGTGTCCCACTTGGTGTGATCGTGTTGGCGGGTCGTGCAGACGGTGCGCCATTTACTCCAGGTGATCGTTCCCTCGTGCTGGCCGTCGGTCGGCAGGTGGGGGTGGCGATGCATAACATGTCACTGGTGCGCGCGGCCGTTGAACGACAGCAGCACGCACGCGAGATGCGGCTCGCACACGATCTGCAGTTGAAGCTGCTGCCCAAACCGTCCATTGTTGCACCCGAGGCGCGTGCCGCGGCGCGTGTTGTGCCGGCGGATAGTGTCGGGGGTGACTTTTATCTCTTGGCACGTCTCGACCGCGATCGCACCGGTGTGTTGATCGGCGATGTGTCTGGTCATGGCTATCAGTCGGCGCTGGTAATGGCGCTCGCGCTGAGTGCGGCCGCCATCCACGTGCAAGCAGCGTTTGACCCGTCGATCGCGCTTGAGGCCGTTCAACGTTCGCTCGCGGACGAACTCGCATCGACCGAGATGTCTCTCTCCCTGTGTTACGTCGTGATCGATACGCGCGCCGGTGAGCTGCGATTCGCCAATGCCGGTCATCCACACGCGTTCCGTCTTGGCGCGGACGGACACTGTGAACGGCTGCCCGCCGTTGCTCCGCCGATTGGCTTCGGTGAGTCAGCCATCGAAGAGTGCGTGATGTCATGGCGCGTCGGCGACCGGTTGGTGCTCTTTACCGATGGCGTTGTCGATGCCCTCGACTCCGCACAGCGCCGACTCGGCGAAGCGACGATGCTGCGCACACTCTCGCGTATGTCCAACGGGGAGTCACCAGACGTGATTCTGGACGCCATGTTCGCCACCGTGCACGCACATGCCGACGATACGCCCTTGCGCGATGATCTGGCGATCGTAGTCGCCGACCGACCATGGTAGGGCACCGTCCTCGGCCCAAGGTGCCGCAGACGTTGCCGATACCGAAGAAGCGACTCGGACAACACTTCTTGCACGACGCCCGGGTACTCGACACCATCGTCGACGCATTGGGACCGATCGGCGATCGCACGGTCGTTGAGATTGGCCCTGGTCGCGGCGCACTGACAGATCGACTGGTCGAACGGGCCGGCCGCGTCGTCGCGATCGAGATCGATCGTGTACTCGCCGCACACCTGCGTGAAAAATATGCGCACCGTTCCAACGTCACGATTGTCGAGGCCGACGTGCTACAGGTACCCCTCGCCAGTGTCGCCGGAGAGTCGTTTGTGCTCGCCGGCAACGTACCGTACTACATCACCACACCAATACTTTTTCACGCGCTCGAGCGACCGCGAGCGGCCGTCGCCGTCTATCTGGTGCAAAAGGAGGTCGCGGAACGCATGGCCGCACCGCCAGGCGACAAGATCTATGGCGCGTTGAGCGTGAACGTGCAGTCCGTCGCCCGAGTCGATATTGTCAAGCGCGTGCCACCTGGCGCGTTCAACCCGCCGCCGACTGTCGATTCGGCCATCGTTCGTGTGACGCCTCGCGACGATCCAGTGGTGCCGGAGGCACTCGAAGAGCGCTTTGGTCGTTTTGTCCAAGCGGCCTTCGGGCTGCGACGTAAACAGCTGGTGCGCGTGGTTCGAACGGTGACGTCACTCAGCGCCGACGAGGCGACGCGAATAATTCTGCACTGCGGGTTGCGCCCGGACGCACGTCCCGAGGTGCTCTCGCCGGCTGACTTCGCACGTTTGGTCACCGCCCTCAACCCCTGAGAGCGACGTCGGTGCAGGCGGCCAACGTCGGCGACTTTGCCTACGCGGAGGTGCCGGTGGTGGTCGCGTGCGTGAGGGCGAACGACAGCCCTTCCAACTCCATCGCCATGTTGACGGATTTCAAAGACACGTGCGCCGGCACCGTGACCTTTGCTGGCGCAAAGTTGAGTATGGCGCGGATTCCCGCCGCGACCAGCGTGTCCACCAGCGCTTGCGCGTCTTCGCCTGGAATCGCCACCACCGCAATCAGCGCTTCCTCGTGGCGCACATCATCGGCGAGTGTGGATGTATCGCGGATGACTAGTTCGCCCCAGCGCTGCCCGACTTTGTCCGAACTGTTGTCGTAGATCCCGACCACGCGGAAACCACGCTGCAGGAAGCCACGATAGTTGGCCAGCGCGGCTCCGATCTTGCCGGCGCCGACAATGACCACTTTCCATTCGCGGCCGAGCCCCAGGATCTCGCGCAGATGCGCCGTGAGCGCATGCACCGGATAACCGAGCCCGCGCTTTCCGAACGAGCCGAAAAATGACAGGTCCTTTCGCACCTGCGCGGGGGTCGTGCCGCAGAGGTGCGCCAGCTCATCACTGGAGGCAGTTGGCTGGCCGTTCGCGTCAAGGTCCTCCAGGTACCGGAGGTACATCGACAGGCGTCGGACGGTGGAGTCGGCGATGCGTTTCACTTGGGTCGTTGCTTGTGAAATAGTTCACAAAGGTATGAACGGTGGCGACGATTTACTAGACGCCCTCCATCGCTATCTTGTCCGCCCATGCCCCTTCCACCTGCCAATCCTTCCGTTGCGACCACCATTGAACGGCGGCCAACCACGCTTTCGGCCAGCGCGGCACAGCTCTTGGCGAATGGGCCGATGGACGTAGTGACGCTTATGCAGCTCGTCTGTCGCGTTGAGCACCTTCGCGAGGAAGCGGCGCGGCGCATGGCCGACGCGCTCTTCGCCAGCCATCCGGAGTTTCGTCGGCTCCCCTCAGGTCACTGGGCGCTGACCGTCGGCGGTCCAGTGTGCGCCGTACAGCCGCCGGGTGCCTCGGGCTCGGCGGCCGGACGTGCCGGGGCGCCTCCGGATTCTTGTCACGTTGAGCGTCGTTCGCTGATGGACGTGGCCTTTGCGGTGGTCGACGTCGAGACGACCGGCACGCGCGCGGCGACCGGCGACCGCGTCACAGAAATCGCGATCGTTGACGTTCGAGACGGGGTGGTGGGCGAGGTCTTCTCGCAGCTGGTCAACCCGCAGCGCCCGATCCCCAGCCATATCACCGCGCTGACGCAGATCTCCTGGGCCATGGTGAAGGATGAGCCGACGTTCCGCCAGATCGCGTACGCGGTGTCGACTCGTCTCGCCGGTCGGGTATTTACCGCGCATAACGCGGCGTTTGACTGGCGGTTTGTGAGCGAAGAACTGTCGCGGGGGTGCGGCGCGCAGCTTGCCGGTCCGCGATTGTGCACCGTACGTATGGCGCGCGCCTTATTGCCGCAGCTCTCGAGACGTTCCCTCGACCATGTGACCAACTTTTTTGGAATACGGGTGAGCGCGCGGCATCGCGCCGGGGGCGACGCGGTTGCCACCGCCGAGGTGTTGGTGCGATTGCTGCACGTTGCAGCGGATCGCGGGCTCGATAGCTGGGACGCGCTAGAGGCCCATCTAGCCGCCACACGACATCGACGGTCCAGCGCCGCGGCCAACCGACGACGTCGCTCCTTTCCATCTCCTGTTCGCGAGGATCACAGCGCGTGAGCTTTCCAGGTCCCTTGCACGACGTGCGCACCGTCGGTCGCTGGCGCATCCATGCGATCCAGGCAGGTGGGCAGCAGCTTGATGGTGGCGCAATGTTTGGGGTCGTCCCTAAGCCGCTCTGGGAGCGGCGCCTGGCGGCCGACGCGCGCAATCGCATTCCCATGGGGATGCGATGCCTTCTGATTGAACATCAGGACGAGCTGGTGCTCATCGACACCGGCGCGGGCAATAAGGAGAATGCCAAATTTCATGAGATTTATGGCATTGAGAATGTCGGTGCGACTGGACCGACCGCCTTGGAGGACGGCATTCGCGCCGCCGGGTACTCACCCGACGATGTCACGCTGGTCATCAACACGCATTTGCATTTCGACCACGCGGGCGGCAACACAACACGCACCGCCGAGGGGGTGGTGGAGGCGTCGTTCCGGAATGCGCGCTACGTCGTACAGCGAGGTGAGTTCGCGTATGCTTCGCACGCCAATGAGCGCACGTCGGCCAGCTATTTCCCGCCGAACTGGGATGCAGTCGTGTCCGCTGGAAGGTTTGAGTTTGTGGAAGGGGAACAGGAAGTCTTGCCAGGCGTGAGGCTCCGGATGACCCCTGGACACACACCTTTCCATCAGAGTGTAGTGCTTCACTCCGAGGGGCAGACCGCCTGTTTCTTGGGCGATGTGATCCCCACGACCCACCATTTGCCGCTTCCGTGGATCATGGGCTACGACGTCGAGCCGCTGCGGACGCTGGAGTCAAAGCGAGCACTCTTGGCCGAGGCGCTCGCAGGGGATTGGCAACTGATTTTTGAGCACGACGCACACCACGGGTTCGGTCGGGTTGCGCTGGATGGCAAGGGGTATCATTTGGCAACTCAACCGTAGGGGTTGCCAGCACAATCGACGCCGCGTAGGTTGAGGGTTGGATTTGTTCCACAGGCTCAATCGCGTCAGCCACACGTCGCGGTGGAGTGAATACGAGAAGCGGGATGGCAGCGACGCCGTCCTCACCCTCCGGCCCTTGCTGCGAACAGTGATGTTCGACGAGGTGTGCTGCAGGAGTCCATCGCCCAAGCGTTCCTTGCTCCGCATTCCGTGCGCGCGCGATGGATCGGTTGCATCGACGCGGACTCCTCAGGGGTTCGCGTTTTTTGTTTCTCTCCAACGGAGTTCGGCGTATTCAGGATTCCACGAAGCGTCCGCCACGGGTGAACCGGCAAATCCGGATCAGCCCGGTCCGCGTCATTGCGGCCGATGGCAGTCAGCTCGGTATCATGGAAGTCGATGTGGCGCTTGCCCAGGCAGTGGAGCAGGGGCTTGATCTCGTCGAAGTCGCAGCCACGGCACGTCCGCCGGTGGTTCGAATTATGGACTACGGCAAGTTCAAATTCGAAGCGGCGAAACAGGCGCGTATTGCCAAGAAAAAGCAGCACGTGATTCATCTCAAGGAAGTCAAGTACCGCCCTGGGATTGACGATCACGACTTCGAGACAAAAACGCGCCATGCGCGACGCTTCCTCGAAGAAGGCAACAAGGTGAAGGTGACGCTCATGTTCCGCGGACGACAGATCGCCCATCCTGAGTTGGGCAAACAGGTGGTGGATCGGGTCGCTGCGGAACTGATAGATCTGGCGAAGATCGAGAGTTCGCCGACGATGGAAGGAAAATCGATGACGATGATTCTCGCACCGAAGTGATCGGTGCGTGATCCGCAGAGGGCCGCCTCGTTTCCGGGGTGGATTACCGCAGCCGCGAGCGTGTTATGCCGAAGATGAAGACTCATAGCGGCGCCAAGAAGCGCTTCTCCGTGACGGGTACGGGGAAGATTCGGCGCCTGAAGGCGTACAAGAGCCATATCCTGACCAAGAAGGACGCGAAGCGTAAGCGTGGCCTTCGTCGTCCGACGTTCGTGACGACGGTTGGTGAAATCAAGCGCATCAAGCGCCTCATTCTGGCTTGAGGAACTCAATCCATGCCTCGCGTCAAATCAAACGTCGTCCGCCTGAAGCGGAAAAAGCAGATCATGAAGCATGCGAAGGGCGCCTTTGGCGGCCGGAGCAAGTTGTGGAAAGCGGCGAAGGAAACGGTAGAGCGCGGGTGGCGGTATGCGTACCGAGACCGCAAAAACAAGAAGCGCGATTTCCGTCGTCTGTGGATCATGCGCATCAATGCGGCGGCTCGGGCGCACGACATGACCTACAGCGTGTTCATCAGTGGTCTGCACGCGGCGGGCATCGAAGTGGACCGCAAGGTGCTCGCTGATTTGGCAGTACGCGAGCCGGAGGCGTTTACCGCGATTGCTGAGCTGGCGCGGAAGGC
>JANMKU010000420.1:0-4594 GCA_031372205.1 Gemmatimonadaceae bacterium | reverse complement strand
GGTGTCCATCGAAGAGCCGGGGCGCGATACGAAAGTCTCGAGCACGGATGAAGTGACGATCGCCGTGCGCGCGTCGGACGACCTCGGCGTGACGTCGCTCGAATTGCGTTATCGTGTGAATGGTGGCGAGGAGAAGCGCGTCGCGATTTCCGACAGCGCCACACGTCGTCCGCGCGATGCGCGTGGTGCGTACACGCTGTTTCTCGAAGAGCTCGGACTCGAGCCGGGCGACTTGGTCGCGTACAACGCGGTGGCCAAAGACGGTGGTGGTCACGTGGGTAGCAGCGACGTGTACTTCCTCGAAGTGCGTCCGTTTTCGAAGAACTACAAGCAGGCGGAGCAACAGGGCGGCGGTGGTGGTGGCGGAGGCGGTGGCCAGCAGGACTCACCGGAAGGGTTTGTCGCTCGTCAGCGTGACGTGGTCGCCGGCACGTTCAACTGGTTGCGCGACAGCGTGAGCACACCAGTGAAGAAGCGCCGCGAAGATATCACGACACTGACGATTGCTGAGGGCCGCTTGCGCACGGATGTGGAAGCGCTGGCCAAGCGATTGGTCGAACGCGGCGTGTCAACGAGTGACACGAACTTCGCCAAAATTCAGAAGGAACTGGAAAGTGCGGTCGTTGAGCTCAAGGGTGCGGAAGAGCGGTTGGGGCGCGGTATTGGCCGTGACGCACTTCCTGAGGAACAGCGTGCGCTGCAGCGACTGCAGCGTGCCGAGGCGCTGTATCGCGACGTGCAAGTGCAGATGGGTCAGCAACAGCAAGGCGGCGGTGGTGGCGGCGGTGGCGGACAACAGCAAAAGGCCGAAGACCTTGCTGACTTGTTTGGACTGGAAGTCGACAAGCTGCGGAATCAATACGAAGCCGTGCAACAACAGTCGCAGCAATCACCTCCCGTGTCGCAAGCACAAAAGGCCATCGACGAGTCGCTGGAGCGCCTCAAGCAACTGGCGAATCGTCAACAGCAGGAAAACGAGCGCATGCAGCGTATGGCGGATGCGTTGCGAGATCGGCTGGGGCGTGAGTCGAGTGCGGGCGGTGGTGGCGGCACGCAACGAGATCTTGCCAAGCAGGCGGAGGAAGAGGCGCGTCGGCTTGAGCGGTTGTCGCGCGAGCAGAAGTCGCCGGAGCTGGCGGACGCTGCGCAGCGCATGCAGCAGGCGGCAGATGCCATGAAGCGTGCAGCGAGTGGATCAGCGTCGCAGGGCAACGCGGCGCTCGACGACTTGAAGCGCGCCACGCGCAATCTTGAAGGGTCGAAGACGTCCAGTACGAAAGCCGGCATTCAGCAACTCGCTGACAAAGCGAAGGATCTGGAAGCACGACAGCGCGACATCGCCGCTGGGGTGTCATCGATGCAAGGCGCGTCGGGTGAACAGCGCGCGGAACAGCAGCGTCGTCTCGCCGAGCAGAAGGATGCGCTTGGTGCCGATGTGCAGAAACTGGAATCAGATGCGGATCGACTGGCGCGCGATGGCCGGAAGGATCAACCGAAAGCGGCTGGGCAGATTGGTGAGGCGGCCGAAGCGATTCGCGATGCGCGCCTGAAAGACAAGATCGAGTTTTCGAAGAATGTCATGCGTGGTGGGTCGCCCGAGTACGCGAACTCGTTTGAAGGGCAGATTTCTGAGAATTTGAAAGACGTGGCCGACAAGCTGGGTGCGGCGGCGGGTGCGCTGCAGAGTGAATCGGCGGCGACGCGTCAGGAGCGCGCGTTGGACAAGACGCGTGATTTGGTGCAGGGACTGGAGTCGTTGCGTGAACGCGTGGCGGATCGCGCGGGGCAGCGCGGACAGCAGGGGCAACAGGGGCAACAGGGGCAACAGCAACAGAATGGACCACAGGGGTCACAGGGGTCACAGGGACAGCAAGGCCGCCAGGGACAGCAGGGGCAACAAGGACAGCAAGGGCAACGAGGGCAACAAGGGCAGCAGGGACAGCAGGGACAGCAGGGACAGCAAGGCCGACAGGGGGCACAAGGACAGCAAGGACAGCAAGGACAGCAGGGGCAGCAGGGGCAGCAGGGACCGCAGGGACAACGCGGGCAAGGACAAGGGCAGCAGGGGCAACAGGGGCAGCAGGGTGGCCAAGGCGGCGGTCAGACGGCAGCCAACGGACAGCCACGCGGCGGCAATAACAACGGCGCGGCGCGGCCCGGCGGTGAGCCGAGTACGTCGTTCAGCGGTGGCACGCCCAGTTCGTCAGCACCGCGAGGAGGGGTTGCACCTGAGGACGCGCGCCAGTTTGCCCGCGAGTTCCGGATGCGTCGCGAAAATGCGGAAGCGTTGCGCGGCGAACTCGCCAAGCAGGGAGTGGACACCAAGGAACTCGACAAGGCGATCGAAAGCATGCGTCAGCTCGAGAACGGCCGTGCGTTCGACGACACACGCAGTCTCGAACAACTGCAGTCGGCGATGATCGACGGACTCAAGGGCTTCGAATTTGGTTTGTATCGTTCGCTCGGCCTTGGGGCGGAAGGACGGCCTGCACTCGGTGCGCGTGCGGCGGTGCCGGCTGAATATCGTGCGCTGATCGATGAGTACTATCGGTCACTGGCGTCCGACCGAAAGAAGAAGCCCTAGGCCGTGCACCTGTAACGCGGAACGCGGATGGCGGCGCCGGACTTGGCACGGCGCCTTGAGCAAGCGGTGGCCGGTCGGTACACCATTCGCACGGAGCTGCGCGGCGGTGGCATGTCGCGGGTGTTCCATGCCACCGACCATGCGAACGGCAACGATGTCGTGCTCAAGATTCTGCCGCCTGAGCTGGCGGCCGGTGTGTCGGTGGCGCGTTTCAAACGCGAAATCGATGTCGCGGCGCGGCTGCAGCACCCGCATATCGTGCCGCTCATTGCCACGGGCTACGCCGACGAGTTGCCGTGGTTCGCGATGCCGTATCTCGGCGGCGCCTCGTTGCGCGAACGCATGGGTCGGAGCGCGCCCATGCAGGACGCGGTGCGCATTCTGCGGGAGATGGCCAGTGCGCTTGCCTACTCGCACGCAAGTGGTGTTGTCCATCGCGACATCAAGCCGGAAAACGTGTTGTTTGCCGGCGACGTGTCGATGATCAGCGACTTCGGCGTTGCCAAAGCCCTCGACGACGCTGGCGACGCGTTTCAAACGCAGAGTGGTGCGCGCACGAAACTGACCACGCGACGCATTGCCCTCGGGACGCCGGCGTACATGTCACCGGAACAAGCGGCCGGCGACCCAACCGTTGACACCCGGGCCGACATTTATGCGTGGGGTGTTGTCGCCTACGAACTGCTCACTGGCCGCGCACCGTTCGAGGGCCGGAGTCTGATTGCCCAGATGGCCGCGCATGCGCGAGAGGCACCGGAAGACATCAGCAACCGCAGGCCGTCGCTCCCTGACACGCTGTCTGCACTCGTGATGCGTTGCCTTGAGAAGCGACCGTCCGATCGCCCGCAACGCGCCGAAGAGCTGGTGGCGGGATTGGATGCGATTGTTGGCACGCTTGCCGAATCACCCAAGACGTCAGCAGTCGCCATCACTGCACGGCCAACCGCGAGACCGTTCGGCGCACGGGTCAGTGTGCGAATGTTGTCGGTGGCCGCGGTGCTCTTGCTGGTGATGTCGGTGTTGCTCGTCGTGCGGCTGCGTCACTAACGCCCTCGCGTGGTGACGAACGACTACACGTCGCGCGCGATTCCGTCGAAGATCTCTTCCACGGCGCACGAGAATCCGGGAAGAACGCGCCCCCCGTTCAACGTATCTCCCTCCTGCAGCACGAGCTCCGTCGAGTCTGTCGACACGATCCTCACCGTGCGACGCACGGGATCGACAACCCAGATGAGTGGGGTACCGCAGCTCAGATAGTCATCGACTTTCTCTTCCAGCTCCTTCACTGGTTCACTCGGAGACAACACTTCGATTGCCAAGTCGGGCGCAAGCTTGAGGAGCCCCGAACGGATGCCGCCGGTTGGTAAACGATCGGCTCGCACAAATGATGCGTCGGGCACGCGCACCGTTCGCGGCAACTGCAACAACTCGTAGCCGGTGCCATCAGCCAACACTCGGCCGAGTCGGAGGGCCTCGACGTGCGCCCCTTGCGCGTCCGACGACTTTGCGAAGCGCCGTGTCCGCGTTGATCATGCGTCGATTCTTTGTGTCCTGAAGCCCGTGCTTCTGAATGTAGGACCAGAGCAGTCCGACGACGTCCGCGCGTTTTTGGGGGCCGGGACCAACTACCGCAGCGAGTTCGCAGGATGGCCAGACCTGACGTTGCTCGTCCTGCGATTCTTCGAAGTCGGCATCGTCTTCATCCTCAGATTCCTCCCACTCAGCGGGCGCGGCCCCTTCCTTATTGCTCTTGAACGTTGTGCGGGTTCCGCTGGTCAAGCGCGACTGCACCTTCTTCAAGGTGACCGTGTCGAGTTCCCAAAGATTGAGCTTGCCCTTGACGTCCGACACCGGTGTGATCTCGACTGCGCCACTCAACCGCCAGTAGAAATTCTCGTCGTCGAGCTCACCGATCACACTGGCATCGTCAACGGTGGTCGCATCCTGAACGGCCTCCATGTCCAGCACATCATCCAGAGTCACCACACCGACGATGGCCGAGCGGGGCAG
>JANMKU010000399.1:0-23843 GCA_031372205.1 Gemmatimonadaceae bacterium | reverse complement strand
TGTGTCGTGCTGCGACAGAATGGTGATGGAGACGAGGTACGTGCAGGTCAGTATGAGGTATGGCCGTCACGTCTCTCCTCACCCCTTGCGCAACAGGCGCAGCCGAGCCGACTCTATGGGTATGCCAGCGCGCGCGAATCCGTACTACACCGTGGACGAGGTGCTCGCGTTCCCTGAGGACGGGAACAAGTACGAGCTTATTTACGGTGAGCTGGTCGTGAGCCCGTCGCCGCGCTTCTGGCATCAGGAGGTGGTGATGCGGCTTACGCATCTGTTGCTCGATTACTGCGGGCGCGAACCGGTTGGCCGAGTGTTTAATGTGGACGCCGATCTCACGTGGGGACGGGACGACGTGCTCACGCAGCCAGATGTGTTCGTGTTGTCGCCGCAGGACCGCGATGTGGCGCGGTGGGAAGACGTGCGCAACGTGCCGCTCATCGCCGAAGTGCTCAGCGCAAGCACGGCGCGCCATGACCGGTTTGGGAAACGCGTGGTCTACCGTGATCAGCGGGTTGATACGTACTGGATTGTCGATGCCGATGCGCTTTCGGTGGAGGTGTGGACGCCGGATGCGCAGTTTCCGCGGGTGGAGCGTGAGCGGTTAGCGTGGGCGCCGGTTGGTGCATCGCAGCCGTTGGTGATTGAGCTCGCCGAGTTGTTTGTGACGGGGTGAGCGTCTCGTCAAGGCGATTGGCGGACAGGAAGCTTACGGTCTGCTCGTGCGCACTGTGTCTACAGGGTCGGCTGAGGCCTACGCAGCAACGACCAACGTTCGTGCGTGCGTCGCCTACATCTTTGGCGGCACCGCCGGCAAGGGTGCCGGATTGATCAGGTTCATCAAAATGCGCGCTGCACCCGGCACACCGTTCGGCAGTTGCCGGAACAACGCCAACGTCACATACACGTAGCTCCCCTTCCCAACCGGCGCCACCAGCAGCGCGCCGTTGTTCACCGGCTCGCCAGGATCGTTCATCGCCAACACCGACGTATACCGCGGGTCGATCACGCTCGGCATGTACGTGGCGCGTTCCTGCACCCACCCCATCCAATCGTCCGCGCCGATCTTGTTGGGCAGCGTGAGCAACGGCGACTTGGGCTGCAAGACAGTCACCGGCGCATCTTCAATCGTCACGCGCGCCGCCGTGCGCGTGAGCTGAATGGGATACGGCATGATGCCGGGCCTGGTCATCTCATTCTGCCCGTACTGCACCACGAGCCGTCCGCCCTTCTTTGCATAGTCCAACAGCTTGGCACTGTTGGCGACCAGGACCTCGCTCGCGCCATACGCGCGCGGACCCACGACAATGGCTGAAAATCGTGACAGGTCCGTGTGATCGAGTGCTGACGGGTCCAGTTTTTCGAACGGCACATCCAGTTGCCGGAGCGCGTCCATGCCGTGATCGCCAACACCGGGCACGTAGCCTACCCGTGCACGGAGCGGCAACGCGACATTCACGGCAGCGAGCCACATCCCCGACGGTGCATACATGCGCTGCGGCGTGATGTGGTCATACGCCAGCGTGTAATAGCCGGTGGTTGAGGAGCGCCCCTCGTGACGGGCAATCGCGCCCATTTGCAGCCGACCAGGCCCAACCTTTCCCTTGACCTTGAACGTCAGCGTCGCCTCGGGCGCGCCGGGCGTCAGTACCCTCGTGCGCAACACCGAGTCGGCCGTCAGACCAGGCGGCAGTTCAATGCTCACCTCGACGCGCGCGGAGTCTGGATAGGCGGACAAAATGTGCACGCGGAACTCGCGCTCCACCGGCACATCGGCGCGCAGGTACTCCACCACGTTGTCGAGACCGATCGTGATGCCGGGTACCGCGGCGACCGGCACTTGTTGATCGCCTTTGACAGGATCAGCAAAGCGATTCACTACCGGCGCCACAACATCAACCGCCGCGCCGGCAATTGTCAGCTGTACCGTGGCGTTCGTCGACAAGCGCGCCTGCTGCTGCGCATCGTCCAACGCGCTCACCGGCGTCCGGAACCAGTCGCCCGCGCGCGGCACGGCTTGCCACCATGATGTGGTGGGCGCGCGCGCAATAGCGAATCGGTTGATCGTCACCGCGCTGTCAGTGGCTACGGTGCGCGGCGCGTCGATCACGGTCGATGCGACGGCGGCACGCGTATCGCCACCCACCACATTGATTGACGCGTCGCGCAGGGATACGAGTGCATGACCACGGTTGAACACCGTGACAGCAACGGGCAACGAATCATTCACGGTGGTCTTGCCACCTTCCCGTACGGGAAACGTCGCTCGCGGTGCAATCGCTTCCACCGCCACACCCGCGGCCAGCACCAACGCACGCTCGGCGCGTTCAATCGTCAGCGACAGCGCATCCCACAACTCGGCGTCGGCTTGCGCGCCGGCCGGCGGCATGGGCCGCGGACCCGTGCGCATACCCGCAGGAATCGCGAAGTAGCCGTTCGCGTCCACCAGCATGGGTGTCGGAAAGTTCGGCACGTTGAGCAGCATCTTGGGGCGCGTACCACTCGAGTCACGCGCTGCACGCAACAGGCGGAGCGCGGTTGCCAGTGGTGCGATGGTCGGTGTTGGATCCTGCGCGCGAAACACGCGACGCGCTTCCGTCATGACCACATTCGCCGAGTCGAGCTCGGCGCGCACATCAGCGCGTGTTATGCGCGACTTGAGATGCGCCCACGTGGTGTCGATGCCGTCGAACAGCGACTGTTCCGTCTTTGCGTCGGATGGTGCGGGCACGCGCGACGCCTCACGCGTGAGGAAATCCATGAACACGCCCTTCCGCTGCAACACACCAAACCCCTGCGACTTGTGCTGCGACCGACTTTCGGCGGCAATCTCGTAGTAGCTCCGGCCAAGCAACGCGTCGTACTCGCCGGTGTTCATTTTCACCGTCTGCAGCTCGGGTGCGAAACGCGCATTGCGATAGAACTTGGATACCGTCCACGGCATGCCGTAACCCGCCGTTGGAAACCGCACCGTGTCAGCGCTGACGTCATACACTTCGCGCGCCAGGATGCCGGAAATCTGGTGATGACCATGGCCGTCGCGCGGCGTACCACTGAACACACCAACAATCACCTGTGGCCGGAACGCGCGCACCACGCGCACGACGTCGCCGAGTATCGTGTCGCGTGGCCAGTGATTGAGCGTTTCCTCGGCGTTCTTGCTGAAGCCAAAGTCGAAGGCGCGTGTGAAAAACTGTCGGCCCCCATCAATGCGACGCGCCGACAACAACTCCTGTGTACGAATCACGCCCAGTGCCTCACCGAGTTCGTTGCCAATCAGGTTTTGGCCACCGTCACCGCGCGTCAACGAGAGGTACGCCGTTTCCACCTTGCGGCCCCGTGTAAGCCACGCAATGAGCTGCGTGTCTTCATCGTCCGGATGCGCCGCGATGAGCAACACGCGGCCAGTCGTGCCGAGTCCGTCCAATACGGATCCGAGTGCTGCCGCGCCGCGCTCTGTTGTTGCGCCACTCTGTGCGCGCAGAACGCGGGCCTGCACACCAACCAGCACTGCGGCGCACCACGCGACCGCGCTCGCCGAGCGGATGCCGGCGCACGCGCGATCAACAGTACGACGCGCACGAGACTCGGTCATGATGTGGCCCGCGGCGAGCGTCGCTCGTCGGCCGCGTCAGCTGCTTCCATCACGATCGATGCAATGCGCGCCTGCTCGCTATCGTGTGCATCCTTGTGCCCTTCCGCGGGGCTAGCCCGTTCCGGGCGTCCCACATACCGCACGCCATGTACCGCGCCTGCGGATACGCGGAGCCGCGGTTGTACAAACGTCCACGCCCCTTGATTGCGCGGTTCTTCCTGGGCCCAGACCACCTGCTCGACTGCCGGATATTGCGCCATTACTCTCGCAATCTCGGCGTGCGGCCAGGGATAGAGTTGCTCGATGCGAACCAGCGCAACACCAGCGCTTCGGGACGGTGCAAGGGCAAGATCGTAGTACAACTTGCCGGTGCAGAACACCACGCGGTGGACATCAGCGCGTTGTTCCGCTGTCGTCGGGTCATCGATGACGAGGTGAAACGCGCCGTCCGACAAGTCGCGCGCGGCCGACGCCGCTTGCGACAAGCGGAGCAACGACTTCGGTTGCATGCACACCAGCGGACGACGTGCGTCGCGCGTGGCTTGCCGTCGCAGCAGATGAAAGTACTGCGCCGGTGTGCTGCAGTAAGCGACGGTCATGTTGTCTTCGGCGCACAGTTGCAGAAATCGCTCCAACCGTGCACTTGAGTGTTCGGGGCCCTGCCCCTCGTAGCCGTGCGGCAGCAACATCACCAACCCGGAGTCCAACCCCCACTTGGCGCGGTCGGAAACGATGAACTGGTCGATGATAGGCTGCGCCACGTTGACGAAATCGCCGAACTGCGCTTCCCACAGTGTGAGCGTGTCCGTCGCGATCGTGCTGAACCCATACTCGAAACCCAGCACGGCCATTTCCGACAATGCTGAGTTGTAGATCTCGAAACTGCCTGTCGCGTTTGGCAGATGCGCGAGCGGTGCGTACTTGGCACCGGTCTCGACATCATTGAGCACCGCATGTCGATGCGAAAAAGTGCCGCGTTCGACGTCTTGACCGGTCATCCGCACCGACATGCCGTCCTGCAGCAAGGAACCAAACGCCAACGATTCTGCATGCCCCCAGTCAATGCCACCGGCATCACTCATCGCCTCTCGGCGTCGTTCCAATTGCTTCGCTAACCGCGGATGCGCCGTAAACTCGGCGGGCCACGTCAACAGCAGTTCATTGAGCGCGTGCAAGCGCTCCGTGGGTACGGATGTGGGCACGACCGCGGCGGGCGGTGCCGGTTCGGCGGGCCATGGCGCGTGTGACTCTGTGGCCAACAGCGACGCTTTGAATCGCGCATGAATTTCGGCGTAGCGGGCCGACACCTGCCGCTCCATCGCCGCCGCGTCGTCCGCCGAAAGAACACCTTCCGCTACGATGCGTTGTGCCCATGCTTGCGGCACCGTGGGATGTTGCTTGATGAGCGCGTACCGCTTGGGCTGCGTGTACGTCGGTTCGTCCCCTTCGTTGTGCCCGTGACGACGATACCCAACGAGATCGATCAACACGTCCTTCTTGAATTTTGTCCGATACGCGCAGGCCAACCGCGCCGCCACGACACAGGCCTGCGCGTCATCGCCGTTGACATGAAAGATCGGGACCTCGAAGCCCTTGGCCAGGTCCGACGCGTAGTACGTCGATCGCGCATCGCCCGGGTCGGTGGTGAACCCCACCTGGTTGTTGACGATGATGTGAATCGTGCCGCCGGTGCGGTACGCATTCAGACGCGACAAGTTGAGCGTCTCCGCGACAATGCCTTCGCCCGGAAACGCGGCGTCGCCATGAATCGCCACCGGAACCACCGACGATTCGTTACGCTCGGCCGCGATGCTTGGCACGCGTTGCAGCGCACGTGTGACACCTTCCACGACCGGATTGACAATCTCCAAATGCGACGGATTCGGCACCAGACGCAAGCGCACCTCGCGTCCATCCACTGTGCGAGTACCGTTGTAGCCGAGGTGATATTTCACGTCGCCGGTAGCATTGTCGTCACTGTGATCGTGTCGCCCCTCGAATTCGGCGAAGAGCGCGTCGAACGGCTTGCCCATCACGTTGGTGAGCACGTTCAGCCGACCGCGATGTGCCATGCCGATGACGATCTCGCGCGCACCGGCACGACCAGATTCATCAATGACCGTGTCGAGAATGGGAATCAGCGCATCAGTCCCCTCCACCGAGAAGCGCTTGTAGCCCACATAGGCGCGACCAAGAAAGCGCTCGAGTCCGTCCACCTCGTGTAGCCGATGCAACACGGACTTCTTTTCGCCGGCGGTGAGATCGCGAACAAGCACGCCGTCGCGAAAGGCGACACGGAACCATTCGCGCTCGATGTCTTCTTCCAAATGCCAGACTTCGTAACCAATGCGATCGGAGTAGACGTCGCGCTTGCGCTGGATTGCATCGGCCGCTGTCGCGTTCACGTAGCGCGAGTCACCCAGCACGGCCCCCGGAATGGCGCGCAGATCCGCCTCGGTGATGTCGTGGTACTCCGGCGTCAAGTCTTCTGCGCCCGGCGGCGGCGATCCGAGCG
The DNA here is from genome assembly GCA_031372205.1 of Gemmatimonadaceae bacterium. Lineage (GTDB taxonomy): Bacteria > Gemmatimonadota > Gemmatimonadetes > Gemmatimonadales > Gemmatimonadaceae > Gemmatimonas. The sequence continues at coordinate 17,736 of JANMKU010000399.1, read as the reverse complement.
GATCCAGTTGCACGGCCAGATGTCCATAGTCGCGAATCGCTTGTTGCAGCGATGCGGCCGCGGCCACCTTGGTCAACAGCGCGAGATCGACGGCCGCCGACGGTGACACAGACGCGAGCAGTGCATGACTTGGAGTGCCTTGCGTCGCGCTGTCAGCAGCACGACGGCGTTCGGCAAAGAGCGACTCGGCGATGCGGAAATACTGGCGCCATGACTCATCAACACTGGCGGGGTCGAGCTGATATCGCTCGAACTGTTCAACGATGACTCCGTCGTTGAACACGCTGGTAATTGCAGGGGTGTTCATAGCGCGCAATCTAGTGGTCAGCGAACTGGCAGTCAGCCGCCGCACGACGGTCCATCATGTGGTGCACATATGCCCCAAACGCCGCACTCCGTATGTAGCGTGACCGTGGTTGCTGTCGGACGGATCGAGTCAGTAGAACGGGGCAAACTCAGGGCAATTGCGACTCAAAAACCGTTGACCGAATGTCGATGATACTATCTTTTGATACCAGTGCTGGGGTGCGCTGCTGCACGACATCCGCAGGTATTCGATGAACAACAGTCAAAGGGCAACGCTCGCGCCGCTTTTCGAGGATCTCGTCCGCGCAAATATTGACTGGTCGGATGTCGAATCGTTGTTCCGTGCCCTCGGGGCGGAGTTGACGCCGGGCCGCGGCTCTCGAGTGCGGGCCGCCTTGCACGGCGTCAGGGCCGTGTTTCATCGACCGCACCCAGAGAAGGAAACCGACAGAGGTGCTGTGAAATCGGTGCGTGCGTTTCTCACTGCTGCAGGAGTAGGGCCATGATGGAATACAAGGGTTACACGGCGAAGATCGAGCTGGACAGCGAAGCAGGGCTATTCCACGGTCACGTGCTGCACACGCGCGATGTCATCACCTTTCAGGGCACGGCGGTCGAGGAACTTCGCAAGGCATTTGCCGACTCAGTTGATGGCTACCTCGAGTTCTGCGCCGAGCGCGGCGAGGAACCGGACAAGCCGTTCTCCGGGCGTTTTTTGGTGCGAGTGGATCCGTCGTTGCATCGACAGATCGCCATCGCTGCCGCTCAGGCCAACCAGAGTTTGAACGCGTGGGTGAGCGGTTGTCTCGAGCGCTTTACCAAGCGTGCCAACTAAGATTGTACGCGCACGAGCTACCCGAGGAATTTTTTCGAGAAGAGCTCGGACGCCGACCGCTCAAACTTGGCAATTAAAGATCATTAACGGGACACTATTAGAACAGTAACTCCCGGGAGTCCGGTAGGATGGGACCCTAGGTCGTTTGCGTTGAATGCCTACTTCCGTTCAGTTCCACGCGAAAGGGTTTACAGGAGGCCCCCGCGGCCTTGGCCGCAGTCCCGGAGCTACCTTTCGATGACCGATATGCTCAAACACCTGTTCCTGGCCCTCGCCGTCTTCGGCTGTCATTCGCCGACCGGCACGACGCCGGCGACGTCGCTCGACGATTTTCGGGCGCGCCTCGAACGGCTCCGCGTGGAAGGACATATACAGGCGCTGAGTGCTGTCATCGCGAAGAATCAGTCCATCGCCTGGAGCGGTTCCTTCGGCGGAACCGAGGGGGTCCCGCGCGCGGTCACCGACACGACGGTCTTTCACCTCGCATCGCTCACCAAGCCGCTGGCCGGCACCGTCATCCTCCAGCTCGTGGACGAGGGGAAGGTCTCGCTCGACGATCCCGTTTCGAAATTCGGAATCGTCCTCGCCGGACCCGGCACCATTCTCGTCCGGCACCTCTTGAGCCACACATCGGAGGGAGTGCCAGGTTCGCACTACGCGTACAGCGGTGACCGGTTCAGCCTGCTCGACTCGGTCATCGCGCACGCCGCCGGAAAGTCCTTCGCGGCCGCCGTGCAGGAACGGATCATCGTGCCGCTCGGACTCAAGCACTCGGCCGCGACGCCACAGTCGTCGGCGTTCGCCGCGAGCGGACTCGACAAGGCCGCCTATCTCGCGAACGTCGCGCCGGGCTACACATGGAGCAGCACCTTGTACGTGCCGACCGCGTACCAGACCGCCTTCAGCTCGGCGGCCGGGCTCACCGCATCGGCGCGCGACTATGCGGCCTTCTCGATGGCGATGGATCGCGACGCGTTCCTGAAGCCGGCCACCAAGGCGCTGGCGTACACGCCGGTGGTCAGTTCCTCGGGCGCGACGTTGCCGTATGGACTCGCCTGGTTCGCGACAGACTACAAGGGCGTGCGCGTCATCTGGCACTACGGCTACTGGACGGCCTCCTCCACGCTGGTCATCAAGATTCCTTCCGAGGGGCTCACCTTCGTCCTGCTGGCGAACACCGACGGACTCTCGGCGCCCTACCCACTGGGCTCAGGCAAACTCGACGCGTCGCCGTGGGCCCGCGCGTTTCTCGAGACCTTCGTCATCGCCAAGCTGCCGCTTCCCTGACCGCGCGGCCGTAGCGAAGCCTGGAAAGAAACCATCGGCCTCACTCCCGAAGAATGGCGCGAGGACCTGCGGACGCTTGCCCGGGAGCTTCTCAGGCGCCACGCAACGCATTCCACTTCACCGCGCAAGGCGCTTTGACAACCAAACTCCGCACACTGCTGTCGCTGCATGAGCAGCGATTCACTGGCACTCACCCGAATTTCAACTGAACGCGGGACACGCCCCGGGCACATTGCGCGGCGTCTTGTGTAGTAGCCCGTGTACGTTCCTCTTGCGGTCTACTATGAATGTGATGCAGGCCTGCTTGTTCAATCGTTTGTTCCATCGCTTGTTCACGCGACGCCTGATGCTCGCCAGCGTCGCGACTGCTTCGAGCGTCGTGCTGATGCCGCGGCATGTGACTGCGCAAACCGCGGGCGAACAGCGTATGGAGTCTCACCGGCGCATCTCTGTCGATGTCACGGGGGGATCAAGCGCGGTGCGCGGTGGACGCGAGCGATACGTGAACGACGCGGGTGTGGCCGCAGAGGTGTTGATCGGACTGCGAAGACCCGCCCGCTTCGGCCCGATGTATGCTGTGTCGGTTGGAGTGCGTTTCGATGGTGGCCAAAATTGCTTCGTAGTGCCGCCTGATTTCACAGGTGGCTGCGTCCCGTACGCGCCGACAATTCGACATATCGCGGTCATGCCCGGCTACGAGTACCGCCGATCGGGGAGCAGTCTTCGGGCGTTGCTCGGCCCAGCGCTCTTTTCTGACGGTCACCACGAGGGCGCGGGAGGACGGCTGCATGTGAGCGCCGCTGTTGGCGCACCGCGCGTGGCCCTGACGGCGGGTGTCAATGGCAATTGGCTCACGCTCTTTAACGGCACGTCGTTTCGCTACTACTCCTCGGCGTTCGGCATTCGGCTGCAATAGCGTGGATACGTCATCGGCCGCGCCTGCATCGCACCACTGCACGCACCTCGTGCACGCACGAGCGTTCGCACGCTACCTCGGCATCGTTGCTGCAGGCTTCGCCTCCGCATGCTTGCCCTACACCATGGGCTCCACCGCCACGACTCTGCCGCTGGGGACTCAACGAACAACCGTCAGCTTGGCGGCTAGTTTCGGCGATCGATCGGCGGATGGACCGATCGAAACACCACTTGCCGTATTGGATGCGGAAACGCGTATTGGTATTTCGGATCGCAGCGATGCGGGGCTCCGCATCACGGGTGTGAGCGGGGCCGTGGTGTCCTACAAATTTCGACTGCACGGTTCTGCGGACGGTGCGGTGCTTTCAACACAAATCGAAGGCGGCGTGGTAAAGGGCGGAACACAGGCGATGGGCGGCCTGAGCGTACTCGCCTCGAGCGCGGACCGTCGCCGCAACGCGCTCTTCGGCGGCGTTCGCTATCTCCCCGTGGCACGACTCGCCCGTGACGTCGATCGCGAGAGCGCTACCGTTGGTGCATTTGTCGGTGTCCAATTGCGGCGCGCATCGTTCGTGCTGCTTCCTGAACTGAGTGTGGTCCACGGCTATGACGATGTGATCGCGCATTGCCCGCGCTGGTTTGTTATCCCGTCGCTGAGTCTCTCGCGAGCCCCCCGAACGTCTGCGGTCCGATAGCCCACCGTTCCAGCAACGCCACACTCGGTGCTCCTTCGCACGTAGCCTTGTACCTGTAGTATGTGCACAACAAGAATAGTGCGCGTGGTATTTGCATATTGACTTATTTAAGCTATTGCTTCATTATTGATCATGGACACATTCGCCGCGCTCGCCGAACCGACCAGACGAACCATTCTCGAAATGCTCCGGCGGAGCGGGACGTTATCCGCCACGGACATTTGCCGCGGATTCTCGGCCAGTCCGCCGTCGATTTCCCAGCATCTGAAGGTGCTGCGCGAGGCAAAGCTTGTCCGAGTGGAAAAGCGAGCGCAACAGAGGATTTACGCCATCAACCCGGAGCCGCTGCGCGAGCTCGAGCGATGGGTCCAGCGATTCACCGAGGCAATGGACGATCGGTTTCGGCGACTGGACGAAGTCCTCGAGCTCGAAAAACACCGCCTCTCAGAGGCACCCTACAAGGAGACATGACCGTGCCCAACAAGACAACCGTGACCGCCGAACCCGGCAAACAGGAGCTGTTCATCAGTCGCGAGTTCGACGCACCTCGCGAGCTCGTGTTCCGGGCGCATGTCGATCCCGATTTGTACGTCCAGTGGGTTGGGCCGCGTGATCTGACGATGACCATCCAAAAGTTCGAGATGCGGGACGGCGGGTCGTTCAAGTTCACGCACCAGCGCGGCGGCCACCAATACGCGTTCTTCGGCGTGAGTCACGAGGTGCGTGCGCCGGAACGCATCATCGGCACCTTCGAGTTTGACGGCCTGCCGGAGCGCGGCCATGTCATTCTGGGCAAGACGTTGTTCGAGGCGTTGCCCGGCAATCGCACACGCCTCGTACATCAATCAGTGTTCATGTCCGTCGCCGACCGCGACGGCATGATTCAATCGGGCATGGAGCGTGGTGTGGCCGAAGGGTACGACAAACTCGATGCGCTTCTCGACACCGGCAGCGCGCAGGAGTGAGCTTCGGCACCACGCCTCTCATCGTCGCCGGCCCTTCGCGGCCGAGTCCGGCCATGAGGTAAGTCATGAGTACGATGCCGCCCCACAGATTCTTGATGCACAGATTTTCGTTGGGTGCGTGCTGACGGTCGTCTGCGTTCACCATCGGCACGGTGATCACCGTCGCACCCAACGCGTCGACAAAGTGAAACAGCGGCAGTGAGCCGCCAAGGATGGGCAACACAGATGGGTCACGCGCGTAGCTCTGCGTCATGATGCGTCGCACCGCACCAAGGGCTGGCGTACTCGCCTGCACGCGCGCGCTGGTGTACCCACTGTCCCATGTCACGTACACGAGGCGCGACCGACTGTTGCTGCGCCGCTGCGCCTGCGTTGGCCACCGTAGAAGTACCAGCCGTTGACGACAACGTGCAGCGGCTCCGGCGAGGGGCTTCGCCCAATGGTTGTGCATGCCGCGCTCAAGATCGGTAAGCAGCCAGCTCTCAAAGAGCGGTGTGACTGGCGCACCGATCCATTCGCCGAGTCGAAAGTTGCGCAGCCATGCGCCAGCGTGTGGCGCCGTCCATGTCACCGGTTCGGGAAGTGCCGTCATCGCACGCGCTTGCAACAGCGTCATCATGCAGCGCCCACTCGATGTCGGTCGGCGCTGTACCAACACGGCCATGCGCGTGGTGACAATGTCGTGCGCCGCGCGATACGCCGACACGCGCTCGGTGAACGCCGAGGCGACACACTGTCGCACCGCGTCGAGGACTGCGTCAGCACCTTCCACATCAATGATGGTTTCGTACTGGCCGGCGAACGACGCGTTCTCCAGATCTTCAGCGACGCCCGACGACCGCACCGCAACACGTCCACCCAGCTGCGCATACGCGTCTCGTATCTGCGACTGCAACGATTCCGGCAGCGTGGCGCACCGTACCGCGTCTGCCGTCACTGGCAGTGGCAGCGTGGCGATGACCGTGTCGAGTGCCTGTGTAGTGATCACGAATCCCGGCGGCACCGGGTGCCCGTCTGCAATGAGCGCCGCCAGGCGCGACGCCTTGCCGCCAGCGATCGCCGCCGTCGTCGCCAACGGTGCCGACAGCGCCAGCACGAGGGACGAGCTGGCATCCAATGATGCGATCGCTTCGGAGTGCAAGGCGGTCATGGTGGCTCCGATCAGAGGGTAGGTGTGTTCACGGTCGACGGCGGATGCCCTTCGCGGAGTTGGTCGGAACGCCGCCGAGCTTCGCCGATGCTGCGTTTGCGGTCTTGCTCCGTGTAGTCACTGGCTTCGTGGCCTTTCGCGCCACCGGCGTGGCGTGCACGACACGCATCGTCGGTCCGGCCAGTGCCTCGGCGTGCGCCAGGAGCGCCTGCAACGCGAACTCCACGCGATCGGCCGTTTCTGCGCCGGTTCGATCGAGATAGCCGCGCATCATTTCGGCCGTCGCCGACGACACCATCACCACCGCCAAGTCGATGAGCCATGTGCGTTGCGGCTCGCTGAGTGTCGGAACGCGTTCGTCGACCCAAGCCGCCATGAGCGCCCGGCGTCGCGGCACCGTGGCGACACGACTGAACTCCCACACGGCGTTTAGGCGCGACGCGCGGAGGTACAGATCACCGGGATCATCGAAGCGCGCATAAAATCGTCGCAGCATGCGGCGCCTGGCCACTGGATCGATCAACGCACGCAGATCATCCGCTCGTGGACCGGCGTGCCGTTCGGCGTCGAGATAGATAGCCTCGAAGAGTTCGGGACGCGTCGGGAAATGTCGATAGATCGTGGGAACCGACACGCGGGCTTCGCGTGCGATCGCGGCGAACGCCATGGTCTTGTCGCCGCGCCCAATCATGGCGCGCACCGAGTCCATGATGCGCTGCCGCGTCGCCACAGCCTGCTCGGCGCGCAGATCGCTCGTGTACCGCCGGGTTTGCTGTTCATGTGTCGTTCGCTTATTCATATTATGATCATAACATCAATAATGACCCTCCGTCAAGACCGGTGTGCACGCTCGTCCGACACCGGTCGACGCGTTACCATTGCTGCATGACGGGTGGATCGATCTTCATCAGCTATCGGCGGGAAGACAGCGCCGGCGAGGCCGGCCGGCTCGCCGAGCATTTGGTACGCCGTTTTGGGGCCGATCGCGTGTTCATCGATATCGATACCATTGCTCCCGGTACCGACTTCGTTGACGAACTCGGCCGCGCGCTGAATGGCACCGCTGTCGTGCTGGTGCTGATCGGCCGACAGTGGGTATCCGCAGCGAACGCGGACGGGTCGCGCCGCTTGGACGATCCGAACGACTTTGTCCGTCGCGAGATCGAGACCGCCTTGGAGCACGGCACGCGGGTCATCCCCGTGTTGGTGCAAAACGTGACGATGCCGTCGGTGACCGCACTGCCGGCGGCGCTGGCGCCACTCGCCTCACGCCAGGCGATGTCGATCCAGCATGAAGAATTCAGCGACGATGCCCAGCGCCTCGCGGACGCCGTCGCTCCTCTGCTCGGCACCGCAGCCGCGCGATCGGCGGCAACGTCACCAGTACAATCGAAGCGCGGCCTCATGATTGGTGTGGCGGCAGCGGCCGTGCTCGTGCTCGGATTTTTTGCGGTGCGTTGGCAACGAGCCTCGACCACGAAAGCAGCGGCGACGGTCAGCGCAGACAGTGCGCAGCGTCAGCGTCAGCAGTCGGTGGACGATCTGGTGAAAGTCGCCGCAGATCAGCGTGATCGACGACAGTTCGCTGACGCGATGACCACGCTGGACCGCGCAGTTGCCACGAGCGCCGAAGTCGCACAAGCCAAGACGCTGCAGGAAGACTTGGCTATGCAGTGGATTCGCGATCTCAAGGTGAATGAGGGAGAAACCTTCAGCGACGCGATGGCGCGCCCACTGGCCGTACTCGATCGCGCCGCACCGTTTGCACGCGGTGCGCGTCAGGGCGATATGCTTGCCCATCTCGGCTGGGCGATGTTCTTGCGATGGCGTGACGGCGATCGTGCGTTGCGACCGGTCGACGCGTACATGCGCGCACTGGCCGTCGACTCACTCAATCCGTTCGCCAATGTGTTCCTCGGCCACTGGATTCTGTCGTGGGACGGTGGTGCCAATGCGCTCGATCGTGCCCGGCCGCGTTTCCGCATTGCGGCGGATGCGGGTCGTGAGTCCGCTGAAGTTCGTCGGTTCCAGCTGGCGGCACTCAAGAATGACGGTTCAGTGGCGAGCCGACTGGAGACCGTACGCGTGATGAACGAGATGCGCGTGCGCGCCCAACCTCTGCCATCTGGCACCGAGAGCAACGCCTGGAGCATCTATTACTTCGCCCTCAACGGGCAAGCGTCGCTCACAGTGTCCGATCTGATGCGCGTGCTCCCGCCCGCCGAACACTTACTCACCTTTCAGTGGGCCTTTGCCGAGTACGCCCACGACGACAGCGGGAAGGGTGTGCAGTTCCGCTTTTACCTGGCCCGGCTGCGCGCCGAGTCGGGCGAGTCCGGGGCAGCGGTTGATTCGCTGCGTGTGCTCAAGAAGGAGTTGGGCAACAACAGCGGCATGCTGCTGGATGCCGTGAACGCCGCGCTCAAGGATCTCACGTCCGTCAGAACGTCGCCTCCAAAGTAACGAAGACACTGCGCGGCCCGAGCACGAAGTACCGCACTTTGCCTGACGATGACACCGACCCACTCCCATATCGCTGGCTGTCGCCAAGGTTCGTGCCGCGAACGACCAGCGCGTAGCGCGCAACCGTGATCCGGGCGGCGGCGTCCAGCACGAACATGTCGGGCAGCACGCGGTCCGCACTGCTGGTGTTGTCGAGAAAGGCGCGCGACTGATACCGCCCCTCACCGGAGAGGGTGAGACGTTTTGTGGCGGTGAAGGCCACGCGTTGTGCGGTGATAAACCGCGGTGTGAGGAGTGGCTCCACATTGCGACGCACGACCGGTGTCCCACGCGACGAGTCAGTGAATTGCCGAATGTGATTCGTGCTCCATGCGGCGTTCGCACCGAGCACCAGGCGGGTGGTAGTTCGCCACGACCCATCGAGTTCAATGCCGCGCCGGTAGCTCGCGCCGACATTGCGGCGCAAGATCGACCCCGATGCGGTCGGGGCACCAATGCGTGCGATGTCGTTGCGGAACTCCATACTGTACAGGTTCGACCGCAGCTCAAACGTCGGTCGGATGACATTGAGTCCGAGTTCAGCGTCGCGCACCGATTCGGGTTTGATGCGTGTGAAGTCGCCGTATGCGTCGACGTTGCTGGCATTCAGATCATCATCGCCAGCGAACAGGTCACTGCGCGCCGGTTCGCGTGTCGTCGCACCGTACGACACAAATGCCGCCACGCTCGGCGCCAGCCGCATCGTGACGCCGGCCTTGGGATTGAAAAACGTCCAGTCGATCTGTCGCGCACTAATCCCGGCGTTCGCATCTGGCGCATAGCGAAACTGGGCGCGACGCGCCTGCACGTCCACGAACCAGCGCATCCGACCAGCATCGTACGACGCCTTGCCAAAACCGTTGACGTCCGCTTTGTGCCCGGTGTTGTCGTACAGCGTCGTGTTGGGCGCCAGGTACCCGCGATGCGCCCGCTGATAGCGGTTGGCATTGATCCCGGCGTTGAGTTGCAACGCGCCGCTCTCGTGATTGACGGCGCTGGTCACGCCGTACCAGCTGTGCGCCAGATTGAAGCGATAGCGATCCGGCAATTCGAAGTAGTCGTAGCTGCCACTCGCCGAGTTGCGATACAGCGTGGTGTTGAGCGACGTCGACGTGCTCACGATGCGTGTGTAAGCGAGGGCCACCATTTGCTGTCCGAACCGATCCCGCTCATCGCGCGCGAGGGGATTGTAGCGGCGGTTGAGCTGCAGCTCCGGCAGCGTGGCGCCGGTGTACGACAGGGTGTCGGCGAGCAAGCCGACGAGCGTTGTCAGCTTGATGATGTGTCGATCGCCAAACCATCCGGCACCGAGAAATGCGGTGCGTCCGAGTACGCCACTGTGGTCGCGAAAACCGTTCGTCCGGAGCGCGCTAGCTCGACCAGAGATGGCAAAGCGACTGGCCCGCAACCCTGAGCCAAAGCCCGCGCTCAGTCGTTGCGCACCGAAGCTACCCATCTGCACCTGCACATCGGCGCTCGGCGCACGTTGCGCGATGGGTCGTGTTTCGAAATTGATCGAACCGGCGAACGATGCCGTGCCGGCGGTGCTCGTCCCGACGCCTCGTTGTACCTGCACGGACTGCACACTCGACATCAGATCAGCAAAGTTGGCGAAGTACAGCACTTGATCTTCAGGATCGTTGAGCGGTACGCCGTCGAGGGTGATGTTGATGCGCGTTTGATCGACGCCGCGCAGACGCAGGTAACTGTAGCCCCACGGTGTGCCAGATTCCGTGTGCGCCGTGAGCGACGGCGACAGGCCGTGCAGCAGCAGGGGCACATCCTGCCCAAACTGTCGTTGGGTGATCGTGGCGCGATCGATCGTTTTCTGCGCGATTGGCGCCGCATCCGATGCGCGGATGGCCGTCACCAACACGCGCTCAATGCGTCGAGCGGAGTCTGCCTTCGCGCGGAGGCTGTCGGTGCTTTGCGCGTGAAGCGACGACGCGAGGAGGAGCACTGCACTGCCGTGACGCGCACCGCTGAAATGCGCACGACCGTAACGCGCTAAGCGCGTCGTGATGAAGCTGGACACCATTGGACTCCCTACGCCGGTACGAGCCGGATCAGGTTCTACGGGACTCTCTCAGCCGACGCTCACTGGCGGCGCCGGCACCCCGGTCATGTGCGTGAACAGTAATCGTGCGTCGGGGCATTGGGTAGTTTTCTGCCCATGACCCAACTCTGTGGCTGGCTGAGCGCACACGGCAGCTCCTGCGCGGAGCTCTTTGGCTTCGTGTGCGGCGTCATCAATGTGTATCTGGCAACGCGCGAGAACATTTGGAGCTGGCCGTTTGGCGTCTTGAATGCGGCCTTCTATATCGTGGTGTTTGGACGGGCGGGGTTGTACTCGGACACGGGGTTGCAAGTCGTGTATTTTGTGCTGTCGTTCTATGGCTGGTGGCACTGGCTTCGGGGCGATGCCGATCGCGCGACGGTCGTGGTGACGCGCACAACGATGCGACTGTGGGTGCGCCTGCTTGGTATTGCAACCATCACGTGGCTGTTGCTGTTCTCGGTCACGTCGCGCATTCCCGGCGCCAAGCTGCCGATGCTCGACGCCGCGTTGGTGGCCTTGAGCCTGATCGCACAGTGGATGATGACGCGGAAGCTGCTGGAGAACTGGGCGCTGTGGGTGGCGCTGGATGTGGTATACGTCGGAGTGTTTGTCGCGCGCGGACTGCTGTTGACCGCCGTGCTGTATCTGGTGTTTCTCGGGCTTGCAATCTTCGGCCACTTTGCATGGACACGATCCTTCCAGCGCAGCTCACACGTGTCGTCCTGACGGGGTCCGAGTCGGTCGGCAAGACGACGCTCGCCACGCAGCTCGCCGCGCACTACAGCGCGCATGTCGTACCGGAGTTCGTGCGCGGCTACGCGGCGAAAAAAGGAGCGCCGCTCGACTTTACCGATCATGGGCCGATCGCGCACGGACAGATGGCGTTCGAAGACCGGTTCATCGCGCACGGCGGGCGCTTGTTGTTGCACGATACCGATCTTGTCAGCACCGTCGTCTACTGTTACCACTACTTTGGCCGCTGTCCCGCGTTCATTGAAGACGCGGCCATCGCGCGTCGCCCAGCGATGTATCTCTTGCTCGACATCGACGTGCCGTGGGTGGCGGATGCGATCCGCGATCGCGGCGATCGCCGCAACGAAGTCCAAGAGCTGTTCGCCGACACGCTGGCCCGCCTGCACGCGCCGGTCACCAGAATTGGCGGCAGCTGGGACAAGCGCCTCGCGACAGCGATCACCACGATCGACGAACTGCTGGCACAGGCGGAACGCGTACCAGCGTCTGTTCCGCTTGCGGATTGAGCAGCGGCGTACGATCATCGGCAATAATCACTCCCCCCATTTGAGGTGCTACCGTGGCGAACGATTCACAGAATTACAGCAATCACAGCAAGTTCGTGCCAGGCTATCACTATGTCACGCTCATCCTCGCGACAGTATTCGTTGTCTGGAGCATCAAGCGCGTCATCGGCAACGCAGGCACGGACAGCGTGTATTTCCTGATTGGCGCGCTCGCGCTCGTTGGCACGACGTGGTACGCGCGCACCTTCGCGCTCCAGGCACAGAACCGGGTGATCCGACTGGAAGAACGGCTGCGTCTGGCCCGTGTGCTTCCCGCCGACTTGCAGGCGAACGCCGACGCCATCACACCATCACAACTCATCGGGCTGCGCTTTGCCTCTGACGCCGACGTGGTCGAACTCGCGCGCAAGGCCATCGCCAATCCCGCCATGACGGCGAAGGAGATCAAGATGCAGATCAAGAACTGGCGCGCCGATCACTATCGGCTGTAGCGATTGGCAGCACCAGCACCCGGGGCACCGTCCACATTCGTGGAGACGGTGCCCTGTTGACGTTCAGCGGCGAGATTTTGCTCGGGTCATTTCCACCGTAACGGCAATCCCACCGTTGCTCGTGCGCAAGCGCGTCTCCATGGGGATGCGCAGTTGCGCCGACAGCTGTTTGTCGGGCACCAGCATTGCCAGACGCCACCCGTGTCCCCCCTCGCGCAGGACATCACCCATGCGCGCGTAGAGGCTCCGCAGATCCGCGCCGTCACTGACGCGCAGTCCGTACGGCGGGTTGGTAAGCATGAGCCCCCGCGGCCCAATCGCGGTCAGGTCGGTTTCCGACAACGGCTGCTGCGCAATGACGATGTCATCGAGCACCCCAGCGCGTTCAGCGTTCGCTTCGGTCGCCTCACACGCCCCCACATCACGATCGCTCATCACGATCGGCACACCGCTTGACGGACGTTGCATCGCGCGCGCGTCATCGCGAAGACGTGCCAACTCGGCGGCGTCATGCGTGGGCCACTGCTCCATCGCAAATGGACGCGCGAGTCCCGGCGCGATGTTGCGCGCAACCAACGCCGCCTCGATCCCCAAGGTGCCTGAGCCGCAAAACGGATCGACGAGTGGCTCAGCACCGGTCCAGTCGCAGGCAACGAGCATCGCGGAAGCCAACGTCTCACGCAACGGCGCCTTGGCAATGGCCTGACGCCATCCGCGGCGATGCAACAACTCACCCGAACTGTCCGCACTGATCGTGCACTGGTCGTGTTCGAAGCGGACGACGATGAGCTGCGCGATCGCAGTCCCATCGCCGTCTTCCTCGTCGGCCGAATGTCGTTCCACGCGTGCACGCGTGATCACGCTCTCAATGCCGCGCGCGACTCGTTCGGCGACGGCGTCGGAGTGGTAGAGCCGAGACTTGCGACATGTCACGCGCAACCGCACGGTGGCACCGGTCGTGAGCACGCGCTGCCACGGCACGCGCTTGGCCATTTTCTCGAGTGTCGCAAAGTCACGCGCCTCGAAGACCGCGAGTCGTACCAGCACGCGGCTCGCCATGCGCGACCACAAGTTGGCCTGCAACAGCGATGTTGGCGTGGCGTCGAAGGCGACCCCCGCATCGGTGACCGTTCTCGGCGTGATCCCGAGTGCCGTCAGCTCGGTCGCGACGAGTGGCGCGAGCCCTGGAGCCGTGACAGCGAAGGCGTCGAGTAACGCCGCGGTGGATGTGACTGGCGGCAGAGGCGCGACTGCACTGGTCTTGGGCGGACGCGACGACAAACGTGCGGCAGAACTATGCGGCTTGCTCACCATGCACACGAGGCCGTTCCGTGGCTTCGTACGATTGCGCACCACGGATTTGCAGAATGGCCCAGAAGTCCTCTGCATGCAGCGGTTTGGCAAACAGGTAGCCCTGTCCGAGGGTGCAGCCAAGCGCCATCAACTGCGTGCGCTGCGAGTCCCGCTCGATGCCTTCCGCGACGGTGCGAAGCCGCAACGTCTCCCCAAGTGCCACGATCGCGCTGGCCAGTACCGGTCCTTCGCCTCCCTTGTCGATGACATCCACGAACGCCTTATCGATCTTGAGAATGTCGATCGGGTAGCGTTGAAGATAACTCAGGGACGAGTAACCGGTGCCAAAATCGTCAATGGCCAGCGACACACCGAGCGCCTTGAGGGCCATGAGCCGAGTCATGGAGAGATCGGTGTTTTGCATGAGCATGCTCTCGGTCAGCTCCAACACGAGATGACTCGCGTCGAGCTCCGATTCGGCCAGCGCGTTGCGGACGTCATCCACCACACCCGGCTCCTGCAACTGTCGCCCAGACAGGTTCACGGTAATGCGCATGCTCGCGCCGCGTTCACGTTCCCACTGCTTGGCGGTACGACAGGCTTTCCGCAACACCCAGCGACCAATGGCGGTGATCAAGCCCGTCGCTTCAGCGATCGGAATGAACACGCCCGGCGGTACCATGCCACGCTCGCGGCAACACCAGCGCACGAGGGCTTCGGCGCCCACGATCTCGCCCGTCTCCAGAATCACAATGGGCTGGTACTCGAGGTACAGCTCTTCGCGTTCGATGGCCTTCCGCAAGTCGGCTTCCATCACCAGGCGATCGAGGGCCGCCGCGTGCATGCTGGGTTCAAAGAGCACGTACTGCCCCTTGCCGCGCGTCTTGGCCACGTACATGGCAAGATCGGCGTTGCGTACAAGATCATCAGTCGTGCCACCTGGCACGTTGCGGGCAATGCCGATGCTCGCGTTGACGAACACTTGCTTGCCGCGCAGCATGAATGGTCGCGACAGGGCGTCGGCGATGCGATCGGCAATCTCGAGCACGTCACGCTCGGTATCGGTCTGCTCGACGAGCACCGCGAACTCGTCACCACCAAGCCGCGCAATGACGTCGGTTTCGCGCACGCAATTCGACAGGCGCTTCGCCGATTCGATCAACATGCGATCGCCTTCTGCATGCCCCAGCGAATCGTTGACTGTCTTGAAGTTGTCGAGATCGAGAAACAGCACCGTCACTGGAAGTCCGGGCCGCTGGCTTCGTGCCAGTGCATGCTCCACTTCGTACAGGAACAACGACCGGTTGGCTAAATCGGTGAGCGGGTCGTGAAAGGCCTGGTGCATATACTGGCTCTTGATCACGGCTTGTTCCGTCACGTCGCGCGTGTTCAACACCAGCCCACCGACCACCGGCTCGTCCAGCAGGTTGGTCCCCACGTTGTCGACCGTCATCCAACTGCCGTTCGCGTGTGCAATGCGCCACTCGCACTTCCGCGCGCCAGGCAGCGTGCCCTCCGTCACATCGACGGAGAGTGACAGGTCCGACAGGAATGTCATCGCAAGGGCGACATCGTCCGGGTGCAACAGCGACGCGAGCGAGCTGTTGGTCAGTGTGGTTGCCTCATGACCAAGGACCGCGGACACCGATGGCGAGACGTAGCGCATCGTGCCGTCCCGATCGACGATGGTGATCACGTCACTCGAGTGTTGAATCAAGGCCTGGAAGCGTGCCTCGTTGTTCCGCGCGGTGGAGACTTTGAGATCGCGAATCGTTTCGCGTGTGGAGAGCAGCTGCCGGGCAAAGGCCAGTCCGGTCAGGATCGCGGCGCCAACCGCGAGCCCGCTCAACGGCTGTACCGTCTGCTGCACGGCGGCGGTGAGCAGTAGGCCGAAGGCCGGCACGATGGCCGCATACGGAATGAGACTCGATCGCGTATTGCCGAAGGAGGCCACCGCGAACACCCGCACGTGGCGGTGCGAGACGGTCGCGCACTTGAGCCACGCCGCGAGTGCGAGGAGCAGCGTGTACAACGGAGTAGCAATGGCCACCCAGCCGCGCCCGCGACCCGTGGTCATCATGAACGCCACATCGGCAACGCTGGCCACGAAGTGCAGCAGCAACGCGACCGACACGATCACCAGCACATTCGCGCGGTGCTGCAGTGCGGTCCGTCGCCAGAGCACGGACGCAATGAGAATGAGCACCAGATCGCCGATCACTGTCGCGTGCGCCAACAACAAGGGAAGCGGCGCGATAATCCCTTGGCCCGTCGCGGCGTAGAAGCGATCGAACCACACCACCAGCAACCCGCCAACAAACACCGTGGTGACGTCTAAACCCAGCTTCGCGCGATCCGTCAAGCTCCGTGGGACGCTCGGCAGTTGCAGCAGGGCGACGAGTATGAGCTGCTGCGAGATGAGTGGTGCAGCGTCTGAGAACGGCGCACTGGCGCCATGCGTGGCCAACAGCAGCGCGTCCGCCAATACGAACACCAATGGTGAGGCACCGACGGCGCGCCAGAAGCGTCGTCCGCCATGGTCCAGTGTTCGCTCATTCGCCGCCCGAAAGGCGAGCACCATCGCCGCCACGGTCAGCAGGTGCGGCGCCAGCGTCGGGACGACGCCTCCAGTCTGGATC
Source organism: Gemmatimonadaceae bacterium (assembly GCA_031372205.1). GTDB lineage: Bacteria > Gemmatimonadota > Gemmatimonadetes > Gemmatimonadales > Gemmatimonadaceae > Gemmatimonas. The sequence continues at coordinate 1,340 of JANMKU010000399.1, read as the reverse complement.
CGAATGGTGCGGACCAGTGCCCACGTGACGATGAGCGCGGCGTAGCCGATCAGCCCCAAAAACAGCGCCGTGTCCAGATTTCGGCCGAAAATGCGCTGCCGAACCTCGGGAACACTCTGCGACAATCCTAAAGCGGCAGCGGTCGGAAACTGGTCCGATCGACGCGATCGTGCGTCGGCGGAATTGGCCATGAGATCGACTGGAGAACGCGTCGTGCATCGCGCGCCCCCGCGGGGAACGAACGAGGCAACGACCCGATAGCGCCGAAGCCACTCTCGGGTCTGTGAGACTTCGTGGGGAAGACGCCCGTGCTGGCCAAACCGTCACGCGGCGGGAGGCCAGCGGGGGCACTAGGCGGCGGGCGCTCTTCGGGCCGGCTTGGCGCCTTTCGGGAGGACCAACCGCAAGGCAAACAGCACCACAAAGGCCGCCAAATACATCAATGGTTCTTCAATGTCCTTCTTCACACCCCAGATGTAGTGAATGCACCCAGCTACAGCCGAGACGTAGACCAGCCGGTGCAGCACATTCCATCGCCGTCCGCCCAGTCGTTTAATCCACCCTTTGGTTGACGTAATCGCCAGCGGGACCATCAGCAGCAGCGCCAGCATGCCGACCGTGATGTACAAGTGCTTGAGCACATCGGTGATCATGTCGTTCAGATCGAAAAACATGTCCAACCCGATGTACATGCTGAGGTGGCCAAGCGCCCAGTAGAACGCCGCCAGCCCGAGAAACCGACGTTGCGTGATCAGCCAGCCCCAGTGCGTCAGCCGCATGAGCGGCGTGACGGCGAGTGAGCCCGCCAGCAAGCGCAACACCCATTCGCCGGTGTACTTCTCTGCCTCCTTGATAGGATTCGCACCGAGTGCGCCCATGAAATACATGACCGCGAGTCCGGGGATTGGCAGTATGACGAGCGCCCAGAGTGACGGCCGAATCCAACGACGCACCCATGGTTCGATGCGCGTCAGCTGAACATCGACCGCTGCGCGATTCAATAGAACTTCCTCAGGTCCATGCCCGTGTAGAGCGAGGCCACTTGCTCGCTGTATCCGTTGAACATCAGCGTCGGAATTTTCAGGAACTGTCCGATCGGACGCTCTTTGGCCTGCGTCCACCGTGGATGATCGACCAACGGATTGACGTTGCCGTAAAAGCCGTACTCACTCGGCGCGACGTCATTCCACGTGGTGCGCGGCATCTTGTCTGTAAAGCGCAACTTGACGATGGCCTTTCCGCCTTTGAATCCGTACTTCCACGGCACCACTAGCTTGAGCGGCGCGCCGTTCTGATTGGGGAGCGTCTTGCCGTACATGCCGGTCACCAGCAGCGCCAAC
>JANMKU010000309.1:0-2591 GCA_031372205.1 Gemmatimonadaceae bacterium | reverse complement strand
TCCAGAATATTGTGTCGATTGGAGTGCACGAGCTGGACGTTGGCGGGCATCACATCGGAGAGGTAGCGCAAGCGGTCGAGCGAGAGGTCGAGGAGCACGACCTTCGCGCCAAGCCCAGCGGCCATCTTCGCCGCGTTTATGCCCACGACGCCACCGCCGAGAATCACGACCTTTGCGGGCGCCACACCGGGAACCCCGCCGAGGAGTACGCCGCGTCCGCCGTACAACTTCTCGAGGTATTTGGCGCCCTCCTGCACCGCCATCCGCCCTGCCACTTCCGACATCGGCGTCAATAACGGCAGATCGCGGTTTGGTAGCTCAACGGTCTCATACGCGATGCACGTGGCGCCGCTGGCGAGGTGCGCCCGCGTGAGCTGTTCGTCCGCTGCGAAGTGGAAATACGTGAACAACGTCAGGTCGGGCCGCAGGAAGCCCCATTCTACCGCGATTGGTTCCTTCACCTTGAGCAGCAACTCGGCCTTTCCCCACGCCGTAGCCGCGTCTGGTACAATGTGCGCGCCAACGCCCCGATAGTCATCGTCCTCGAACCCACTGCCAATACCTGCACCGGCTTCGACATAGACGTCATGCCCCGCAGCCGCGAGCGCTTCGGCGCCGGCCGGCACAAGCGCAATGCGATTCTCGTTGGTCTTGATCTCCTTCGGTACGCCGATGCGCATGGTGCCAGTCCCCTACAAGGTGAACGGTTAACGAACGCTCTTGGGACCCAAGCTGACGAGGAGGTGTCGACTTGAATCGAAGAATTCGCGTGCAATCTGCACCACACTCTCAAAGTCGATCGCGTCCACGAGGGCGAGCAACTCGTCGATGGTCCGGTGCGGCTCGCCATACAGCGCCGTCGTTGCGGCCCGATACATCCGCGAAGACACGCCTTCCATCGACAGCACCAGCTGGCCGCGCAGTTGACGTTTCCCGGCAGCGATCTCGTCTTCTGGTAGCCCATCGGCGACGACCGCCGCTAATACGTCACGCACCGCATCCACGGCCTGCTGCGCTGAACCTGGTGCGCTGGCCAGGTATACGCCGTGGACTCCGGTGTCGGCGTACGACGAACTAAAGGTGTGCACGCTGTACGCGAGCCCAAGCTCTTCGCGCACGCGTTGAAACAGACGCGAGCTCATGCCGCCGCCCAGCAACATCCCAAGCAAGGCAAAAGCGTATCGTCGCGGGTCGGAGTGTGCGATGGACACGCCGCCCAGCACCACGTGCGTCTGCGCGATATCCGCCCGGTGCACGTGATGCGTGTCCGGCGTCGCCGCGATCGGTGGCGCAACATCGAAAGGCGTCATGTCGCCGCGCACCCGCGTCAACCATCCAGAGTCGCTGAGCGTCTCCAGCAGTTGCTCGTGATCAACATGTCCTGAGGCAGCGACGACCAGACGCCCGGGATGATAGGCCCTGTCGTGCAATGCCCGTAGGTGCGACACGTTCAAACCCTTAACGGTCTCCCGCGTGCCGAGAATCGGGAATCCATGGGCATGATCACCCCACAGGAGTCGATTGTGGACATCGAAAATGACGTCGTCCGGCGTATCGTCGACCATACTAATCTCCTCAAGCACAACCTTTCGTTCGAGCTTGAGATCACTCTCGCGCAGCAATGGGTCAAAGATCAGATCGCCAATGACGTGCGCTGCGTCGGCCAGGTGTTCATCGAGCACGCGTGCCTGGTACGATGTATGCTCGCGTTCCGTGTACGCGTCGAGTGAACCACCAAGCGTCTCGAGCGAGAGAGCGATCGCTTGCGCCGTGCGCGTGCGGGTGCCCTTGAACACCATATGCTCAAGCAGATGCGATACGCCCATCTCCGGCGCGTTCTCGTGCAGTGTCGCGGCACGCACCCACGCTCCAAACGCAACCGACCGCGCCCCCGGAACTTCTTCCGAAAGCACGGTCAGACCGTTGGGCAAGTCCGTACGACGTAAAGCAGACGGTGCCGCGTTGGCGACCGGCTGCTCTGCGGTCAACGCCATGCGGCGAAACTGTGGTCCACGAGCGCGTTGGTTCAGGTTAGCGACGACCGCGTCCACGATCACCACCACCACCACTGCGCCCGCCGCGATCACCACCGCCGCCGCCGCCGCTCGATGGCGGCTCTTCGGGCATGCCATCGGGACGCGGCAAAAGCGCCTTCATAGACAAGCGCAAACGGCCACGCTCGTCGCGATCCACCAATTTGACCGTGACCCGATCGCCCTTCTTCACCACATCCTCAGGCTTCTCTACGCGCTCGTGTCGCATTTCCGAAACATGCAACAACGCTTCGGTACCTGGCATGATTTCGACAAACGCACCAAACGCCGTCACGGTCTTAACCACGCCTTCGTACGTTTCACCAACGATGGCCTCTGCAGTGATCGCCATGACCATTTGGCGCGCCCGTTCCATCGACTCGCCACCGACGGCGGCAATAGTCACCGTACCATCATCATCAACCGAGAGCTCGGCGCCTGTTTCTTCCTGAATGCCGCGGATGTTCTTGCCCTTCGGCCCGATCAACTCGCCGATCTTGTCAACCGGGATCTGCACGGTCACAATGCGCGGCGCGTACTTGGAAAGGTCCGCTCGCG
>JANMKU010000263.1:0-10174 GCA_031372205.1 Gemmatimonadaceae bacterium | reverse complement strand
TGCCAAGCGTGACGCACAGGCAGGAACAACCAGCCGCCATTGCCGTCGCGGCCAGCGCTAACGGGTCCGGCGCCATCGTGGCCAATTCGTCCTCGTTCACCTGCACGATGTCAAAGCAGCCACACCACGCCGCGACGTCCGCCAAGGGTTGCGCCACACGCAGGCCATCCGGACGCACGGCATACACGAGCATGTGCAAGTCGCAGTAAATCGGGCCGGTGAAATGCGCGCGGAGCAGCAGTGCGGTTTCGAGATCGAGTTCCCATCCGCTGAGAAAATTGATATACAGTGCGTCCACCCGCGCGTCCGCGAGCGCAGACTTGAGGCCGAGCCACGACCACGCCGGCACGCCACCGGACAAGAACTCGCTGCGTCGTTCGTCGTCGTGATAGCGCAGTTCCACGCGGTTGTTGCGCTGCGGCACTTCAATCAATGCAGCGTCCGGCGCCAAGTGACGAAGTGTTCGACAGTACGCGCCCGCGCGATCGGCCATGTCGAAGCCGATTTTGATCAAGGGCACGATCTCCCAGTCGTCATCAAGGGCCGCATCCAGGCCGCTCAGCGCATACGTGATACCGCCCCACTCCTCCACCGGGACGTCCCGCCCGTCGCGGCCATAGATCACGTCCCAGACAATGGTGCCAATCACGCCGATCCGACGACGTCGCGGTGTGACGCCGTCGTCGTCCGACGCCAGCCTCACGCGACCATCTGCGCTCGAAATGCCGCCACGGCACCAACCACGCCAGCGGTACCGGACAGCTCACCCGGCACGATGCGCACCGCCTGCACGGCCGACCGGAACGCGCGGCGGCGCACTTCCATACGCAGGGGCTCGAACAGCGCTTCGCCCGCTTGCGTGACGCCGCCCGCAATCACGACCACGTCCGGATTAAAGATGTTGAGCAAATTGGCGACACCGGTGCCAAGGAAGCGCGCGGTATCGCGCACCACGTCTCGCGCGATGTCGTCGCCGCGGGCCGCCGCATCGTACACCGTCTGCGCCGTGATACGCGTGAGGTCATCGTCAACAAGTTCCCGCAATACGGACGGCAAGTCGAACGCCAACGCTTCGCGCGCGCGCTCCGCGATCGCCGGGCCTGACGCGTACGCTTCCAAACACCCGTAGTTGCCGCAACCGCAGCGGCGGCCGGTCTGATCGATGGTCACGTGACCGATCTCGCCCGCCATGTCGCTCGATCCGTGGTACAGCTTGCCATCGAGAATAAGACCGCCTCCGATGCCGGTGCCAATGGTGATGCCGATAACGTTGCGTCCACCCCGCGCCGCGCCGATCCACCATTCGCCATACGTCGCGCAATTCGCATCGTTATCGATCGCCGCCGGCAATCCGGTCAACTCGGACATGCGATCGCGGAGCGGCACGTTGTTCCATTTCAGATTTGGCGCGACCAGCACGACTCCACGCTCACGGTCCAAGGGACCCGGCGCACCAATGCCAACACCTCGGAACGCCGAGCGTGAGGCACCAGTCTCGCGCATCGCCGTCGTGATCGTCGTCTCCACCATCTCGGCCATGCGGCTGATCACCCGGTCGACACCCTCGTCAGAGCGCGTGGGCTCGCTGTGCATACCGAACTGTCGGGTGCCGTCGTCCGACATGGCGCCGACAACAATATTGGTTCCGCCGAGGTCGACGCCAACGAAGAGATGGTTATGGGGCATGCGCGGAAAATAGCAGCGGATCGCCAAACGCCAGCATCTCATCGAGGACCCGTTCCGGTGAGGTTTCCTGCATACACTTCCAGTGCCCGAGCGGACATCGCTGCGGTCCATGGGCATGACACGGGCGACAACCGAGTCCCGGCTGTTCTACTACCGTGCTGCGATGGGCGAGGGGTCCGAATCCGAAGGCCGGCACCGTGGGTCCAAACAGAGCCACCGTTGGCGTGTTCATCGCCGATGCGAGGTGCAGGGGCGCCGAGTCGTTGGTGATCAGGAGTGCGGCGCGCGCGAGCAGGGCGGCAGATGCCAGTAGCGAAAGGCGACCAGTCGCGTCGATCGGCGTGGGCGTGTGCGCCGTTCGCAAGGCACCGGCAATGCTTCGCGCGAGCGGCGCATCACCCGCCGCGCCGAGCACCACGATACGTGCGGCTCGCAATGACGCATGTCGCGCGATGCCCGCCGCGAGAGCGTCGAACGATGGCCACCGTTTCGTCGCCCAGACACTCCCCGGCGCGAGCGCGATGAGTGGGACACTCGCGTCAACGTCATGCGCCTGCAGGAGCGCGTTGACTTGCGCAACATCTGCTGCGCCAGGATACAACGATGGTCGCACCGTTGGCGCCGACGCGTCGTGCACCTCCGACGCCAGTTGCCAGAGCCGCTGCCCATGATGCAGCGCGCCGCGAAAGGGCACGCGGGTCGTGTACAGCACGCGTCCGGGCGACGAGGCAAACCCGATGCGTTGTGGAATGCCCGCCAGACGGGCGAGTGCCGCCGTACGCAGCGACCCTTGGGCGAGATACGCGGTGTCGGCGCTGCTTTCACTCAATATACCGGCAACACGGCGCAGCCCCGCGAGTCCCGCATCCGCAGCGCGCTTATCAAACACGATGACCCGGCGCACGCCCGGGTGATTCGCGAGCAATGGCGCATTCGCCGGCGTCGCCACCACGTCCACCGCACCACGCGCGGCCAATCGGTCGATGAGTGGCGTGGTGAGGATCATGTCACCAAGGAACGATGTCTGCAGGACGACGAACATCGACGTCGTCAGTCGACCTGCAATACCGCCAGAAACGCTTCCTGCGGAATCTCGACGCTGCCCACCTGCTTCATGCGCTTCTTGCCTTCCTTCTGCTTCTCGAGAAGCTTGCGCTTGCGCGAAATGTCGCCGCCGTAGCATTTGGCCAGCACGTCTTTTCGGAGCGGCTTCACCGTTTCGCGCGCAATCACCTTCTGACCAATGGTGGCCTGAATGGCGACTTCAAAAAGCTGACGCGGTATGAGCTCTTTCAGTTTCTCAGCGACCTTGCGCCCCCATTCGTACGCCTTGTCCTTGTGCACAATGACGGAAAAGGCATCGATCGCATCGCCGTTGATCAGCATGTCGAGTCGTACCAGATCGCTCGGCCGGTACTCCAGCATCTCATAGTCGAGCGACGCGTAGCCGCGGCTCACCGTCTTCATCTTGTCGAAGAAGTCGAGGATGATTTCGCCGAGCGGGAACTCGAAGTCAAACTCCACGCGTGCCGTGTCGAGGTAGCGCATGTTGCGGTAGACACCACGCCGCTCGGTACTGAGCTGCATGATGGGGCCGATGTAGTCCGTCGGGCACATGATGCGGGCCTTCACATACGGCTCATCGATGGAGTCAATGACGACCGGATTCGGCATCAGGGCCGGGTTCTCCACCAGTCGCATCGTGCCGTCCGTCATGTTGACGTGGTACTCCACGCTGGGGACGGTGGTGACGAGGTCGAGGTCGTACTCGCGCTCGAGGCGCTCCTGCACGATTTCCATGTGCAGCAGACCGAGAAATCCACAGCGGAACCCAAAGCCCAGTGCCGTCGACGTCTCGGGTTCGTACTGCAGCGACGCGTCGTTGAGCTTCATTTTCTCGAGCGCGTCCCGCAGCGTTTCGTACTGTTGCGTGTCCGTCGGATAGATGCCGGCGAACACAAAACTGCGGACTTCCTGATAGCCCGGCAGCGCTTCGGTGGCGCGGTTGTTCTGGTCAAAAATGGTGTCGCCCGCGCGCGTCTCGCGCACCGAGCGCACGCTCGCGACCACGTACCCCACCTCACCGGCCTGCAGGACATCAGTCTTCACCTGGCGGAGCTGCAGCAACCCGACTTCGTCCACTTCGTAGACGTTGTCTGATGCGCCAAACGTGATCTTTGTGCCCTTCCGGATTTCGCCGTCCACGACGCGAATGCTGGGAATGGCGCCGCGATACCTGTCGTAGTACGAGTCGAAAATCAATGCGCGGAGCGGGCCGTTCGGATTACCGGAGGGTGGTGGTACCAAGGCGACGATCTGCTCAAGCAACTCTGGGACGCCGACGCCTTCCTTGGCGCTCACCTGCAGCACGTCCTCAGGTCGGCAACCGATGAGATCGACCACTTCCTGACGTCGACGCTCTGGTTCAGCCCCAGGCAGATCGATCTTGTTCAGGACCGGGATGATCTCGAGCCCCGCGTCCATCGCCAGAAAGAGATTGGACAACGTCTGCGCCTGAATGCCTTGCGAGGCATCGACCACGAGAATCGCGCCTTCGCACGCCGCCAGCGACCGCGACACTTCATACGTGAAGTCCACGTGTCCCGGCGTATCGATCAGGTTGAGCTCGTAAGCTTCGCCGTCGGCCGCAACATACGTCATGCGGACGGCGTTCAGCTTGATCGTGATCCCGCGCTCACGTTCGAGGTCGAGTGTGTCGAGCACCTGCGACTTCATTTCACGCTTCTGCAGGGTACCCGTCTTTTCGATCAGCCGGTCAGCCAGTGTGGACTTGCCGTGGTCGATATGGGCGACGATACAAAAGTTGCGAATGTGGCTGAGCTGCAACGTGTGGCCGGGCTGAAAGATTGAGACGCGAACAGCATAAAAAGATAGCGGGTAGCGGTGGTCCCGTGCGCGTCCATGCGCCACCTTACGCCAATGTCCGCTCCACGTGCCGACCAGCTCGATCCTGCCGTACTCGCCGCGCTCGGCCACCTCGAGCTCGTGGCGCGATGGGTCGTGGAAGGGTTCGTGACGGGTCTTCATCGGTCGCCGCGCAAAGGATTCAGCGTGGAGTTTGCCGAGCATCGGCCCTATATCCCGGGCGATGACCTTCGGTATCTGGATTGGAAAATTGCCGCGCGCACTGATCGCTGGGTTGTCAAGCAGTTTGAAGAGGAGACCAACGCGCGGGCCATGATCGTGCTCGATGTGAGTCGCTCCATGCAATGGACCGGCGATCCTGCACGACTGACCAAACTCGCCTACGCGGAACGGCTGGCGGCGGCAATCGCCCTGCTGCTCATTCGCCAACGCGATGCGGTGGGACTAATACGATTCGACGCGGCCCTGCGCAGCGTGGTTCCGGCCCGCGGCCAGCGCGCGCAATGGCGTCGACTGGTCGCTGCATTCACCGAACCAGGCGGAGGGAGCGCCTCGGACGTCGCTGGCGCGTTGCTGCAGGCCGGTCGGATGGTTCGTCGACCTGGTTTCGTCGTGCTGCTGTCGGATCTATTGGTCGATCCCGAACCGGTGGCGGAAGCGGCGCGAGCGCTGCGCGCAAGCGGCCACGAGGTGCTCGTGCTGCACGTGCTGGACCCAGCGGAGCGTGACTTTCCGGAATCGGCCGAGGCACTCTATCGCGACCCGGAGTCGCTGGCCGAAATGGCTGCCACGCCGTCAGATGTGCGGGTCAGCTATCAAGCCACGGTGCAAGAGGCGTTAGCCGAGTGGCGTGCGGCCATCGGTCGCTCTGGTGCGCGTTATGCGCTCGCCACCACCGACGAACCATTTGGTCGACCCCTACGTCAGCTTGTTGGATCAAACGGGCGCGGAGCGAAGATCTGATGCGTGCGGGACCAAACAGCGCAGGCAGCGGGGCCTGATGGGATTCCTTGCTCCTGCGTTCCTCGCCCTTGCCGTGCTCGCCGGCGTACCGCTGTTGGTCCATCTGCTGCGCCGACGTGTCGGACGTATCGTCGAGTTTCCAGCGGTGCGTTACCTGCTGCGCATGGAAAAAGAGCACAGTCGCGAGCTGAAACTGCGCCATCGTCTCTTGCTCGTGTTGCGCGTGCTGGCCGTGGTGGCGGTCGCGATCGCTGCAGCGCGACCCATGGCGCGACTCACTGGACTCGGACACGCACCAGTCGCCATTGCCGTCCTGATCGACAATTCGATGAGCAGTGGAGCGGTTCGTGATGGACAGTCGGTTCTCGAGGTGTTGCGAAGTGATGCGCGGTCGCTGCTTGGTGCGTTGACCGAGGCAGATCGCGCCTGGATTGTGACCGCCGATGGGCGCGTCGTCGGTGGGTCAACAACCGTGTTGCTCCAGGCGCTGTCTGAAATCCAGCCGCTCGGCGGTCGCGGCAACTTGCCGAACGCGACGCGCCGTGCCATCGCGCTCGCCCGAAGTGGCGCGCCTCGAGCCAGTGTCGTCGCGATGCTCAGTGATGGCCAGCAGAATGCGTTCGATGTGGTTGGTGATTCGACGGTCGCGGCGGGCGAGGTCCCCGTGATGGCGCTCGTCCATCCGCATACCGCGTTTCGGAACCGATCGGTCCTCGCGGTCGATGCAACGCCGGCGCGATGGACACCCGGGGGCACCGTCTCCTTCCAGATTGCATCTCCGGACTCGTCGGCGTGGCGCATCGCACTCGATGGGCGAACGGTCGCGCGCGGCACCGTCGGTGCGTCACCAGTACCGTCACCCGTGCGGCTCACTCAGCGGTTGGCGAGCACGAGTACCGGGTGGCTCCGCGGCAGTGTGGAGGTGGATCCCGACGAGCTTCGTGGCGATGATGCACGATGGTTTGCGGTTCGGGTTGCCCCACCGCCGTCGGTCGCCGCGCGCAACGATGCCGGACCGTTTGTCACTGCTGCGCTCAACACGCTGGTCGACGAAACACGCCTCGTACGCGGCAGCGAGGGCTCAAACGGCGTTGTAACGGTGGCTAGTGCCGATGCCGCGAGCGTTCGCGGTCCCGCATTGCTTGCCGCACCTAGTGACCCTCTCCGCGTCGGTGAAGCCAATCGCACGCTCACCCGGCTGGGCATTCCGTGGCGCTTCGGCGCGATCGCGCGCGACCAGGTGCTGGCGCGCGACGTGACGCGGGCCTCCAACAGCAGTGCAGTAGCCCTCGAAGGGACACAGGTTCGCACCCGTTATCCGTTGCTTCGCACGAGTGCTGGTGGTACGGCACTCGCGAGCGACACGCTCGCGACGGCAGGCGGCGCGCCGTGGGTCGTGGCTGGCGCCAACTATGTGCTGGTCGCATCGCCACTCGAGCCCGAGGCGACGGATCTGCCGTTGCGTGCGGTGTTCCTCCCATGGCTGCTCGAGGTGTTGTCGAAGCGGCTCGGTGATGATGGACGGGTGTTGCAGGCACACCCGGGCGAACACCTCGGGGGCATGGACGGTCTCTCGGCATTGGAACGACCCGACGGCGGTCTCATCGCACTGTCTGGCGATCGCGTCACCGTCCCCAACGCGGCCGGCGTGTACTTCCTGCGTCGTCAGGCCACGCGTGTCGGCGCGCTGGTGGTGAACGCCGAAGCCGAGGAGTCTGATATTGCCAGCCAACCGGCGGCCGGAGTGAAGGGCGCCTCGCCGTTTCTTTCGCGGATTACGGGGCGTGCGGTTGCCCAGGAAAGTGACGGGGGGCGTTGGCGGACACGCGTGCTGGAACAGTCGTCGGGCCGATCGCTGCTGAACGTCCTGTTGTTGATGGCTCTGGCGGCTGTCGTGCTCGAAGCGTGGGTCTCGCGCCTGTCCGTCGCCTCACGGTCGGTCTGAGTATTATGGGCCTCCCACGTCTCATCGACGCCGTTGAAGCGCTGCCGGCGTTCGCGCGCATTGTGCGAGAGCTTCCCGGTGCTGGCGCCAGCATGCGCGTGGGAGGCCTGCCTGGGTCGAGTGACGCCGTGTTCATCGCCGCCCTCTCTCGGGCCCTGCCACAGCGGCTCATCGTCGTCGTCACCGATCAGCTAAGCGACGCGGAACGCTGGCTGGCGGACCTCGAGTCGATCGTCGATGGCGCGCCGGTGGCGCTGTATCCGCCACGCGAGGGCTTCGGCGAGGTCGAACCGCATGCGGAAGTGGCGGGCGAGCGGGTCGAAACGCTCGAGAAGCTCGTGCGCAGCGGTGTGCGCTTACTGCTGACGACGGCGCGCGCGGTCTTGGAGCGCACGGCGCTGGCCAAGGCACTCGCCAGTGCACGACTGGAGTTGCGGAAAGGCGATGTGCGTCGCCCCGAAGCGCTGATCGCTCATTTGGAGTCCATCGGATTCGATCGCGTACCGATGGTGGAAGATGTGGCGCAGTTCTCTGTGCGCGGTGGGATTCTCGATATCTACTCATTCGGAATGGCGGAGCCCGTGCGCCTCGAATTCTGGGGCGACGAGATTATCGAACTGCGACACTTTGACCTGAATTCGCAGCGCAGCACGCGGGACGCCGATCTGGCGCTGATTCTTCCGGTCGACGGTCGGCTGCGCGACGACGACGGCGCGCTGGAACGCGTGACGCTGCCGGAACTCTGGCCACCCGACACACTCGTCGTGATGCCAGCGGGGAGTGCAGTCCTGCCAGAGTTGGTGCGCACTTGGGACGAAGCAGCACACCACAGTGAATTGGCGCGCCGTCGCGGCGAAGAGCACGTCCTTCGCGAAACGCTCTTTGCCGCGCCGCCCATCATGGCGAGCCGTCTGGCGCGCTTCGGGACGATGCGCATCGCGGCCCCTCCGCAACGTGCCGCGAGTTCGGCGTCGGCCGATGTCGTACCAGCCGGACCGGCACCGGACGTGTCATTCCCCATACGCCCGCCGGAATCCATCTCGCGCGACCTGCGTGTGCTGCGACGCCTGCAACGCGACGGATTGCACACCGTCATCCTGTGCGACAACGCGGGACAGGCTGAACGCCTCGACGAGCTGCTCGGTGAAGATGGACCCGTGGCCGCATCGCTCACAATCGGTGTGCTCGGCGGCGGCTTCATCATCCCGAACGTTGTGCGTGTCCTCACCGATCACGAAATCTTCCGTCGTGATCGCCGCATGCGTCGGACGCGCAAGTATGGCACCGGCGCGGCGCTTGACACCATCGGCGCGCTCAAGCCCGGCGACTACGTCGTGCATCTGGAGCACGGCATCGGGATCTATCGCGGCATCGAAAAAATCTTCGTGCGCGAAAGTACGATCGAAGCAGCGGTGATCGAGTACGAAGGCGGCGATCGACTGAACGTGCCGCTGTATCGCATCGATCAGATCGAACGCTATCGCAGTGCCGGCGATGTGTCGGAGGACGCGCCTGCGCCGCGCTTGCACAAGCTCGGCGGGAATCGCTGGAAGCAACAACGCGAAAAAACGCGGATTGCGATTCTTGAGATGACGCAAGAGTTGCTGGAGTTGTACGCGCGGCGAAAGATCACGACGCGCCCGCCCCATGGTGCTGATACCCCGTGGCAACGCCAGCTCGAAAGTTCGTTCTTGTTCGAAGATACGCCCGACCAACGCAAGGCCACGGCCGATGTGAAACGCGACCTCGAAGGCGACCGTCCGATGGACCGCCTGCTGGTGGGTGACGTTGGCTATGGCAAGACGGAGATTGCCATCCGGGCGGCGTTCAAGACGGTGCAGGGGGGACGACAGGTCGCTGTGTTGGTGCCGACAACAATTCTGGCAGAACAGCACGCGCGCAGCTTCGGCGATCGTTTCGCCGATTTTCCTGTCCGGGTGGAGGTCATGAGTCGCTTCCAGACAGCTAAGGAACAAGCCGTTGTGGTGGCGGCCCTCAAGAACAAGCAAATCGATGTCGTCATCGGCACGCATCGTTTGCTCAGTCCCGATGTGCAATTCGCCGATCTTGGACTGATTGTCGTCGACGAAGAGCACCGGTTTGGCGTCAAGCACAAGGAGCGCCTCAAACAACTCAAACTTGAGACGGACGTACTGACGCTGACCGCAACACCGATCCCACGCACATTGCACCAGTCGCTGGCCGGGTTGCGTGACCTGACTATCATGGCCACCCCGCCGCTCGATCGGTCACCGGTGCTGACGTTTGTGGAGCCGTGGGATGACGGGCTGCTTGAGGAGGGGATTTCACGCGAACTGGATCGCGGCGGCCAGGTGTTTTTTGTGCACAATCGCATTGAGACGATTGTCGCGATTGCTGATCATTTACAGCGGCTGGTGCCACGGGCTCGTATCGCTGTCGGCCACGGGCAGATGAAAGAGCGCGAGCTCGAAACGGTGATGCGGCGCTTCGTCGAGGGAGACGTGGACATCCTCGTGTCCACGCTGATCGTGGAAAGTGGATTGGATGTGCCCAATGCCAATACGATGTTCGTCAATCGCGCCGATCATTTGGGCTTGGCCCAGCTGTATCAGCTGCGCGGGCGCGTCGGCCGCTCCCACCGTCGCGCTTACTGCTATCTGCTGGTGCCCGATCGGATCGATGACGATGCGGAGCGGCGTCTCGCCGTGCTCG
>JANMKU010000140.1:0-1107 GCA_031372205.1 Gemmatimonadaceae bacterium | reverse complement strand
CATGCGCAGGTTGTAGTCCTTCTGATTGGCGGGGCGCGCCAGGCCGTGATTCTCGCCCACGTACTCAAGCAGTACGACATCTTTGCCGAGTTGGCGGAGATGGTTGTAGTACGTGATGCCCTGATTGAAGTCGACGGCACCGTCGCGATCGTTGTGCAGAATCATGAAAGGAATGTTCAGATTTTGCGCAAAGTTCTGTGGTGAGTTCCGCATGTATGCGGCCGGTACATCGTTCGGTCCACCGGTAAAGCGGCCCTGGCTGGAGATAAAAATGGACGCGTCCGTGCTGCCCGTATTCCAGTACATCGACCCAAACATCGACACCATGTCGGTCAGTGGCGCACCGGCCACGGCGGTCTTGAAGATGTTGGTTTGCGTCGTGATGAAAGTGGTCTGATAACCACCCCAGCTGTGTCCCTGCAAGCCCACCCGATCCTTGTCGATCATGCCGGTGGCGATCGCCGCTTTCACGGCGGGCACAACACACCACACCGCCGACCGGCCCGGATCGTTCACGTGATAGACAATGTCGGGCTTGAGGAAGGCATAGCCGCGTGACGTGTACACACTCGGATTGCTGTAGCGCGTCGCGTTGGGTTCAGTGTAGGCGTTGTACTCCTGGCTCAGCTTCTCATAGATGTATGTGACCATCGGGTACGTCTTGCCCGCTTCGTATCCGGCTGGGAGATACAACACCGCCTGATGTTTGCCGCCGCCGTTGTCGCACGCGTAGTCGACGAGTTTGGCGCCGGGTGTCCAGGCAATTTCTTTCTGCTGCGGATTCGCATCGGTTAAGCGACGCTCGTTCTTGAGGCCATCATCGGCCGCGTAATAATCAGGATACTTGACGACGGTTTGCCGTGCATACACCCACGTGTCCGCGTCGCGTGCCTTGCGATAGTCCACCTTGGCGTCTTCATAGCTGATCACCTTCGCGCCGCCGTTCATGGCGTCGACCTGTGTCAGTCCTTCCTTCTTCGTCCACTCGCCGTACGTCTCCATGTAGAGCGGTTTCGACAAGTCAATCACGCCGCGATCACGCGGATCGGAGAGCACACGCGTCTGATAGCGAATCTGCGCGCTCTTGCCATTGCTGGTGAGATTCAG
>JANMKU010000188.1:0-14052 GCA_031372205.1 Gemmatimonadaceae bacterium | reverse complement strand
CGGGCTCCTCGTCCGGTTGCGAGATGTGGGCAACACCGTGGTGATGGTGGAGCATGACCTGGAGGCGATGCGCATTGCCGACTATATGATCGAGCTTGGGCCCGCCGCCGGAGAACAGGGCGGCCAGTTGATGTTTGCCGGGCCGATGCGCGATGTCGCGCAGAGTCCGCTCACTGGCCAATATCTCACCGGCGCGCGAACAATACCGCTGCCCGCGACACGTCGCGCCGTGGGGCCTCGCTGGCTCGATCTTCGCGGTGCGACTGCACACAACGTGCACGCCGTTGACGTGCGCATTCCGCTTGGCGCACTCACCGTCGTCACGGGGGTCTCAGGCTCCGGTAAGAGCACGGTGGTGCATGACATTCTCTTCCACGCGGTCGAAGCACGACTCCACGGCGAGCATTCAGCGAAGGAACATCTTGGGGAGACCGTGGGGCGCTTCACCTCGCTCACCGGTCACGAGCACATCGACGACGTCGTGCTCGTGGATCAGTCGCCGATTGGACGCTCGCCGCGATCGAATCCGGTCACGTATGTAAAGGCGTACGATGAAATTCGACGACTGTTCGCCGCATCAACCGTTGCCAAAACCAAGGGATTCGGGCCCGGACACTTCTCGTTCAATGTGGCGGGCGGACGTTGCGATCAGTGCGAGGGCGCCGGCGCACTCGAAGTGGAAATGGTGTTCATGGCGGACGTGTTCATTCCCTGCGATGCCTGCGGTGGCAAGCGTTTCAAGCCGGAGGTGCTCGAGGTGCGGCTCAAGGGACGCAACATTGCCGACGTGCTGGCGCTCACAATCGATGAGGCGATCAAGTTTTTTCCGCGTGAGGATAAACTCGCGCAGGCCCTGTGGCATGTACAGCAGGTCGGGCTGGGTTACCTTCGGCTTGGGCAGCCTGCAACGACGCTCTCGGGCGGCGAGGCGCAGCGATTGAAGATTGCGCGGGAACTCGCGCTCACGATCAAGGGGGCGTCTCGCAAGCTCTATGTGCTCGATGAACCGACCGCCGGTTTGCACCTGGAGGATATTCGCCGGTTGGCTACCGTGTTCGAACGCCTGCTCGACCAGGGGCACACGCTGATCCTCATCGAGCACAATCTCGACGTGATCAAGCTTGCGGACTGGATCATCGACATGGGGCCTGACGGCGGCGATGGCGGCGGACGGGTCGTGGCCATGGGCCGACCGGAAGAGATCGTGGCGGTCGCTGCATCGCATACCGGTCGGTGGCTCGCGCCGGTCTTGCATGCGAGTGCGCCGTGACCAGGTGACGCACCAGATGACGGCGGGTTGACTCCATCCCGGTCGGTGACGATACTCACTGTCTGCTGCTGAACATTCCCGGGTAGCTCAGGTGGTAGAGCAGGTGACTGTTAATCACCCTGTCGGGGGTTCGAGTCCCTCCCCGGGAGCTCACTGTTTGATTCTCTGCTGAGTACGATCACTGAAGTCGAAGACGGGCGGCCACTTCCGTGACCGCCCGTTTTTTGTTTACAGAAGCGACATGACTCACCGTGGTCAGAACGCCAACCGTCGGTTCTTGGCCTTGCCTTCGACCGTCGCATTGTCCGCGATTGGTGACGTCTCGCCCATGCCGACGGCGCTAAGGCGAGGTGGCGCCACACGCCTGGTCATGAGGTACGACCGCGCCGCATTCGCGCGAGCTCGGGACAGCCGTTTATTCAACTCCTCGTCGCCGTCACTGTCGGTGTGCCCGATAATGTGGTAGTTCCCGTCTTTCCGGCAGACGATCACCTGATCCAGCGCTTGCTGGCTAGGCTCGGTGAGGGTCGCCTTGTTGACCGTGAAGCGATGTTTGCCCCCGACGTGATCGACGCGCAACCAATCGTGGCGCCGCTTTCGCCGCGGGGTGCTGGTCGCCCGTCAGCGCGCCGCGGCCCGGGAAGACGACGCCGAGGTCTGGGTCTGCATTGGCCCGTTGTCATCGTCCGGACAGCATCCACGCGTTACGTTTTTTACTCGCGCGCTCGATCGAGCGTGGTGATCCCTCCCCGCCCGCGTCTGCGCATGCCTGCCCTGCTTCCCTTGTCACGCGCCGCACGCACTTCGTCGCAGCGACACCGTGCGGTCGTCGCCTCGCTGGGAGTCGCGTTGGCGTTGCTGTGGGTACACCGGCTGGACGCGCAACGACCGGTGACGCGAGCGGATGCAATCGCGGCGGCGATGGACAGCGCACCGCGGCTGCGATTGGCGCGTGCCGATTCCAGCACGGCGCGCGCCGCCTTGGCGGTCGCGAAACAGCTTGAGAATCCAACGATTGGTGCGTCGTACAGCAAGTCTGCCCCGCAAGCTCACTTCACCTTGGACGTGCCGCTGGACCTGCCCGGACTTCGCCGGTTGCGGATCGACGCCGCCGAGGCTGGGCTTGGCGCTGCCAGTCACCGCTACGCGTTTGCGCGCGAGGCCATCGCCTTCACGGTCGACACCGCATACACGATGGCGCTGGCCGCGACCAGACGCGCCCAACTGTCCCATCGGTCGGCCGGTGATGCGGACAGCCTGCTGGTACTGGCGCAATTTCGACGCGACGCCGGCGATGCAAGTACCCTTGATGTCGAGATCGCGCAGCTGTTCGCTGGACAAGCAGGAAACCTCTCGGCGTCCGATTCGGTGGCGGCCATCGCCGCGGTGCTTTCGGTGCAGGCGGCCATGGGCCTTCCGGCTACGACGCCGTCGATCGTGTTGACCGACAGTCTCGCGCTGGATGTCCCACGTCCGATGTCGGCGACGTCAGGACCACGCGTCACAGCACGCGGTGTGCTCCTGACCGCCAGTGAAGAGGATCTCCGGGCCGCCGACTTGTTGCTGCAGTTTGAACGACGACGCCTGTTTGCGCCGCCAGTCCTGTCCCTTGGTGTCGAGACGGGGAATCCAGGTGGGCCTGGAGGGGCTCTCCCGCTCATTGGACTCTCGTTGCCACTGCCGCTGTTCCATCGCAACGCGGCTGCCACTGACGCCGCACGCGTTGTGGTCGATCGCGCTCGCGCGCAGCTCGCTCTTGATCGCATCGAACTCTCAGCGGCGCTGGCGCTGGCGCAACGCGAGGCGGTGAGCGCGAACATGCGCGCCGAGCGCTCGGCGCGACTTGTATCCAGCGCCGATCGTGTCGCAGCGCTCTCGCTCCTAGCCTATCGCGAAGGTGCGTCCACCCTCGTGAGCGTGCTCGAGTCGCAGCGCTCGGCACGAGAGACCTTGTCGCAGTATCTGGTCGACATCGCGGTCGCTCGCAACAGTGCCGCGTTGGTGCGTCTGCTCACTCTCTCCGCCGCATCTCCGCCATGATCGCCATGCCGACCTGCACTTTCCATTCTGCGCGCCTGCGCCTCGCCGTCCCCGTAGCACTCGTGCTCCTCTGGTCCTGCGCTGGCGAGGCGAGCAAGTCCGCGCGCGACCCAGATGACACGACCAAGGCGGACGTTGCGACCGCCGATTCTCTGGCCGAAGCCGGAACGACGGCGCCGTCGACGGAAGTCACCGTCGCCCTCGACACAGTGCGCGCATCGACGTTTGTCGAAACGCTGTCGAACATTGGCACCGTGATCGCCCGTGTCGGGCATGTGGCGCTGTTGTCCGCGCCGGGCCCTACCCGCGTCGCGCGCGTGCTCGTTTCCGTGGGCCAACGTGTGCAAGCGGGCGCCGAACTGATCACATTTGAGCAACCGGCATTCGACGCCGCACTCGCCAGCGCAGAGGCGGCGCTCACCGCCGCCGACCGGGCGGCAGCACGGGCGCAGCGCCTGGTCGACGCAGGAATAGCACCCCGCAAAGATCTCGATGTCGCGCTAGCCGATCAGGCAGTCGGCCGATTGAACGCAGTCAATGCACGCCGCGCCGTTGAACTGTCGCACCTACGCGCACCGTTCAGCGGCGCCGTGACCCGCGTCAACACGGTGCTCGGTGCCAGCGTCGACGCCGGTCAGCCCCTGGTGGAAATTGCCGACCCATCGGCGCTCGACGTGATTCTCTTTCTCTCGCCGTCTGACGTGGTGCGTGTCGCACTCGGCAATGTGGTCACGCTGCACGACGGAGCGAACATCGATGCGCCCCGTGTAGCGAGCGGCGCGATTACCGACATCGCTGCATCTGTTGACAGCGCGACGCGCGGTGTTGCCGTGCGGGTCGCGGTGTCGGCGCCAATGCGAACACTCCGCTTAGGTGAATCGCTCTTCGGCAGCATCCGCGTGCGGGCGCATCCGGCCGCACTCACGGTCCCAGACGACGCGCTGGTGCCCACGGGCGATGGCTTTCGCGTCTTCGTGGTCGACAGTGTGAGCGTCGCCCACGCGCGCGATGTCACCGTCGCCGGTCGAGCCAATCGCCGCGTTTGGATTGCTGAGGGACTGAAGGCTGGGGAGGTTGTCGTTGCCAACGGCGCGTATGGCGTCGATGATGGCAGTCGCGTTGTTCGAGCGAAACCGTGACCGAACAGCACGACCGTCCGCGTGCCCACGGCGCCTCCTCACCGCGCCGACTGTACGATGTCGTCGCCGCGCATCGCCGGTTCGTCTATCTCGCCGTTGCGCTCCTCAGTGCGGCGGGGATCTGGTCGGGACGCGCCCTCCCCTCCGCCATCTATCCCGAGCTCGCCTTTCCGCGCATTACGATCGTTGCGCAAGGCTCGGCGCTTGGCGCCCGTCAGGTGGTATTCGCCATCTCCCGTCCCATCGAAGAGGCGGTAAGCATTGTGCCCGGGGTCGAACGCGTGCAGTCGCGTTCGATTCGCGGCGCCAGCGAGGTGAACATCACCTTCAATCAGCGCACCGACATGGAGCGCGCGCTCCAATTGGTGCGGACGCGCGTGGAGCAGGTCCGGGGTGAGCTTCCCGTCGGCGTTGAGCTCGAAATCGAACGACTGACGCCGTCGCTCTTTCCGATCTTGTCGTACAATCTGGAAGGCGGAGACGCGGCCACGTTGTTCGATATCGCACGGTACCAGATCAAGCCCGTGCTCTCACGTGTGCCGGGAGTCGGGCGCGTCGATGTGCAGGGCACCGACGTTCGCGAGATCGAAGTCGTTGCTGACCCGACCCGACTCGCCGCGGTGGGATTGACGTACGAACAGCTGGCCACCGCGATCCGCGCCAACACTACCGTTGATGCGGTCGGACGCATTGCACAGGACTACAAGCAGTATCTCGTCGTGTCGGCGCAAGAGGCACACTCGGTTGAGGACATCGCGAATGTGATCGTGGCACCCGACACCCGCGTCCGCGATGTGGCCACCGTCTTTCGCGGTACCGAAGACCATGTGCGCGTGATCTCGGGTGACGGAAAACCGGCCGCGTTGCTGAACATCACGCGACAAGCCGACGGCAACTCGATTCTCATCGCCGACAGCGTGGCTCGGCTCGTGGCGGCCATCGCACCGACCCTCCCCGTCGGGGTGCACTTGAAGCCGGTCTATGATCAGGCGTCGCTGGTGCGAGATGCCGTGACGTCAGTGCGCGACGCCATGCTGATCGGCGCGGCGCTCGCCGTCCTCGTACTGCTCCTCTTTCTTCGACACCTGCGCATCACCGCGATCAGTGCCGTCGCGATCCCGTTGACGTTGGCGATCACCGTGCTGCTGATGCGCCTGTTCAACCAAACGTTCAACCTGATGACGCTCGGAGCGATGGCCATTGCGATCGGCCTCGTGATCGACGACGCCGTCGTCATCACCGAAAACATCGTTCGTCACCTGCGCTTCACCAGCGATCGCTCCGTGGCCATACGCAACGCGGTGCAGGAACTGATCGGACCCGTAACATCGTCCACGATTACGACCGTCGTCGTGTTTCTCCCGTTGGGACTATTGCAGGGTGTCTCTGGCCAGTTCTTCGCCGCACTCTCGCTGACGCTCACCATCAGTGTGCTGGTATCCTTTGTCCTCGCGCTGACGATTATTCCGTTGCTGAGCGATCAGTTCCTCCGCGACGCTGATCGCCAGCCTGACGACCAGCTCGCGACATCGCGCGGCCTGCTCGCACGCCTCGGCCGCGCCCTTGATGCGTTGTCCGGGCGCTACGAGCGTGCACTTGGTGCAGCACTGAGCCACACGGGATTGACGTTGGCCGCGGCGTTGCTCCTCGTCGCTGGTGGCTTCGGTGTCTACCGTTTGCTTGGCACAGGGTTTCTGCCGGAGATGGATGAGGGGTCGTTCGTCGTGGATGTGGTCACCCCGGGTGGCACCGCGCTGGCCGAAACAGATCGCCAACTGCACATCATCGAGCAGATCCTCGCGGAGACGCCGGAGGTCACCGGCACATCACGACGCACTGGGGCCGAACTTGGTCTCTTTGCGACAGAACAAAACAAGAGCGACATCGTCGCGAAGCTGCAGCCGAATTCGCAGCGCGCGCGACACATTGCCGACATCATGGACGAGGTCCGCGGCAAGGTCGAACGCGCGGTCCCACGCGCGCGCGCAGAGTTCATTCAAATTCTGTCGGACGTACTAGACGATTTGTCGGGCGCGGCCAGCCCGATGGAAATCAAACTGTTCGGTTCAGACCTCAAGGCGCTTGAGGCGTATGCCACCGTGCTCAGCAAGCCAGTCGGGGAGATCAGCGGGCTTGAAGATTTCTATGACGGCATCGCAGAGCCCAGCGCGGAAATGTCGATGACCGTCCGCGCTACGGAGGCCGTTCGCCTTGGCTTGACGGCGCGCGACATCGGCACCTTCGTGAGTGGAGCACTGCTCGGTGTGCCGGCAGGCGAAATTCGCCTCGACGACCGATCCGTTGGTGTCCGCGTACGCGCACCAGATTCCGTGCGCTTCAATCCGTCGCGTCTGGGCGCCCTGCCAATCCTCAGCACGTCCGGGCGTGAAACCACTCTATCGACACTCGCAGATTTCCGGACGGCCGACGTGCGCGGGCAATATGTTCGAGAAAACCAGCAGCAGCTCATCTCGCTCACGGCAGGCGTCGAGGGTCGCGCGCTCAGCGAAGTCATTGCCGACGTAAAGCAGGCCCTGCGTGAGCATCCGGCACCGCAAGGCATTCGGGTCGAACTCGGCGGACGCTATGCGAGCCAGCAGCAAGCATTCGCCGCGCTGCTCCTCGTCCTCGGACTAGCGGCCGTCAGTGTCATGGCCGTGATGGTCGTGCAATTTCGTTCCTTCGTGGAACCCCTGGCCGTGCTGTTGGCCGCGCCGCTTTCTTTTGTCGGCGCGCTGGCGCTTTTGCTTGTCACGCAAACGTCATTGAACGTGTCCAGCTTCATGGGACTCATTCTGCTGGTCGGCCTGATCGTCAAGAACGGCATCATCCTGCTCGAGTTCACGCGACATCAGATGGCGCTTAGCGGGGTCGATCTGGAAACTGGCATTCGGCAAGCGGCCCGCGTTCGCTTGCGCCCGATTCTCATGACCACGCTCTGCACACTGTTTGGCCTGTTGCCATTGGCGCTGGGTATTGGCGCCGGGAGCGAATTGCAAAAGCCACTCGCCCTCGCCGTCATCGGTGGCCTTGCGCTCTCAACGCCGATCACCCTGTTCGTCGTCCCCGTACTACTCGTCGCTATTCGCGGTCGAGCCTATCGTCTGCCGACTCTCGGCTGACGCCTCACTTCGCCGGAGCTCGTTCCATGAAACACATCGCGCTCGTCGCCACTACCATCGCGCTCCTTGTTGGCGCGCCGCTGCACGCACAGGCGACGATGAAGGAAGAGACCCCCGGTCTGCTCAAGAAGGCGAAAGTCACCCCGGAAACAGCAACGGCCACAGCGCTCGCTAAAGTGCCCAACGGGAAGGTGCAAGCGGCGGAACTTGAGATGGAGAAGAAGAAGCTGATCTACTCCTTCGATATCAAAGTGGAAGGCAAGAAGGGTATCGAGGAAGTCGCGATCGACGCCATGACCGGCGCAGTGATTGGTGTTGAACATGAGACACCGGCCGACGAGGCGAAGGAAGCAAAGGCTGACAAAGCGAAGGCTGACAAAGCCAAGGCCGCTGCGGTCAAGGCGTCCACGCCGCCGGTCAAGAAACCGTAACACGGCATTCGCTGCAATCGCATGCGTCTGCTTGTCGTTGAAGACGACGCCGAGGTGCGCGAGTTTCTTGTGCGCGTCCTCGGCGAGGCGGCGTGGGCTGCCGACGCGGTCGCGACGGGCGCGGCAGCGCTCACCGCACTGGCGATTGGAGAGTACGACCTTGTAGTGCTCGACCTTGGGCTGCCCGACATGGATGGGTTTGCGATATGTCGCACGTTGCGCGCGCGCGGCGACCGCGTGCCGATCCTGATGCTTACGGCGCGCAATGCAGTCAACGACCGCGTCCGCGGACTCGACGCGGGTGCCGACGATTACCTTGCCAAGCCATTTGCGGTGAACGAATTGCTCGCGCGATTGCGTGCGCTCGCGAGACGACCGGCGGTGTCATTGGAGCCGCTGTTGCGGCTCGCCGATCTCACACTCGATCCGGCCACCCACGACGTTGAGCGCGCCGGCATCGGCGTCCCCTTGACCGCGCGCGAGTTCTCACTGCTCGAGTATCTGATGCGCGCCCCGCACCGGGTCGTCTCCCGCGCGCAGATATTGATGCACGTGTGGGACGACAACTTCGACCCGGTCGCAAACGCGGTTGATGTCCTGGTCGGCCGCGTGCGACGGAAGATCGATCGACACGGGCTTCCGCCCCTGCTGCGCACCATTCGCGGGAGCGGATATCTGCTGTCGGATCGCCACCACAGTGCCGATGGCGACTAGTCGGCTTCGGCTCCGACTGGCGTCCGGATTCGCGCTCGCGTTTGCCATTGGCCTGGCATTGCTGACGGTCGGTGCGCTCGGCTACCTCAACCGCGAGTCTCGTCGTCGTCTGGACGGTCGCCTTGACGCCATCATGAGCGGCGTGCTCGCGGCCGTACAACGTGAACGCGCTGTGGAGCCTGATTCGTCGCTCGCGTTTGCAGCGCGCGAGGTAGCTGCGGAATGGCCGCCGAACGGAGACGCGTTTGTGCTGCTGGACGATCGAAGCATGCCCCTCTCCGCCGTTGATGCCGACTCGGCCTACCCGCGTGTACTTCAGCATTGGCACGACGCGGGTACGGTGCGTTTCAACGTTGAGGACGGCGGTCCCGATCTGCGCGCAACCGCGAGTTCGGCAACGCTGCACAGCCGTGGCGGGCGTACGGAATCTGTCACCGTGCTGGCGTTCAGCTCTACCGAAGGCATTGAGAGCGATACGGAGCTGTTGGGGCTCGTACTGGCCATCGCGTCTCCGCTGATTCTGCTGACAAGTCTTGTCGCCGGCTACGCCGTCGCAGGTCGTGCGCTTGCGCCGGTGACCTCGCTTGCGCACGCGATCGCGGCCATCGCCCCATCCGATCTGTCTCGTCGACTGCAGGTAACGAGTCCACCCGATGAGGTGTCGCGTCTCGCCGAGGAGTTCAATGCGCTACTCGATCGACTGGAGCAGGCGCAACACAGCAATCGTGGGTTCGTTCGCGAGGCGGCGCATCAAATACGGACACCGTTGACGCTCGTCCTCGGTGAGGCCGCGCACGCCCTCGACTCACCGTCGAGTGAGCAGCGGACGCGTGCGACACTCGGTCGCATTCGGACAGCGGCGGAACATATGCGGCGTCGCGTCGACGAACTCTTCCTGCTCGCCGAAGCGCGCAGCGGGGAGGCGGTGCGATTGAACGACCACGTGGAGTTGGACGGACTGTTACTGGAGTGTACAGACCTCATGCGCGCGCGCGCATCTGCGCTGGGGCGTACGCTCGCGATCGGTCGCGCCGAGCCGCTGGTCATCGTGGGCAACTCGGCGCTGTTGCAGGAAGCCCTGCTCGAACTTCTGGAGAACGCCTGCCGCCACGGGCACAACAGCGCAGCAGTCACCGCGTCGTGCTTTCAAGACGGCGCGCGATTCGTTGTGGAAGTCGCAAACGATGGT
Organism: Gemmatimonadaceae bacterium; assembly: GCA_031372205.1. GTDB lineage: Bacteria > Gemmatimonadota > Gemmatimonadetes > Gemmatimonadales > Gemmatimonadaceae > Gemmatimonas. Next base: position 4,147 of record JANMKU010000188.1, on the reverse strand, counting down.
GCCGTGTTCACGTTGCCCACTGGATCGCCAGAGCGGCACGCGACCGGCATCGGATTGTCGGTGGTGCAATGGGTCGCGCACTCGCATCACGGCACACTGGCCGTGCGGCACGACCATGGGCACACGGTCGTGAGACTCTCGCTTCCGCCTTCGGACGCTATTGACGCGTCTTGACGATGACCTCGTCACCAATACGGAGCACGGCGCTCGTCACGTTCGAGAGTGCGTGGCTCGCGTTCATTCCGAACATCACCGCATTGCCGTCTTGTCGATAGGTCGCGAGCGTGCGCAGCGGTTCGATCCCCTTCTCCGCGCTGCGCAGGTCCACCGTCGTGACCACGCACCGTTTGCAGGGCGTCCCGATCGCGATGGTGACGGTGCCGATGCGCACATCGCACCAGTGATCTTCGTCGTGGGCGACGACCGTCGACACGAAAATATTTGGACGGAAGCGCATCATGCTCATCGGCTCGACGCCGCGGGCTGCAAGTTTCTCGTTCAGCAGCGCGACGCTCTGAGCGCCGAGCAATAGCAACGGCGCACCGTCAGACAGGGTCGTTTCGCGGCCGTGCGCCGAGAGTGACCCGGCAAAACGTTGCTGGAGCGGCCGGCGGGCCTGGGGAGCGAGCCGCACAAGTCGGCACTCAACGCGAAGCGCGTCGCGGCACCAGCGCGCGGCCTCGTCACCGACATCGTGCGCCGCTACCGTGTCGTCCCAAACGCGAACGTCGCGCACCTCGTCGTGCGTCGGCACCGCCACCTCCAGCGCACCCGATCGGTCCATCGCCAACCGAAGCGCACCGTTCCGATCACTGGTGACGAATGACTGCCCCAGCAGTGTCAGACGCGGAACGTCTCGCTGCGTAATGGCCACGCTCGCGGGGTCAACCAGCATCCATCGACGATCTCCCAGCGCGCCGCGCGCATCGAACGTGAGCTCGTCCACCGCAATACCCTTCGCGCCCTTGAGCGGGTACACATACAACGCAGTCACGCGAGGAATCACGCGCGTTCGCCCGCGCGCTGGCGACGCCAATAGGCAAACACCGGCAAGCCGAGGGCAATCAGCGCAGCACCTCGCGCTGCGTTGCCCGGATTGGAAATCACCGAGCCAGCGACGACATACACCGCTGCGGCAATGAATAGCAGGGTACTGAGGGGATGCCACGGCACGACGATCGTTGGTCGAGGGCCGCCGCGGGCATCGGCCGCGCGGAAAACAAACAGCGAAGCCGCCGTCGCGCCAAAGAAAATCCAGTCCGCGAAGACGACATAATCCAGTAGCTGACCGTACGTGCCGGTGAGCAGCAACGCGAGCGCCACGATTCCCTGCGCCACAAGCGCGGCCACAGGCGTGCGCGTTCTCGCGTTGAGTGTGGCGAGTTGCTGAAAGAACAAACCGTCGGCCGCCATCGCTTGATACACGCGCGCCGACATGAGGATCACCATGCTCAGAAATCCGACGGTTGATGCCACGATCCCGCAGGTGATCAGCGTGCGACCTGCCGCACCGAGATAGACGAACATCGAATCGGCGGCAGGGGCCTGACTGTTGGCGAGCCCCTCCACACCAAGCGCCCGCAAGTACGCTACGTTGACGAGCATGTACGTGATCACGACCAGCAGTACGCCAAGAATCAGCGCACGCGGCAACGTGCGCGCCGGATCCACGAGTTCTTCGGCGACCGCGTTCGTCTGTTGCCAGCCCCCGTATGAAAAGAGCACGGGCACCAGTGCAGCGCCGAGCGCAAGCGCCACCGCAATGCCACCGTGTGGTACCGTGAGTATCGTCACGGACGACGGTGTCGGCGCGGCATGGGACGGCGTGAGCGCGAGTGCGGCCACGATCAGCACGGCAATCGCGCTCAACTTGAGCACGGTCAGCACGTTGCCCGCGACGGCGCCAATGCGCACGCCAAGCACGTTCAGCACCGTCAGCACCACGATCAACGAAAACGCCAGCGGTCGAATTGCGGTTGCGTCAAGTCCGAGCAACGTCGCGAAATAGCTTGCGCCCGTGACGGCAACAGCCGCGATGGCACCGGTGGCCATGATGAGAAACAGGGCCCACCCATAAAGGAACGCGGGCAACGGTCCCCACGCGTCACGCAGGTATATGTACGTGCCACCGGCCAATGGGCGACGCGCGCCAAGTTCGGCGTAAATGAAGCCGCCGATAATCGCCACCACCGCGCCCAACCCCCACGCCGTCAACGTAAGTCCGGCCGACCCAACACGCTGAGCAACCACCGCTGGGGAGAGGAAGATGCCGGCGCCAATGACACCACCTACGACCAGCATCGTGCCGGAGAACGTGCCAAGCCGCGCGTCGTAGCGGATGGGTGCGGACAAGACGGGTGGATCGCTTGGCTTAGGCATCCGGACAAACTGCCGCCCGATCAGGCAACTGGCTATCGTATTCGGACGCTGCGCCCGACTTTCTTCTTCCCTGCCGAACCATGATCGCTCGTTTCTTCGTCTGCGCGCGCCGCGTGACCCCGCTCGTTGCACTGTTGGCGCTCGCGGCGTGTCATCAAGGAACGACGGGCCGCGACATGAGCGCCGCGTCGGCCAACCGAGCGGCGCGACCGAACATGCTGGTCAGCACAGCGTGGCTTGGCGCGCATACCGCGGACGGTGATCTGGTGGTGCTTCACGTTGGCCGACGAGCGCAGTACGACAGCGGCCACATTGCCGGTGCGCGATTTGTAGCGCTGGCCGACGTCTCCGCTCCAGCGAGCGTGAGCAAACTTTCCCTCCAACTGCCGACGGCCGAGCAACTCACGACGTGGGCCCAAACCAACGGCATCGGCGACCGCACGCGCATCGTCGTAGTCCCGCACGACGACACCCTGCAATCCGCCGCGCGCGTCTTCCTCACACTGGCCTACCTCGGCGCGCTTGATCGCACGTCGATGCTTGATGGTGGGTTCAAGGCGTGGCGCAGCGAAGCGCGTCCAGTGTCCACTATCGCACCACCAGCAGCACGTGCCACGACGTTTACGCCGCACCTGCAGCCGCAGCTCATCGCCACGATCGCCCAGGTGGAACAAGCCACGTCGGACGGACGTGTCGCCTTGGTTGATGCACGATTGCCGCGCTTCTACAACGGCGATGGCGGCGGCTATCCGCGCCCCGGGCACATCCCAACGGCCGCCAATATTCCCTTCGCGTCTGTCAGCGAAGGCGGCCGGTTCAAGGCACCCACGGAGCTGCGCCGCTTGTTTGTTGACGCTGGCGTCACCGCGGGCAAGCCAGTGGTGACGTACTGCCATATCGGACAGCAAGCGAGCCTGTTGTGGTTTGTTGCCACGCTTATCGGCTACGACGCGCGCATGTTCGACGGTTCATTCCAGGAGTGGAGCGGCACGGAGCGCCTGTCCGTTGTCGTGCCGAAGCAGCCGTGACTTCTGACTCGAACGACACAATGTCAGGGTCGCACGTCGCACCGATCGTCGGTGTGGTAATGGGTAGCGCCAGCGACTTTGACACCATGTGCGCCGCCTGCGAGATCTTGGCCGAACTCGGTGTGCCGTACGAAGCGCGCGTTGTGTCAGCGCACCGCACACCCGACCTGCTCTTCATCTATGCGGAACAGGCCGCAGCCCGAGGACTGCGCGCGATCATCGCCGGCGCGGGCGGTGCGGCACACCTGCCCGGGATGCTCGCAGCGAAGACACTGGTACCGGTGCTTGGTGTCCCAGTCGTGGCAACACCGCTGCATGGCATGGACGCGTTGCTCAGCATCGTGCAGATGCCAGCCGGCGTTCCCGTGGCGACATTCGCAATCGGCAAACCTGGAGCGGCGAATGCGGCACTCTTTGCGGCGCAGATCATCGCGTCGCAAGACGATGCCTTGCACGAACGGCTCGCGACCCGCCGCCGCGCAAAGGCGGCGGATGCACTGGCACAACCACTCGACGCGCCTGGCGCCATTCGTTCGTGAACAGCACCGCCATCCTTCCCGGCGCCACGATCGGATTTCTGGGCGGCGGCCAACTCGGACGCATGACCGCGTTGGCCGCGCGATCGATGGGATATGACGTGCATGTCCTCGATCCCGACGCCGACTGTGCGACGCGGCCCGTCGCTTCCCGCACGATCACGGCGGCGTTCACCGATGTTGCGGCGGCGGAAGAGCTGGCGC
>JANMKU010000184.1:0-2146 GCA_031372205.1 Gemmatimonadaceae bacterium | reverse complement strand
GTGTCGGCCGGTCAGAGCGATCTGCTCTGGGCCGAAGCGATTATTCGCAGTGGCGGCGCGCTCGGCACAGCAGCAACGCTAATCAACAAGACGCGTGTGACGCGTGGTGGCTTGTCGGCCGCGACGGCTGCTGACGGTGTCGCCGGCCTGACCGATAAGCTGGGCTACGAGATGGACATCGAGCTCCTCGGCCTCGGGTCGTCTCCGTACTACTGGCGCCGCCGCACGGACGGGTTGTTAGCCGGTACTCCGCGCGACATGCCCGTGCCGGCCAAGGAACTCGGCGTGAAGGGCGAGGCGCTATACACGTGGGGTGGTGCTGGTCCAGCCGCCTCCACGCCCCCGTGAGATCCGCATCGCGGAGACACGAGTGAAATCGCGGGGCCGGGGCAGTCGCTCCGGCCCCGCATCGCACGGCACACTGCGTCACGTCGTTCGCAGTCGCGAGCCGAGACTGCGTTCGGCGGTGGTCTGCCCGACGTACAACGTGTGCCACGCACCAGAGGTCGCATGCGCTCGTACACGCTTCACCTCCACCGCCAGTCCAGCATGCTGCAACATTGTTTCGAAGTTGCGGTCCTCGGTGGCCGACCAATACGCCACCCGCCCGCCGGGACGGAGCGCACCGACGGCCATGTGGATGCCAGTCGACCGGTACAATGCCGCGTTCCCCGCAGTAGTGAGCGCATCAGCGCCGTTATCGACGTCCAGGATGATCGCATCGAATGCTCCCGGGCGCTCGCGAAGGATACGCGCCACGTCGCCATGACGAAGTTCGACGCGCGCGTCCAGCAAGGCGTCGGCAGCCAGCGGATAATCGGTGTTCCGATTCCACTCGATCACCTTGCCGACCAGTTCAGCGACGACGATGTGCGCATCCGAAGCAAGGGCACGAAGCGCGGCTTTGAGTGTGAAGCCGAGCCCCAGCCCGCCAATGAGTACCTGCGCGCCGGGTGTACCATGGAGCGGAGCGCACACCAAGTCGGCGAGGGCGTCTTCCGAGAAGTGGCGGCGGGTCGACATTAGCTCGACGCCATTCACCCGAATGACGTAGGCCCCGTCGTGCTCAAACAGCGAGAGCACGGTGCCGTCGGGCGTGATGGCTTCATCAAGTCGCTGGAATTTTTTCATCGCTCAGGGTCGAGGGGCGCGGCAGACGGCCACGCGCAGGGCATAGACGGCGGCGGCGCCGGAGGCATATTTACTGCGCGGTCCCGACTCGAGGTCGGGTCCTGTCTCGGAACCTATGGTGTTTCGCGCGGTTCCATAGCAGCGGTGCTCACGATGAACCATCGCCGCGTACAACGTTTCCCATGAGAGGACTTCACATGCGTCATCAGTTGCGCTCTACGTTGGCTCTCGCCGCCCTACTGCTCGCGCCGAGTGTAACGCGCGCGCAGGCCGTTGATCAGGAAGCCTCTCGCAAGGTTGCGGGCGGTGGTATCAGTGCCGCCGGTTGGGCGGGCACGATTGACGCGAAGGAAGTGAAGGCCGGACAGGTATTGGAAAACTCCAAGCTGTCGATGGATAAGAAGGTGTTGAAGGTGACGACCGGTCCGGCGGTGACGTACTGGAACCCGGCGAACAAGGCCAGCGGGAACTACACGGTGAAGGCAACGTTCAACGAAGCCGAGTACATGGGGCTCAACGATCATCCGCATCCGTACGGAATCGTGATCGGCGGCAATGATCTCGGCACAGAGAACCAGAGCTACCTGTATTGCGCGGCTTACGGCAACGGCAACTTTATCGTGCGCGGCATGGGTCCGGCACCGTTTCAAGCGAACGGACGTGGCGAAGCGAACGCCGCGGTGCACAAGGCGGCCGGCAAGGGCCAGCCCGTGATGCAGGAAATCGCCGTCTCGGTCAAAGGCGACAAGGTCGAATGCGCGATCAACGGCACCGTCGTCGGCACCTATGACAAGGCAACGCTGGTCACCGCCGGCAAGCTCAAGTCCACTGACGGTGTGTACGGCATCCGCTTCGCACACAACACCGAAGCCACGGTGACCGGTCTCACAATGACCAAGGACAAATAGTACCACCTGGAGAATCACGCGGAGGCGCGGAGACGCGGAGACTTGCAAGGTGTCACTCGGAAGTCCGACCCTTTCACTTCTCTTCGAAGTTTGTCTCCGCGTCTCCG
>JANMKU010000131.1:0-8302 GCA_031372205.1 Gemmatimonadaceae bacterium | reverse complement strand
ATCCACCACGTTGCGCACGTACGTGACGACTTGGCGCGTTGGCCGCGCAGTGGCCACGGCAACTGTCCCCATGGTAGCGATGACTTGGTGCAAATCACCAGGAAGCGTCTGCGCTGTTGGAACGCCGTAGATCGTACGCGTGGTGGGCGCGCGGTCAAACGCCGGCACGAGGTTGAGTGGTACCGCCGACCCACCAGCCGTGAGCAGTGATTGCGCGGTACTGAATTGCTCGCCGTTGGTGTTGCCAAAGGTCCACGTCGAGGTGGCGGGCGCGAACGATTCACTCGCGTTGAAGTCCAGCACAGCGTTTGACGCACCCGCCGCCGGATTGAGCCCGCGACGCACTATCATGCGGCTGATGAGCGAGTTGAGCGAAACATCAGTGGTCGTCCGTGTCGCGATCAAATCGAGCGGGCCCGACGCAAGATTCAGCATCGAGTAGCTGCCGCTGCCAAGCACGGACTGCGTCCAACCGCCCATGCCGATGTATGCAACCTCGTTTGCCGCCATTCCAGTCACCGTACCGGCCACCGAGCGCGTCGTTGCGGGTTGATTGACGGTGCACTCGGCCGCCCCGATCGCGGTGAGTTCCGCCGTGCTGCCTTGGTAGACCGTTGTGCGTGCGACACCAGAATCGACGGACACGATGGCCACCGCGCCGGTCGACGCCGCAATATTGAACGCGTGTGTGAAACCGGTGCCGGAGGGCACTATACGTGTCCAAGGACCTGCCGCACCGTCGCGCACCGCAACGAACCACGGCGGCAGTTGACAGAAATTCCACTGGATCGAGCCCGTCGTTGGCGACGCGACAACGATTTGAATTGTGGTGCTCGATTCGCCCACGCCAGTCGACGTGCCACGAATGGTGGCGGTGTACGTCCCGTTGGCCTGGCCAGCGTTGAGTATGTTCAGGCGCGAGGTCGATCCCGTCACTGCTGCGGGTGAGAGGCCCCCGGCCAACAGCGTGGGCAATCCCGTGAGCGCCAGTGAGACACTGCCGGTGAACCCCGGGTCGCGCGTAATGGTCACGAGTGGCGCTATCGTGAGCACGTTCTGCACCACCAGCAGTGATGGCGCGCTCACCGAGAGTGAGAACGGACCGAGCGCGGTCGTTGACGTCACGTTGACTGACAACGAGATGTTCTGGTCGGCAGCGTCGGGGCTGCTGCACTTCACCGAGAATGGCCCGACACCCGTGACCGCCGTCGCGCTCGCCGACAGCGTGAGCACCGTACTGGTCTGATTCGGCAACACGATCTGCGGCAGGAACGCGCCCGTCACACCATTCGGCAGCCCACTCACGGAACACGTGACGAGACCGGTGAAGCCGTTGCCACGCGCGATCGTGAACGTGAGTGTGCCGGTGGCGCTTCGTCCCACCGTCACCGACACTGCAGACACGGCGGCCGTGAACGTGCCACCGCCACTCGGCCCCGTCGTACCGCTGTCCCCTCCACATGCTTCGCCGAGACTCAGGAGTCCCACACCGAGCTGACAGATCGTGGCGCGCAGCGCGCGCCGTGCGCGAAACACGGGCGGCAAAAATGTGGACGTTTCCATGGGCTGAGCGTGTGTCGAGGGTTCGGTTGGCGCACTTTCGGTTCGATGTGAAATACTCCGCGATGCACGTGGCGTCCGCAAGTTGATCCCTTGCATTGGACAGCCGATGCGCCGCATGTTTACCATACGTCTTGGGCTATGCGAGTGCCCCGAGGTGGCGTAGTCCTCAATGCAATTCGTCTCTCCTTCGCGGGAACGTCTCATGAATGTTCGGCAACTGCTGCGGCGCAATCGCTACGGCTTCGTCACCGTCATGCTCGTCTCGTTCACGGCCTTCTCGCCTGTCGCAGCGCAGCGCGTGGTCTCCGACGGCATTGGCTCAGAGTATCGTTCGCGAGGCGACACCATCTGGCGCCTGCGCGACACCACGATGACGCGCGCCGTGTATCGCGCGGACACTGTGGTGCAAACGCGCTACGTACTAGGTCGCGCGACTGGCTCGACGATATCTGTTGTGCGTGGGGATTCGGCGACTACGGTCGCTCGTTTGGGACCGTCCGGTGAAGTGCTACCGGGTCCTGGTGCGCCGCGTACCATGTCGGCCATATTGGCCCTGTCCGAGCAGCGCATGTTCGAGATGGCCGTGCGCCGAGAATCCAGCATGCCGCAGGGATTCGCGTTACCAGAAGCGCCGGTCTCGCCGGCCGACGTGCAGCGCTACCCGCTGAGCGCCAGCACCAACATCATCCAGCATGGGGATACTGTGTGGTATGTGCGGGGCTGCGTGCAGGAGCCGCCAGCCGACACCACCACGTACTTGCTGTTCGCGAATGATTCGCTCCGACGGTTGTCTCCGTCGCCACGTACGTTTGACAAGTACATGGTGACTGCGGTGCGTTCCGACATGAACCGCATCGCGCTCGCGCAGGTTGTTGCCGCGCGACGGCCGCCAGTCACGGATTTGCCGGGTGTGCGCAAGTCACCCTGCGATAAGCGGTAGCATCGACATCGCGCAGCGGGAGCACATTCAAATTCCACGGTCCTGTCACGCTATACACAAAACTGGTACTGTATTATGAATCTTCGTCGCGTCTGTTTGGTGCTTCATGCCATCGTTGGACTATTGGCCAGCGGGACACGCACGCCCTTGGTGGGAGCACAGACCGTTGTCACTGGCTTCGGCGGCTACGAAATGCGCTACCGAGGTGACACGATCTGGAATCAACGGGACACCACCATGTCGCGCGCCGTCTTTCGGGGGGACACCGTATTCCGTAGCACGTATGTGCTCGGCCGACTGACCAATACTACTGCCTATGTGGTGCACGGGGACAAAGCGACCGTCATCGAGCAGCGTGATGGCGCAGGGACTGTTCGTGCCATGTCCCTAGCAACCCGCACCACCTCGGCTGCCGCGGTCCTCGCAGAACAGCACATGCTTGAACAGACCGTGCGGTCGAGTGCGATACTGGACTTGAACAAGACAATTCGTGCACAGACGGCTGCCATGGGCGTGACCATGCCTGCGTTCGATGCACCCAGCTCGCCTGCCGATGTGCAGCGGTACGCCTTCTCGGCCAACACCAACATTTCGCAACAGGGCGACACGGTGCGCTACATCACCGGGTGCGTGGAGGCACCACCCGTCGACTCCGTCGTCTACGTGCTGTTTTCCAACGACTCGCTGCATCGGGTGTCGGCACCCACTCGCACCTTTGATCGCTACATGGTGGCCGCCGTGCGCGCCGACATGAGCTCGACACTGATCCAACGCGCCGGCGTGTTGGGTGCAAGGCCAAGCGGATTGCCTGGCGTGCGCAAGTGGCCCTGCGATCGGCGCTAGGTTCGTCGGGCTGGATGCGGTAGTGCCGCGCGTAGAGCACGATGACAAGGGCGGCGTCTCATTCCGAGACGCCGCCCTTTCTCACACCACCTTCACCCCCAGGTTCTCGCTGCACCGAAAAACGCCGCCAGCACCAACCCAAGCAGCCGGTCCAGCGTCCTCGGCCACCCCATGTCGAGATCGGTCATCGCCTCACCCGCACTCGCTGAAGCCGCACACGTGGCACTTCACGCATCCTTCCGCGAATTCGAGCTGCGATCCGCAATCTGGGCACGTGCCCATAAACACCTCGCCGCTGTGCAAGCCAAACCCTTCGGTCTGCATCTGCTCAGCGCCAATCGGCGGACGTGACGTGGGCACAATGCTTGCCATCGGTTGCGGCGGCGAAAGCGAACTCACAGGCGCCTGCTGACCACCACCCAGCATGTCTTGCTGCACGCCCTGCTTGTCCCGCCACCACTGCTCAAGCGCAATACCAATCGCGTCAGGCATGGAGAGCACTTTGTTCGGGCCCAAGCCCACGGCACGGTCAGACGAGATGCCGCGCAACTGGCGATGAATTTCCATGAGCGGAATGCCACTGCGGAGCGCCAGCGATACCAAGCGACCAATCGCTTCGGCGTCGGCCATCGCACTGCCACCGGCCTTGCCCAAGTTCACGAACAGTTCAAACGGCTGTCCCTTTTCGTCTTCCGTGATGTTGACGAACATCGTCCCGAGGGGTGTGTCCTTGCGGATAGTGGTGCCGCGCATCGTTTCCGGACGTGAACGCTTCACACGACGCGACGCATTCTCGGACTCTGACGTAAACAACGCCTTTTGTGTGCGCTCGAGCTCATTGTGGAGCTCCGCGATCTGCCCCTGCAGCTCGCCCATCTCGCGCTTGAGTGCGAGCTCAGCCTTGGCATCGGCTTTTGCTTCGGCCGGCGCGCCATCGCGCTTGGCGGCGGCACCTTCGGTAGCACCCGTGCTCAGGACCTGATTGTCGCGCGAGCCATCGCGGTACACGGTGACGCCTTTGCACTTGGCATCGTACGCCATCTCGTAAATCGCGCGCACATCGTCGACTGTCGCAGCGAACGAAAAGTTGGTGGTCTTGGAGATCGCCGAATCGCAGTGCTGCTGGAACGCCGCCTGCATGCGGATGTGAAAGTCCGGCGTGATGTTGTTGGCGGTGTTGAACACCGCCTGCCACTTGACCGGCACTTCGGTGTGCTTCACCGAACCCGTCGTCGCGATACGCTCCATCAGTTCCGCGCTATACCACCCTTCTTTCTTCGCGATGGCAACGAAATCTTCGTTCACGTCGGGCATGCGCGCTCCGGCCTGATTGCGCATGAAGGCGACGGCAAACAACGGCTCAAGTCCACTGGAACAGCCGGCGATGATGGAAATGGTACCGGTCGGCGCGACGGTGGTGGTGTTGCAATTGCGGAGCATCTGCATGGGACGAATGCGCAGGCCATCTTCGTCGCGGGCGCACGTGTCGTCTGGACCCCAGATGGACTGCGACCATTCGGGGAACGGTCCACGCTCGCTAGCCAAACGCTGACTTTCGCGCTTGCTCTCGACGTCGACGAATTGCATGATCTTGCGCCCCATCTCGACGCCTTCTGCGCTGTCGTACGGAATCCCCATGCGCACCAGCATATCGGCAAAGCCCATCACGCCAAGTCCGATGCGGCGAATGCGCTTGGATAGCGACTCGATCTCCGGCAACGGATACATGTTGACGTCGATGACGTTGTCGAGGAAGTGCGTGCTGATGGCGATGTCGCGCTTGAACGCGTCCCAATCCATCTCGCCACTGCTGCTCACGTAGTAGCCGCAGTTCACCGAGCCCAGGTTGCACACGTCGTAGGCCAGCAGTGGCTGCTCGCCGCACGGATTCGTCGCTTCGTAGGCGCCAAGTTTCGGCACCGGATTGTAGCGGTTCGCTTCGTCGATGAAGAACACACCCGGTTCACCGGTACGCCACGCGCCGAGGATCATCTTGTCCCAGACGTCGCGCGCACGCAGTTGTCCAACAATCGCCTTGGAGACTGGATCGACGAGGTCGTAGTCCGAGTCCGCCTTGACCGCGTTCATGAACGCCGTCGTCACGCCGACGGAAATATTGAAGTTGGTGATCTGCGTGAGGTCTTCCTTGCACGCGATGAACTCCAACACGTCCGGATGATCAACGCGCAAAATGCCCATGTTGGCCCCACGACGCGTGCCGCCCTGCTTCACCGCGTCCGTGCTGGCATCGTACAGCTTCATGAACGACACGGGGCCCGACGCCACCCCAGTCGTTGAACGCACCATCGAGCCTCGGCCACGCAACTGCGAAAACGAAAAGCCCGTGCCGCCGCCACTTTGATGAATGAGCGCCATTGACCGCAGCGTGTCATAGATGCCGTCGTGCCCATTCGACAGCGCGTCGCCGACCGGCAACACGAAACACGCCGACAACTGGCCAAGCGGACGTCCGGCGTTCATGAGCGTCGGCGAGTTTGGCTCGAACCGACGCTGCGTCATCAGAAAGTAGAACTCCTCCGCCAACGTGTTCACCCCACCGTCGCTCGCCCCGTACCGACGGTCCGCCTCCGCCACCACACGCGCCACCCGCCAGAACATCTCTTCCGGTTGTTCAACTGGCTTCCCCGACTTGTCCTTGACGAGATACCGTTTCTCGAGCACGGTCCGCGCGTTCGCGGAAAGCGTCACAGGACCTTCCGGGGGCGATACAGAAAATGGCATGCGATGGAACTCCGACTCGTGGTCGTGGGGAGTGGATTTTTTCGACGTCCTGCGGCGGCAACTGCGGTCCTGCGGCGAACCACATCGGGGTACCGGCGGGCCGCGTAGGTTACTCGGTTCGTGATGCCGCGCAAGTGTTTTCGTAACTCGATGCAATAAAATGATTTACCCAATTCACATCACGGATGTGTAAACGCATTTGCGTTATCCACCGAGCGAAACTTGCTCTTGACGAGCTCGCTTTTTTGACAGGGTTGCGAGCGGGCTGCCACAAACGATTCTGCGGTAAAGCTTGTAGCGACAGTGCGTTAACTCGTTTCTTTGAAAGAGCTTACACGAACAGTAGTGTGCGCGTGGTCGTCACCATCCTAGCAGCAATCGGCCATCGTTTGCCCTGCCGTGCGTCACACTGTACCAGTGCACAAACGACGTGCGCTTGCCTGCTTTCACATCCGCGACAACAAGTTGCTTGCATTCACGCAGAAATGCGCCACGATGGGCCTGCGCGTACGCCGGCATGGCAGTATGACGATCACCGTAGTGTCGCCACCAGCCCCGCCCGATGACGCTCCTTGAGCGCCACGTAGCGAGCCGCGTTCGCGACAATCGACGCCTGCTCCTCCACCGACAGCGGGCGCATCACGCGCGCAGGCACGCCAAGCACGAGCACGCCCGCCGGAATCGCCATGCCCTCAGTGCAGACCGCCCCGGCACCAACAATCGAACCGCTGCCAACGTGCACGCCGTTCAGCAGGATCGCACCCATCCCGACCAGCACGCCGTCCTCCAACACACTGCCGTGGACGATGGCCCGGTGACCGATCACACAATCCGCACCGATCACCGTCGGCTTGCCTGGATCCGCGTGTATCACCGCCCCGTCCTGCACGTTGCTGCGCGCGCCAATCGCGATGCGCTCCACATCGCCGCGAATGACCGCCGTCGGCCACACCGACACATCCTCGGCCAATATCACATCACCTACCACAACAGCAGACGCGGCAATCCATGGAGTCATAGGAGTTCGCTCGACGACCGGTGACCGGAACAGAGACACAGCTGGTCAGTATTCTACGTTCGTGTCTGGGCACCCAAGCGATAGACGACGTACGTTTCGGCATCCCCACTGGAGCAACCACTAAAACAGCGTACCCAACGTGATGTAGAATGCGCCGCGGCTTGGCACGTCGGTTGGCCGGAGATACGGCGCGGCAAGCCCAAGTCGCAGCCGAAATGCCGCGTCATACTGCAGCGCGAGATCGAAGGTGAGCTCTGCACCGGCTGATGCGATCCAGCCGTCGCGTACGCCCGGCCGTTCGCACACCGGCGTGCCCGTGCGCGCCAGCGAGGACGGACACCAGGCCCGCGCCGCGTCAGTAAACACCGACATCGACATGCGGTCGGCGAAAATCGTGAACGGCGACGGCAGCGTACGAAACATCACGAGCGGAGCGCGATACTCGGCCGACGCCGCAATGGCCCGAATCCCGCGCTGCACTCCTGGCGCCACGCCACGCACCGGGAACAGTCGTGACGGATCACCGACTGCGATGCCCGGCAGCAGCGCCGACGCAACGCCACTGACACCACCCACACTAAACTCGGTCGCCGTTTTTGTATCTGCCGCACCGAGCGCGACATACGTCCGCAGCACGTGCCGAGCGAAGCCAGGCAGATCAAGCGGCACGTAACCGCGGCCGGTGAGTATGCCGCGCACTGAACCGAGCGACGGCTGATCCTCACGCCACCGGTATGATCCAGACACGCCAACAGCAAACCCTTCTTCGACGGAGATCGCGCGTGATGCGCGTCGCGTCGTAGAGAAAGACGTGCCGGCAAACAGCAACGGATAGCGCGTGCCGCGCCGCAACAAAGAACCCGCCGCGCCGAGCACTGAGTCGACATCGGCGGTGAAGTCGCGGCTCTCATATTGCACGCCAAGGTTGGTGCTCAACGTGCGACGAATACGCGGCACGACAAACGACATGGTCGCCGTAGCAAATCGGCGACGACGCGCAACATCACCAACACGCGCTCCTGTGCCATTGACGACGGTGAACGGCCCATCCCATGCCTGGCTCCAGTCGAGATCGATGAGCGGAATCCCCAGGCCAGCGAAGCGATAGGTGACGTCAGCATCTACCTCGCGCGTCTCTGGATTCACCGCCACGTCCGCCGCCCACGCATGGCGGAGCGCGATATCGCTGCCGCTCG
>JANMKU010000069.1:0-9476 GCA_031372205.1 Gemmatimonadaceae bacterium | reverse complement strand
GACGGCCGCATCGGACTGTTCGCGCATGCCGAGCGCAGCCAACGCAGCGTGTTGCGAAACCGCCGCCGCGTTGGACGTGGTGTGCGATTGGAATGCCGTCATCGCCTTCGCCACCGCCACCGGGGCAATGGCCCATCCAATCCGCCATCCGGTCATCGCATATGCTTTCGCTACGCCATTGATCACGATCAGGTTATCACGCGACGGTGCGAGCGCGAGCGCGGAGTCCGCCGGCGCGTCATACGCGATGCGCAAATAGATCTCATCGGCAATCACCCACCATCCGCGCTCGGACGCCAGCGTCAGGATCGCCGTTAACTCGTCGGATGAATACACAGCGCCGGTCGGGTTGCTGGGCGAGCACAACATGAGACCACGTGTGCGCGTCGTTGCGGCGGCCTCCAGTTGGGCCGCAGTCACCTTGAGCGAATTGGCGGCGAGACCAAACACCGGCACGACGGTCGCGCGTGCGAGATCAAGCATCTCGTAGTAGCTCGTCCATGCTGGCGTCGGCACAAGCACCTCGTCGCCCGGGCCAAAGCAACAGACGCAGGCATTGTAGAGCGACTGCTTCGAACCGTTCGACACTACCACTTCCGCGGCCGTCACTGGTGGGCCATGGCGCACCAACCGATTGGCGTCGGCGGCGATCGCCTCGCGAAGCGCCGGGATGCCTTCCGTCGCCGTGTACCGGGTCGCTCCCAAAGCGAGTGCCTCGACCGCCGCCTGCCGAATGAACAGCGGCGTATCGAAATCCGGTTCGCCAGCGCCCAAATCGATGATCGCGCGACCAGCGGCTTTTAGGGCGCGCGCCTTCGACGCCACGGCGATCGTCCCGGACTCCTTCATGCGGGCGATGTTTGGCGAGGGATGGAACGTCAGCGACATCGTGAGAGCGGAGTGATGGGTGGAGAAGATCCTGGAAACCGACTAGCTTCGATGAGCGGGCGGTGCTGCTGTCCGCAAACTACATCTGCGTGCCCGGAGTGGCACGCTTGCGCCTTGGGCGCCACGAGAACTGGCCGTTGGGCGGCCGGGCTGACCGACAACTGAATGGAGCGGGACGTGGGAGAGGAAGAACGGGAGACCCCGGGGGCGACGCGGAGCCAGCATGTGGTGCTGCAAGGGCCCGCCGATCTGCGCATGATGGCGGCCGCGATGCGACCCGGCCTGGAACGCAGCCGCAGCGAACCTCTTGGCATGGCGCCGGCCTGCATCGTTGTGACGCCGACCGCCGAACAGGCACTAGGAGCCGCTGAACAAGCGCGCCTCATTCTTTCCGACGACGCGCTCCGCGTGGTGCCCGTGAGCGCTGTCGCGCGCGCACGCCGCGTCCTCGCGCTGGGTCCGGTCGCGGTAGTGGTCGGGACCGCCGTCGATCTGCTGGAACTGCGTCGCGCCTCGGCGCTTCGTTTCGACGCGCTCAAGGCCGTGGTCGTTGTTGGTCTCGACGACATTCTGCGCGATGGTGGCCTGGATGCGATGCAGTCGCTCCTCGGCGACGCGCCCGACGAGTTGCAGCGCATCGTCACGCTTGAGGACGAGTCACCAGAATCTGACGCGTTTCTGGAGGCGCACCTGCGGCGTGCCCGTCGCCTAACGCCGACGCCGATCAACGACGTGCCCCTGCCGATGACGCCCAGTTTCGCCATCACATCGCAGGCCGGACGCGCGGAGACGCTGCGGGCCATTCTCGATGCGGCCGATCCGCCATCGGTGGTCGTCGTTGCCGCATCAGACGCTGGTCTACGCGATGCCGAGCGGGCGCTCACGCGTGTTGGTGTCGTGGTCGACGGCACACTGGTGCAGGTGGTGCGTCAGCCTACATCGCAGCACGTCTCACTCGTGGTGCTGTGGGAAACGCCAGCCACCCTCGACGCGCTCACCGACGCGATTGCCACGCGCCCCGTTGATGCCGTGGTGTTGCTCCTCCCAGATGAACTGCCAGCGTTCCGTCGGCTGACCAACGGGCTCGCCGAGGTGTGGAGTCCGCCCGTTCGCAAAGAGGCGGCCGAGAGTCGCGTGCGCGTGCTGCGCACTGCGTTGCGGTCGACGCTCGCCGCCGCTGGTGGAGCGTCCGCGAGCGAGATGGCTCTGCTGGCGCCGCTACTGGATTCGCACGATGCGCTGGAAATCGCTGCCGCCGCTTTGCGTTTGTACGAAGGTGCGCGACGTGATGCGATCGTGCTGCGCGCCAAGGTCGCCACAGCGGCATCGACGCGCCCCACTACGCCCACGCGCACGTTGTCGATGGTACCGGGTACGCTTGGCGGCGCCTCCACCAGTAGCTCGAGCGGGAAGCAGCGCGTGTTTCTCGCCGTGGGCAAGCGCGACAATGTGCGCATTGGGGACGTCGTCGGCGCAGTGGCCAATGAAGTGGGTATTCCCGGCGAGCGCATTGGTACGGTGGAATTGTTTGAATCGCATTCGATCGTCGAACTCGCGGCCGACGACGCAGCCAAAGCGGTCGAACGGCTCGGCGACGCAACGTTACGCGGACGTCGACTGAGTGCGCGCATCGACGATCGACCGGCTGAAGGCGGTCGCGAGCGCAGGAGCTTCGGTCCTCCGCGTGAGGACAAACCCCGCGGCGACCGGCCACTGCGCGGTCCCGACCGCGCTGACCGTGGCGCTCGCGGCGCTGAGCGAAGCACGCGAGCATTCGATCGGAGTGATCGCCCGGAACGCACGCCTCGCAGCTTCGACCGGAGCGACAGCCCACCACGACCGTTTGACCGTGCTCCACGACCCTCGCCTGACGACGACCGTGGTCCACGCCCCTCCTCGCCGCGCTCGACAGGGCCTCGCTCGGCCGCACCACGCAGCGGTGCCGGTCGTGGTGCGCCTCGCGCCGATGAGGTGCGGCGTGCATTTGGCGACCGTCCGGTGAGTGAACGCGCCGAAGGGACCGCGGAATGGTCGGAACGCGCCGAGCGGATGAAACATGCGAAGCGGGACGCGCGGGCTTCGGAACCGGACCGCGAACCCGAGCGATGACATGAACGGCGGCTTCCAGACGTCCGGTGGCTGGATGGAGGTAATCGCCGGCGTGATGTTCAGCGGAAAAACTGAAGAACTCATGCGTCGCGTGCGACGGGCCACCATCGCGCGGAAGCGGGTGCAGTTGTTCAAGTCGCATCTGGACGATCGCTACGCGGGCCTGCTGGCGATCTCCAGTCACGATCGTCGCAGTCTCGATGCCATTCCGGTGGATTCGTCCGCGCAGATCACACTGCGTCTCGATCCGGCGGCGCAGGTCATCGCGATTGATGAGGCGCAGTTTCTCGACGGCGGCATCGTGCAGGTGGCCACGGCGCTCGCAGAACGGGGACGCCGCGTCATACTCGCGGGCATCGACACGGATTTTCGCGGCGAGCCATTTGGCCCGATGCCGCAGTTGATGGCCGTGTCCGAAGTAGTGGATAAGTTGCACGCGATTTGCGTGCTCTGCGGTGCACCGGCGAGTCGAAATCAGCGGTTAATCGGTGGCAAGCCCGCGAGCTACAACTCACCGACAATCATGGTGGGCGCCGCCGACTCCTACGAGGCACGTTGTCGCGCCTGCCATGTGGTCCCGCGCAGCGACGATGCACAAGAACGCCTGCTGTAGAGGGCCTCGCGGCTGACCTGACTACCGCGCGAGCACCGCGGTGGCCGCGCGCGCCGCGCGAAGCGCACGTTCCAACTCGACGATCGTGAACGGCTTGTCCAACCGCTGCACGGCGCGCGTCTCCAGCGAGCGACGCACACCCGATTCGATATCGGAACCTGCCAGCAGTACCACGGAGTTTGTGCGTGTGCGCAAGGCGTCGATCAGTGCAATGCCCGAGATGCCGCGCACGTTGAGGTCCGTCACGACGTCCCACGGTGCACTGGCATCGGCGTCCAGCGCGACGAGCGCCTCGTCCCCGGACTCGACCATCACGACCTCAAGACTCAACTTCTGCAACATCCGCCGGGTGATGTCGCGAAACTGTGGTTCGCGAGACACGAGCACCACACGCCGCGCGCGTTCCGTTGTCGGCATCGTTACGGGCACAGGCATCGTGTGTGCGGCAGGGAAATGCAGGTGACAGGTGGTTCCGACACCAGGCGTCGCGTTCACGCTGACGAAGGCTGCCGCGTCCGTAGCGGTCGTGCTCCCCGCACCGATCCGAAATGGCGCAGCGGACTGCAACGCCTCGACCAGTTGCGCCCGCGACGCGTCATGCACGTCGACCCCGCTGTCGGTGACCGACAGGACGGCGTAGTGCGCGCGACCACCCTCCTCGTCGCGCTCGACCAATGCTGTTGATAGCGTGACAACGCCACCAGCCGGCATGACCGACTTCGCGTAGTCGAGCAGCGTCCAGAACACATCGGGCAGTTCCGCCGTCTCAAGGCGCGCCAACACAGGCGATGCTACCGGTGGCAACTCGACCCGGATGTTCAATCCGAGTCGTTCGCGAATCGCCGGCATCGCATTGTAGAGTTGTCCGCTGAGATCCACGGTGCGCATCCGCGGCAACTCACCTCGCACGCTGACCAACAGCTGACGCGTCAGCTCTTCGGCGCGCTCACTCGCCCGTTCAATTGATGCGATGTCGTCCAGTTCCCGATCGCGTCCGGCGAGATCGTGTCGCAGGAAACCGGCCGAACCAGCGATCACGGTCAGCAGACTGTTGAACTCATGCGCCGTGTTGGCCGTCAGTTCGCAGACAGCCTGCAGCTTTCGTATGATGCGCAGACCTTCCTCGGACTCGCGCATGAGCCGATCGGCACGAAGGCGCTCGCACGCATCACGCACGAAAATGTGCAGCACCTGGCGTCCATCGAGCGTCAGTCGGCGTCCGTAGGTGTCCACCGAACGCAGCGCACCGCTGGCCACGCGGTGCTGCAGCGGCACCCGACGACTTGCACCCGTGACGATGGAGTGCGCCAGTGTGCGCCACTCGGCGACCGACGTGGAGTCGAGATCGAGCAGCAGCATGGACTGCATCGTCTCGCGAGGCCAGCCATAAAAGGTGACCGCGGCGGCGTTCGCATCCAGAATGCGTCCGCTTTCCGCATCGGCGAGCAATTGGATCGCATCGTTCAATTCAAACTGCAGTCCATCGCGATGCGGCGCGCGCGCCGATTGGTGTGCGTCGTCGAGTTCGTCAGACCCATCCGCGAGCAGTGCCAGACCGGCCCCGAGCGCGGCGAGTTCGGGCTCGATCGCATCGTGCACGGGGCCTTCCACCATGCGAACGTCGAGCAGCAGTCGTGACGTACCGGTGGCGGTCGACGGTACGAGACTGAGCGAGAGAACGCACCACGTCGCCCGTGCGCTAACACCAACGGTCGTCTCTACCGATTGGGACAACGCGCCCGTCGCCGCATCGGCAACGTGTGCACGCAACCACGCCACGGTGCTCGGATGGCGAGCGAACCCAGGCAGTTCCCAGACGGGCGCGCCGAGCGTGGCCAGGCCGACGAGCAACGCGCCGGCATGACTGGCGACACGCACGCGGCCAGCGGCGTCGAGCACGAAGACGATGTCGTCTGACGAGTGTTGGCTCGTAGTCGACAGTTCGGATCGCATGTCGGAACGCACCATCGGCATTGGCAGTCTTTGGGTGAGCGACGACGAGACCTGTGGTTGTCAAAAGTATCACGGCACACCCGGAATTTCGCGTGGCAACCGTGACGCCGGGCACGCTTGCAACGGCCGTGTGACCCTTGGCACTGGTACTGCGTCTACTGGCTGATGCACTATCTGCGCTTCCCTCTACCACTACGGATCGTCGCATGGGCGTGATCGCGACGCTCCTCGCACACGAACCTCGGCTCGCACGCCTGCGCACAGCAGCTCGCGACCGATACCGTTTCGTCACGTGCGAGGACTGGACCTCATTGACCCGTGCATGCGAGCGCGGGCCCATCAACGTCGTGGTCTTTGACCTCTACGTCGACGGCCGCGCCGACTTCGAGCGTGTGCGTCAACTCCGCATACGCGTTCCACGCGCTGCGCTGGTGGCCTACGTGGACGTGACGAAGGAACGCGCGCGGGACATGTTCGATGCCGGTCGGTGTGGGATCGATGTGCTGGTCGTCGCAGAAGAGTCAGACACGCCGGCCCTGCTGGGCGCGTTGCTCGATCAGGCCGAGGCGCGCAGCGTGTCCAGCTTGATGAAGCCGCATCTGGTGGGACTCCGGAGTGTGGTGCGTGACGCGGTCATGCTGTCCGTCACCCGCGCCCACGAACGTCTGACGCCGGACAGCTTGGCGCGACTCATCGCCGTCTCGCGTCGCTTGCTGTCCAAGCGTCTCGAAGGCGCGCAGTTACCGCCGCCCCATCAAATGCTCACGTGGGGACGACTCATCGTCGCGGCGAGTATGCTCGAAGATGGCTCGCGCAGTGCGGATGGCGTCGCCAGTGCGCTCGATTTCCCATCGGGCAGCGCGTTCCGCAACACCTGCCAACGCTATCTAGGCTGCACGCCACACCAGATTCGAGTGCGTGGCGGAGCGTCCTGGGTGATCACAGCCCTACTGGTCGATCGCGAGAAGCGACGCGAGATCAGTGCGCACGATGAGGATATGCACGACAGCGCTGCAGCCTGACGTTTCGAACGCGATTGCCTGTGCGGTGCCAGCTTCGTAGCTTGCCGCGATGCTGCAACTGGGATTGACCGGAAACATCGCGAGCGGCAAGAGTGCCGTGGCCAGGCTGCTCGCAGGGTTGGGCGCGACAGTGATTGACGCCGATGTCCTTGCGCGCGACGCCGTGGCCCCGGGCACGGCGGGATACGCCGCCATCCTCGCGCACTTCGGGTCGGCGATCGTCGCGCCGGACGGCTCGATCGATCGCGCAGCGCTGCGGCGGCGTGTCTTCGTCAACGCACTTGAACGTGATGCACTCAATGCCATCGTGCATCCCGCCGTCTCAGCGCTGCGTGATCATGCACTGACGGCCGCGCGAGCCCGCGGCGATCGCGTGGTGGTCTCCGACATCCCGCTCCTCTTCGAAGTGGGACTCGAGCATGCCTTCGACGCCATCATTCTCGTCGATGCGCCGGTGGAGCTTCGACGTGAGCGGCTGCAACATGATCGGGGTCTCCTGCTCAACGAGGCGCAAGCGATGATCGACGCGCAATGGCCGTCCGATCGGAAACGTCCGCTCGCCACCTGGGTCATCGACAATGACGGCTCACGCGACCAGCTTGCAGTACGAGTCGCCGATGTCTGGCGATCGATCCAGGCCCGCATGCTGGGGCAGGCCACTCCTTCCTCCGTACCACCAACATTCTCGGAGCATCACGTGTCGAACATCCCCGCCGACCTGCGCTACACAAAGGAACACGAGTACGTGCGTGTCACGGACGACGCGAGCGTCGTCGCCATCGGCATCACGGATTTTGCGCAGGGCGAACTTGGCGACATCGTGTACGTGGAGCTGCCGAAGGTGGGCACGACCTACAAGTCGCACGAGGTGTTTGGCACCGTGGAAGCCGTCAAGGCGGTCTCGGAGCTGTACATGCCGGTCGCCGGCGAGGTGGTGGCCGTGAACGATCGCATCGACGGTGAGCCGGCACTGATCAACACCGATCCGTTTGGCGACGGCTGGATGATCAAGGTGCGTATCGAACACGGCAGCGACGCCGCGCTGCTCTCGTCGACGCAGTACGCGGCGCTGCTGGGCGGATAAAGAGCGGCGCTACCGTTCTGCGTACTCCTCGATCGGCGGACAGGCGCAGACGAGGTTGCGATCACCGAAGGCGCTCTCGATGCGCGCCACGGTGGGCCAGAATTTGCGCTCGCGCGTGAACGGGGTGGGGTAGGCGGCGTGCGTGCGCGAGTATGGGCGATCCCAGTCGTCGCTGGTCACGTGCGCTGCCGTGTGCGGCGCGCGCTTGAGCACGTTGTTGTCGCGGTGCGCGACCCCCTGCTCCACCGCCAGAATTTCCTCGCGAATACCGATCATTGCGGCGATGAACCGATCTAGTTCGACTTTGGATTCGCTCTCGGTCGGCTCCACCATCATCGTGCCCGCCACCGGAAACGACATCGTCGGCGCATGGAAGCCGTAGTCCATGAGCCGTTTCGCGATGTCTTCCACTTCAATGCCCGCCACGCTCTTGAAGCCACGCGTGTCGAGACTGCACTCGTGCGCAACCAGCCCATTCTGCCCGCGATAGAGCACAGGGTAGTGTGCCTCGAGTCGCTTGGCGATGTAGTTGGCGTTGAGGATCGCCACCTTCGTCGCCAGAGCCATCCCCGCACCGCCCATGAGCCGGATGTAGACGTACGAGATGGGCAGGATGCTGGCGCTACCCCAGGGCGCGGCGGACACCGGACCAATGGCTTGCGAACCGCCCGTCGGAATGACGGGATGCGTCGGCAGGAACGGCACGAGCTGCGACGCCACGCCGATCGGCCCCATCCCCGGACCTCCGCCGCCATGCGGGATGCAGAACGTCTTGTGCAGGTTGAGATGGCAGACATCCGCACCCAAATCCCCGGGGCGCGACAGACCCACCATCGCATTCATGTTCGCCCCGTCCATGTACACCTGCCCGCCGTGCGAATGGACGATGGCGGTGATCTCCTTGATGCGCGCCTCGAACACACCATGCGTGGACGGATAGGTCACCATGAGTGCGCCGAGGTTGGCGGCGTGCTGGTGCGCTTTCGTCTGCAGATCTTCCACATCGATATTGCCATCCGTATCGGTCTTGACGACAACCACCTCGAAGCCAGCCATGACCGCACTGGCAGGATTGGTGCCGTGGGCCGACTGCGGAATCAGACACACCGTGCGATGCGTGTCCTTCCGCGATTCATGATACGCGCGGATGACGAGCAGTCCGGCGTACTCGCCCTGTGATCCGGCGTTCGGCTGTAACGACACGCCAGCGAACCCGGTGACGTCGGCCAGATCCTCTTCCAAGTGACGAAACATCGCCGCGTAGCCCAACGCCTGCACCACCGGCGCAAACGGATGCATCTGGCCAAACTCGGGCCACGTGACGGGAATCATCTCCGACGTCGCGTTGAGCTTCATCGTGCACGAACCCAGCGGGATCATGCCGTGGACGAGTGAGAAATCGCGGGCCTGCAGGGCATACATGTAGCGCAGCATCTCGGTTTCGCTCCGATAGCGATGGAACACCGGATGCGTGAGGAACGCCGACGTTCTGCGGAACCGCTCATCGTAGCGCGCATCGACTTGGTCGGCGATGTCCGCAAACGCAAACGTCGGCGCACCGTCACCGTGAAAAACCGCCCACAGATCACTCACGTCAGCAGCGGTGGTGGTCTCGTCGAGGGCAATCGCGACGGCGCCCGGTTCGACAACGCGCAAGTTGATCTGCCGAGCATCGGCCGCCGCGAGGATTTCCGCCTCGCCATGAATACCAACTTCCACGCGGATCGTGTCGAAGTACTGTTCGTGCGCGATGGAAAACCCGAGACGCTCCAGTCCGAGTGCGAGCGTGACGGCCAGGCGATGGACG
>JANMKU010000068.1:0-4552 GCA_031372205.1 Gemmatimonadaceae bacterium | reverse complement strand
CCTGGCGGGGTGTCACGATGGACAGGACCAGCCCCCCCGCTCGAGGTAGTCCTTCATCGTCTTCCATCTGCGGCGTTCCGACAAAGGAACGGTGGTCGTGACTGCAACCGCTCACACTTTGGAGTCTCCTGTAAACCCGGGGCGATTCAGTATGGCGATGGGTGAACTCGAGGTGCGTGGTCCGTGGGTGCTGTCGGCGTACTACAACGCGGAAAACGGCGCGTCGCGCTTTACCGCCGACGGCTGGTTCAAGACCGGTGATATCGCATCCATTCACTCCGATGGCAGCATCGAGATTCGTGATCGCAGCAAGGACGTCATCAAGTCGGGTGGCGAGTGGATCAGTTCCGTCGCGTTGGAGAACGCGTTGATGGGGCATCCGGCCGTGGCCGAAGCCACGGTGATTGCGGTCGCCGAACCACGTTGGCAAGAGCGGCCGCTGGCGGTCGTGGTGCTCAAGCCGGGAGCGACGGTCACGCATGAAGAGTTGGTCGCGTTTCTGGAACGGCAATTCCCGAAATGGTGGATGCCGGACGCGACGGAATTTGTCGACGTCATCCCCAAGACGAGTGCCGGCAAGTTCCTCAAGATGGCGCTACGCGAACGGTTTGCGCGGCGACTGCTGGACGGCTGACATTCGCGGAGCGTGCGGGGCCGCCGAAACGTCGACGTCGCACCAGACACACGATTCGTTCACGCCGGTGAGAACTTCGGGCTAGCCCGCGTGGGCGTGCGAGGCATATTCCGTTCCTGCACGCCGGTTGCTTCGGCGACATGGCCATGGGTTCACCGACAGAGGCGAACGAGTCGGATGCAGTCGGAGAAAACCAACCTGCGTTTTTCGGCAGTCGTCGCGGCGCTCGCACAGCGGTACGACGTGCTCCGCGAGATCGGCCGTGGCGGAATGGCCACCGTGTACTTGGCGACGGAGCGACGCCATGGCCGACAGGTCGCGATCAAGGTCATGCACCCGGAGCTCGCCGCCTCGGTTGGCGCCCAGCGTTTCGAACGCGAAATCCGGATCGCCGCCGGTCTGACCCACCCCAACATCCTACCCTTACACGATTCCGGGGAAGCAGGTGGCGTGTTGTTCTACGCCATGCCGTACATCGAAGGGGAGTCACTGCGTCGGCGACTGGACCGCACGCATGACCTGTCCATTGATCAGGCGGTCGCCATTGCTCGCGGTGTGGCCGACGCGCTCGGACACGCGCATGCGCTTGGGTTCATTCATCGCGACGTCAAGCCGGAAAACATTCTGCTGGCCGGTGACCACGCCCTCTTGGCTGACTTTGGCATAGCGCGCGCAATGGGCGTGGGCACGACGCACGAGATTACGCAGAGTGGTCACACGGTCGGTTCGCCGATGTATATGAGTCCGGAACAGGCCGCTGCCGAGGGAACGATTGACGGACGCGCAGACCTCTACAGTCTGGGCTGTGTGCTGTTCGAAATGCTCGTGGGAACACCCCCGTACTCTGGGCACAACGCCATGCGGCTGATGTCCGAACACACGATCGCGCCGATTCCACAGGTGCGTGTCATGCGCGGGGACGTGCCCATGGCGCTCGAAGGCGTGCTCACGCGCGCGCTTGCCAAAAGCCCCGACGACCGTTTTCCGAGCGCGTTGGCGTTTCTCACGGCACTCGACGTCGCCGCGCGGCCGATCGACGTTCGTACCCTAACGTCACCATCAGATTCGCGGGCACTTGCCGCCGAAATCTCCGGTCCCGATTGGGTGACGCCAGTCAAGCGCGCCGAATCGCCGTCGCCGATAAGTTCCTTGGCGGTGCTGCCCTTCGTTGACCTGAGCGAAGCGAAGAATCAGGAGTTCCTCTGCGACGGCATCATGGAAGATCTGCGCGCGACTCTCTCGCGATTGCCGGGTTTTCGCATCGCGGCGCGAACATCGGCCATGATGTACAAGGGACGCGCGGTTGACGTACGAACCATCGGCCGCGAGCTCGATGTGGCCGCCGTGCTTGAAGGCACGGTGCAACGCAGCGGCAATCGGTTGCGCATTTCTGCCGCCTTGATCGGCACCGCTGATGGTTTCCAGCTGTGGTCCGAAACGTTTGATCGCGACGCCACCGATATCTTCACGGTGCAAAACGAGATCGCCCGGTCGGTGGCCGACTCGCTCAGTGTCACGATGTCGCGCCTGCCATCGGTGGTGCCGCGCAGTACGCCCAACGTGGAAGCGTACCAGCTGTATTTGCGCGGGCGTCATTTCTGGGGACGACGTCAGGCGGACGGACTGCAGAAGGCGATCGAGTGCTATCGAAAAGCCATGGAGCTCGATCCACTCTATGTGATGCCGTACGTCGGCCTCGCCGACGCATTCAACACGTTTGGTGCCTACGAACACCTGCCGCCCAAGGACGCGTTTCCCAAAGTGATCGCGGCCGCCGAGCGTGCGTTGTCGCTCGATCCCACTCTGGCCGAAGCGCATACCGCGCTTGGCTGCGCTCGCGCGCACTACTCCTGGAATTGGCGCGAGGCGGAAGAAAGCTTTCGTCAGGCGTTGGCGCTCAATCCGCAATACTCGTTGGCCCACGCCTACTATGCGCTCATGCTCGCCGCGAGCGGGCGGCATGACCGCGCCCGCGATGCGGTCGCGCGCGCACAGCAGCTTGACCCGCTGTCGCCCATCTACGGCGCGCTCGTTGGTTGGGTGGCGTACTTCGCGCGGCGCAATGACGACGCGATACATCAGTTCCGGCTGTCCATCGAAATGGAGCCGACGTACAAAGTCACCCATTCGCTGCTCGGCTTCGCCTATCTGGCGGCGAATCGCCCGGACGAGGCACTCGAACAGTTCGCCGGGCTTCGCGACTATCCGACCGCGCTCGGTGGTCTTGGTCATACGTACGCGCTGCTCGGCCGTCGCGACGAGGCGCTCGGTGTGCTGGCCGAGATGGATCGGCGCGCCGAGGGTAGCTACGTGTCGGGCTACAACAGGTCGCTGGTGCACCTCGGACTCGGAGACCGGGAGACGGCGTTGTTGTGGCTCGAACGTGCGGCCGATGAACGCACCTATACGATGAGCTACATGGCCGTCTCCGCCATCCTCGATCCGCTGCGCAGTGATCCGCGCTTCGTCGCGCTGCAGCAGCGCATGGGTCTTGCCACCGTACCATCCGCAACGGGAGCCGCATGACAATCACGATACTGCCGATCCAAACCGGGACGGTGTGCATCAAGCCCAGTCAGGTGCGAGCCGTTGGACACGGAGCAGAACGGATCGGCAACCTGTTCGCGGATCCCGCGTGGACACCGGCGCTGCCTATTCTCGTCTGGGTGATCGTGCATCCCGAAGGCGCGATTGTCGTTGACACAGGCGAGAACGCACGCGCCATGGACGCCGGTTACTACCCGGACGAACATCCCTATTACAAGTACGCGCTGCGCGTGCACGTGGCGCCAGAGGATGAAATCGGCGCGCAACTTGTGGCACTCGGTATCGCACCGGCAAGCGTTCGCACGGTGCTGCTGACCCATTTACACACCGATCATTGCGGTGGCCTGCAGGACTTCCCAGAGAGCACCATCTGGGTGCACGAGCAGGAGTGGCAGGATGCGCAGGGTGACGCCGGATTGGCCAAGGGATACTTGCCGCATCGGTGGCCGTCGTGGCTCGCGCCGAATGTGTATGCGTTTGCCGACGATCCGATCGGTCCATTCGCCCGTTCGCAGCGCATCACCGCGGATGGCGCGGTGCGCGTTGTACCGACACCGGGACACACGCCTGGTCATGTGTCTGTCGTCGTGCAGTCTGATGGCGTGAACTACTTCCTAGCGGGCGACGCCACGTATGAGGAGGCGACGTTGCTTGATGCGGTCGCTGACGGCGTTTCGCCGGACGAAGCTGAGGCCCTGCACACTATTCAAACGATTGGCGCGTTTGTGCGCGACATGCCGACGGTGTACCTGCCAACGCATGACGCGCGGTCGGTGGAGCGACTGCGCGCTCGCGAGGTGACGCGCGTCAACAGCTGAGACGTCGTGAAATGCCGCCATCGAGCCGCTGGACCCAACGCGCGTCGTGGTACGCACCTCGACCCTCGACGGGATGAGCGACGACGCGAACCCCTTCCTTAGGACTACGCGTGCGAAGCCGATGCCGCACGGCGGCGAGCGCGAACACCGGCAATGCCAACGAGCCCCAAGAGCAACAGCGCGACTGAGCGCGGCTCCGGCACCGTCGTGTTCGGTGGTGGCGCATTCGGGTTGGCGTAATTGAATCCCGACTCCGACGCGAGAGTGAACGTGGTGACCGGTGCGTGCACCGCATCAAACAGCTCAACACCACTGATTGTCGCGCGAAAATTGGCGTCCGACCGGCCATACGCCCACGTGAGCAGCCCGACCTTGAACTGCCACGGCGTGCCCCACACGATTGGGAAATCCAGGCTCAAAAACGTGCTCTGCCCACTGAGCGCCCCGGTGCCCGTCGTCCAACCTGCCGGTGGCGGTGAGTTGCGGATGGTGGGGAGGTTACCGCGCCGCACGGTGGCGTTCATGGTGCCTTGCGATGCTCCCCCGTTATGCG
>JANMKU010000067.1:0-5746 GCA_031372205.1 Gemmatimonadaceae bacterium | reverse complement strand
GCGCGCACGTCCGCGCGGTAGCAGCGAGCGTGGCGCGACAGGTGAAGATGCGGCGACGCGCTGGTGTCTCCGAGACGCCGGTGACCTTGAGCGGGCCCGTTACAGTGAACTCGCGCAGATGCGGCAACTGCGTGAACCCGTACGCCGTGGCGTTGGAGGTGCTGAAGAGCGAGTACTTGAGCGGCGAGATCAGTTCTTGCGTGACGCCCTGAAATCCCGGCGGAATGAATGCCGCAGAGATACGGTGCAGACCCGCGGTGATGTGCACCGCCTCGGCAGCCTGAGCAACGCCGTTCGGATCCGACGCGGTCATGAATCGGTCGATGTCGAGCAGCGACGCGCGCACACCGTCCACTGAGATCTCAATACGTTCGCCACGGGCCAAACCACCGGCGAAGGCACCGGTGGTCTCATGAAAGAAGTTCACGTCGAAGCGATAGTCTCCGTCCGCCGGAAACGTGTGCATGACCGAAATACCACCGCGGGTACCGAACGGTGCGCCGTCCACGTGTTCGACCTGCGATGCCATTTTGGGCACCGTGTACGTATGCGCCGCTGGCGACGCGTTCGGGTTGCCAAGGGCGAGCCAGCTAAGGTCGCTCGCGGCGCGCAGATATCCGTCGAGCAGTGTGGGCGACAGCGCCTGCACGTCGGCGATGTTGTCGAAGTTGTCACTCTTGGTGTCGGGCGGCAGATACACACCGGCATCCACATCAAGGCCCAGGACTTCTTTCACCGACGTCCGATACTCGGCGCGGTTGAGCCGCTGGAACGTGCGGCCGCCCGGATTTGGATGCGCCAACGCGGACGAGTCGAGCTGATGTTCGAGGGCCAGGAACAGCGCTGCCACAGTGTCAGCCGACGGGCGCGCCGACCCCGCTGGCGGCATCATACCCGACCGCAGTTTGGCCACGATCTTCTCGGCGACATCCGGCTGCTCCGGCGCCATACCAACGTCAAACGCTGCCAGCGACAAATTGCCGCGACGCGTCGACGCGTTATGACACTTTTGGCAGTACTGCTTCACCACACCGTTCAGCTCGATCGATGACGGGCGATGCAACGGTCGTCGAACCGATGGACGCGAGGCCGAGGCTGGTGGACGCGAAGCGGAGGAACCCTCGGGACGGACCAATACGAGCCCAGAGAGCAGAGTCAACGCCACAAGTGAACGCATGCGCGTCCTCGATACGGAAGGGGGTCGCACAAAAGGTGGAACGTGAAAGCTGCGTGCTCGGACGGGGAGGCCGCAAGCAGAATCACGGTGTGCTAAATGTACTACGTCGGGGAGCGCACATACCGTTGACGATTCGCGGCGGCGAGCGGACCTTGCACCGCAGCGACCTCAACCTGTCCCTCTCATCGACCGACATCTGCATGAATCAGGCCATCGTCCGCCGTCTGGTGACGGAGCGGGGGTCATGTTCCTGCGGTGCGGAAACCACAACGATCTGGGCGACCAGGAGCAAGTCGTGAGCCAAATGCATTGGAGCGCAGTCGACCAGTACATCACCGACCTGGTGGTGATGCCAGACGCAGCCCTGTCACACGCGCTGCAAACGAGCCACGACGCCCGACTGCCAGCAATTGCCGTCGCCCCGAATCAGGGCAAGCTGCTGCAATTGCTCGCGCGCATGACCGGGGCTCGCCGCATTCTGGAGATCGGAACCCTTGGCGGGTATAGCACGATTTGGCTGGCGCGCGCACTCGCGACCGATGGCACCCTCATCACGCTGGAATCCAGCGCACATCACGCGGCGGTGGCCCGCGACAATATCGCGAGCGCCGGATTGTCGCACTGCGTCGAGGTCCGCGTCGGCGCTGCCCTCGACACGCTGCCGCAGTTAGCCGGCAAAGGGCTCGGCCCCTTCGACTTTATCTTCATTGACGCCGACAAGCCCAACATCCCCGAGTACTTCGACTGGTCGGTACGGCTGGCGCACCGCGGAAGTGTGATTGTGGTCGACAACGTCATTCGCGACGGTCGCATTGTTGACGCGAACAGTACAGATCCCAGTGTGCTCGGGGTTCGTCGCTTCAATGCGGCCCTGTCGGTCGACGCGCGGGTCGATGCCACCACCCTGCAGACCGTTGGCAGCAAGGGCTACGACGGGTTCACGCTCGCTGTGGTCGTCACCGACACGTAGTATGGTCTGTTGCAATGCCATACAACACCACGACGTACGATCACCGCATCCATTTAACAGGAGAGAGTCGCATGGGAGCAACGGTCGCCACGGCAATAATCGCCCGCAAGGAACGTGACGTTGCGACGCAGTTCCGTCTCGCGCATGCGGTGAGCGCACAGTCCGCGCAGCCGCGCGCAACGCTTCGTCTCGACCCGTCGATCGCGTGGAGCCGCATGGAACGCGACGCGATCATTCGCACGGCGCCCAACGGGGACTACTGGCTTGATGAACCGTCGTGGGAGGCGTTCCGAGGGTTGCGTCGCCGCAGGGCGCTCATCATCCTCGCGCTCGTCATTGTGGCGGCGGCCGTGTTTGCGGTGGTGAGGCGCACGGCTGCCTAAACGCTACTGCCAACAGCTACTTGCCTCGCGCGCGAGGCTGCCAGCGCGAGACACACCCAGCCCGCGATAACCTGGCTGTAGGATAAGTCGCGGCACAGCACACTGTGGAAACGGAACTCGATGTACGATGGCGGGTGTTGGATGCAGCGAATGTGTAGAGTCGGTCACACGCTGTCGAGATCCTGCCATGGCCCGCTACAAGTCGATCGATACGAATCCCCAGTTCCTGAGCATCGACCTCGCGCGGCAGTTACTGCCCGGGACGTTCGAGCACGCGCTCAATCACTTGCTCGATCACGAAGTCGACCTGGCGCACTTCGACGCGCGGTTTCGCAATGACGCGACGGGTGCCCCCGCGTACCCGCCGGCCGTGCTGCTCAAGGTGGTGCTGTTCGCGTATTCTCAGGGCATCGTGCGCAGTCGCGCGATCGAGCGGGTGTGTCAGGAGCACGTCACGTTCATGGCGCTCTGCGGCACGGCCGCGCCGCACTTCACGACGATCGCGCATTTTATCAGCACGCTGCGCGACGACATCGCGCGCGTGTTTGCGGCGGTGCTCGCGGTGTGTGACACGCAGGGCTTGATCGGGCGAGAGATGTTTGCGATCGATGGCGTGAAATTGCCGAGCAATGCGTCCAAGCACCGGAGCGGGACGCGCGCCGAGTTCGCGAAGCGAGCAGAGAAGTTGGAAGCCGCGGCCAAGACAATGCTCGACCGCCACCGGGCGACCGACGCGCTCGACACGGAGCCTGATGTCGCGGCCAAGACGGCGGCGCGAATCGCGCGCCTGACCCGCGACGCGCTGCAGGTGCGCGAGTGGCTCGCCACGCATCCGACCGATCGGTACGGCCCGACCGGCGGCCTGCGCAAGAGCAATCGCACGGATAACGAGAGTGCGAAGATGGCGACGGACAAAGGCGTGGTGCAAGGCTACACCGGCGTGGCGGCCGTCGATGCCAAACATCAGATCATTGTTGAGGCGCAAGCCCATGGCACCGGGTCTGAACAAGAACTGCTCATGCCCGTGGTCACGGCGCTCGCGGCCCTCCGCACGAACGAGACGGTGCTGACGGCGGATGCGGGCTATCCCAGCGAAGCCAATCTGGCGGCGCTCGCCGCGCTCGAAATCAAGGCACTCATTGCGGATCCCGACATGCGCACGCGCGACGAACGGTTTGCGGACCGCGCGCACCACACGACGGCGCCGGATCCGTTGCACGACAAGTCGGGCAACACCAAACAGTCGTTCCCGGTGTTTACGCCAACCGACTTCACGTATGACGCGGAGGCCCGCACGTGTGTGTGTCCGGCGGGCAAGTCACTCAATCGAAAAGGTGGCAACAACATTACGAAGGGGTATGTGGGCGCGCACTTTCAAGGCGCACCACAGGACTGTGTCCCTGCGCGCTTCGCGCGCAGTGTCTGCGTACGCCGGAGACGACCGCCGTGCGCAACGTCGCCTTTCTTCGCGGTCGCGATCCCGCCGCGGCGGCGACGCACACGATGCGGATGCAGCAGCGCCTCGATGTGCCAGAGGGGCGCGAACTGTATGGGCAACGCTTTGGCACGGTGGAGCCGGTGTTCGGCAACATCCGGTCCAACAAGCGGCTCGACCGCTTCACGCTGCGCGCCGGCACGAAAGTGAACGGCCAGTGGCTGTTGTTTTGCCTGGTGCACAACATCGAAAAGCTCACACACGCGGGGTATGCGGCGTAAGTTCACACCACGTCGACGGGCGCGCACGACCGAATGACGGATCCGGCGCGGGAATACATCAACAATCTGATCCATCAATGTCTGATTGAATGCCCGCGCAGATTTTTGCGCGACGCCGCGCCTTCACGCGAAGCGCGTTGAGGTTTTTCTACAACCTCAACGCCCGCGTTCTGCTGCAGGGCGTTTCCATAAATTGCGACCAGTGAGCGCAGCGAACAGGGAGCTTCCTTGATGCCCTGACTGCAGCAACGCGATGTTATGCCGCACCGCGTCGTCGAGGCTGAGAGTAGATTGCCAAGTTACCGAAGCCGTAGTCCGATGTTCGTACTTGCAATGGTTATCCTGGATCCCAACACGTCAGGCAACACTATCCATTGTTGCGACATCAACAGGGACGAGTGCTTCGACACGCGTAGTGTGGCTTGCGCGGCACCTTGCAGGTGAAGTGCGTTTGTAGAGCGGCCCGGGCTTTGCACGTCAGGGATGACTCGGGATAGGCCCGGCCCGGAGGCCACCGACACCGAACCGTGATTGCCCCCTACCGACGCGATGAGAATTAGGCTCGCACTGGTTGTCGACGGCATCAGCGGAAGGCAACGAAGATCTGGTCCAGGTGTGCATGTGGGGTTAGTACCATTGAACCGCGCGGTCACTCCTGCCGTTGCACCCGCTAGCACCGCCGCGTGGTTCATCCCCTTGATGCGGTGCCCAACACCAAAGTGGATGGCCTGCATTCGCCTCTCCACGTACTGTCCGCCGACACTTGACGTCCGACCTACGGACGTCTCGAAGATCAAGCGATCCGACACCTGCGCGGTGAGCTGTCTCGCGATTCCGCTGAGTGCGACGACTAGGAACAGCAAACGGGATTTTCTCATGGAGGCACCTCCGATCGGTTGTCACATGTGTAGCTAGTCCGCGTGGTCAACGCCACAGCGAAGTTTGTGACCAACATCTCGAACCTCCAAGTGATCAGCGTAAGCCGCGTCACGGCGCGCGCAGCGGGGCGGCACTCATTGTTGACGTCGATCGCCACTTGGGCCTTCGAGTTGGCAACCCTTATGCTGAAGGCAACGATGAACAAGTTCCGCGCGACGATTGCCGGTCCCTTCGCGCTGGTGGTGTTCTTGGCAGCGTGTCGCGACCAAGCGCCCACGATGGTGGCAGAAACGGGGACCAGGCAAGAGGCTGTGGCAGTGAAGGTGAGTCGCATTCGACCGGAGGAGAAGCTGCTGTTTGATATCGAGGCGAAAGCTCCTGGCTTCGGCGGCTTCTATGTGGACGAGGCTAGTCGCGTTCACACATGGATAAAGTCGAGTGGGGACGCGGATCTCGCGCGCAACGCGATACAACGCGCCTTTGTCGACGGAACGCTTGCGACCTCGCGGAATGGCATGCCTGCGAGTTTCGTCGCCGAAGCCGCGCAATTCACCGTTTCTGAACTCGCCACTTGGCGAGATCTGATCTTTGATGTGAGTTCTCTAAATTCTGTCGCACTTT
>JANMKU010000059.1:0-1632 GCA_031372205.1 Gemmatimonadaceae bacterium | reverse complement strand
AATTCAACGCGGTGGTGAAGGAAATCATGACCGCCCACGCGCGACAGCAGCCGGTGCTGGTCGGCACGGCGAGCGTGGAAGCGTCCGAGACGCTCGCGCGACTGTTCACACGCGCTGGGCTCAAGCACAACGTGCTGAATGCCAAGTATCATCAACGTGAGGCGGAAATCGTCGCCGGAGCCGGTCAGTCGGGTGGCATCACCATCGCGACGAACATGGCGGGCCGGGGAACCGACATCAAGCTCGGTGGCGGTGTCACGGAGTTTAAGCCATCCAAGGTGATGGATGCCGATGGCAAGGAGGTCGATGTGCAGGAGACCGGTGGCCTCCACATCATCGGGTCGGAACGACATGAGTCGCGCCGCATTGATCGTCAGCTGCGCGGACGGGCTGGTCGGCAGGGTGACCCTGGAGCCTCGCAGTTCTTTTTGTCGCTCGAAGACGATCTGATGCGCCTGTTCGGTTCTGACCGTATTGCCAAGCTCATGGACCGCATGGGGGCGCAGGACGGCGAAGTGCTGACCCACGTGCTCATCACGCGGTCGATTGAGCAAGCGCAGAAGCGCGTGGAATTGCAGAACTTCCAGTCACGCAAGCGGCTGCTTGAGTACGACGACGTGATGAATCAGCAACGGGAGGTGATTTACTCCTTGCGTTCATTCGCGCTGGAAGGAGGCGAAGAACTGCGCGCTGAAGCGCTCAAGATGATTGATCGCGGCGTACAACGGCGCGTCGAGCAAGCGCTGGCCACGTTTGATCGGCCGGAGGAGTGGGACTTCGAGTACGTGCAGCAGGATCTGCTGATGCACTATATGCTGCTCGTGCCGGAGTTCGCGGCGGAGATCAAACCGACGACACTCGAAGAGGCCCAGGGTGCTGCCGTTGCCGCGGGTCGCGCGGCATTCGCGGCGAAACAAGAGAGTCTGAACGCGGTCACCGACGAGACCGGCGACGGATTTGCGGCGCGCCTGCTGGCGTTGGTCATGCTCAATGCGTTGGACGAAAAGTGGAAGGATCATCTTTATGATCTCGATCAGTTGCGGGCGTCCATTCACTATCGCTCCTGGGGACAGAAAGACCCGTTGGTGGAGTACAAGCAAGACGCGTACGGCATGTTTGTGGATCTGATGCACGATCTCGCGAACACCTTCACGGAGCGATTCCTCAAGGCGCAGTTGGTCTTCGAGCAAGCCCAAGAGCCAGATCCGATGCAGTTCGCGCCCAAAGAGCAGAATGGGCGCGGAGTGGACGGTCGTCCGACCAAACGGTTTAACGCGATGGGGATTCTGGAGGACATCCCGTTCGAGGATGAACCGACTGACCTCGCGGAGTCGTCGGGCGACGAAGGCGCGCCGCCGTCGTCCGACCGCGAACCGACGCGACCGATCGCGCGCAGCATGCCTGCCGTGGTCGGCGCCGGCAGCACACGATCACTTCAGGCGGGTGGTGGTACGCTCGCCGCGGGCTGGGAGAGTACGCCGCGTAACAATGCGTGCCCGTGCGGCTCTGGTAAGAAATTCAAGAAGTGCCACGGTGCGAATTTGTAGTGTGAGTGTGAATCATCGCTGAGCACCGCGGGCCGATGGCAACGTCGGCCCGCGTCGTGCATTCCCACCCGCAGCCCGGCCCAAC
>JANMKU010000138.1:0-11477 GCA_031372205.1 Gemmatimonadaceae bacterium | reverse complement strand
CCGCGTACGCGCAGTGATGCCGTCTGCAGCAGCTCCGCTGTGGCCGACACTTCCTGCGCCGACGCCGATGTCTGCTCGGTGCTCGCAGCCACTTCTTCAGCGGCGGCGGCGTGACCCTCCGAGGTATCGCGTGCACTGCTTAAGGACCGTTGCACGGCGCCGAGTGACGTGCGATTGGCGGCAACGGCGCTCGACACCCGTGTCGCCGCGCCTTCCACCTGACCCACGGCATCTTCGATACGCGACAGGGCGGAGGCGACGCCCGCGGCGACGAGTTCCACATCCTTGAGTCGCGTCGCACCAGATTCAACCGAACTGGATGCACTGGCAATACGCGATCGAATGCGCTTCACATTCTCCGTCACTTCGTGCGCGGCGTTGGCGCTCTGTTCAGCGAGGGTGCGAACCTCTTGGGCGACGACAGCGAATCCGCGGCCTGCGCCGCCGGCCCGTGCGGCCTCGATCGCGGCATTGAGCGCCAGCAAGTTCGTTTGCGTGGCGATTTCGGAGATGACACTCACAAAGTCATCAATCACGGCGGTGGCATCGCGGAGCGCGGTCATCTCCTGCCTGGAATCAAGCACCACTTCGTGCGCGCCAAGCAACGTGTCAATCGCGATCTGCACCTGGTCCCGCGTGCTGTTGGTGGTGCCGCGAATTTCGCGGCCAACACGTTCCGTTTCCTCCGCGGCCTCACCGATTGTCGCGCCGGCCTCGGCCAGCTGCATAACCGTCTCGCTCGCCGCGTTGAGTGCGGTGAACTGCACCGTGGCACCGTGCGACATATCCATCACGGCCGATGTGACATGCTGCGACGAGGCAGCGGCTGATGACGCGGAGGCGCTCAACTCGCTCGCGGCCAGTGTGACTTGATCGGCCTCACTCTGCACGCGACTGAGCAGTAGCCGCAGGCGTTCTCTCGCCTGATGCGTTGCGGCGATGAGCTCCGCATACTCTTGCGCGATGCGCGGTCGCGAGATTCCACTCGCTGGAAGTCGCAGATCTCCCGCACCAATGGCGGCCATTTCCTCACGCAGTTGGGCCAGCGGCTCGGTCACGGCTCGCGAGGTACTGAGACCGAAAAACGCTGCCAAGCCGAAGGCGAGGGCGATGAGGATTGCAAGCCACACCTCGGCTCTCTGCAGACCGTCGCGCATGCCGTCCACCGAGGCGTCCGCACCGCTCCGCGCTTCACGCCGGAGCGCTTGCAGCTCCACGTCGATGGCTTGTATGTCCCGGTTCGTCAGCTCGAGCACACGCTGCGCCTCCCGCTCTCGGCCGGCAACCTGCAGGGTGTGCGCGACGGCGATCCGGTCCTCAAGTACCGCTTTCAGTTGGCCGAGGATTTCGAGGCTGCGTCGTTCACCAGGACGCAATCCTAACTGCCGCAAGGCGTCCTGTCGCAGTTGGTCCGCCTGATCGACGAGGCTGCGATACTGGGACTGGTCGGATGGTGTGCGCGTATTGAGGTAGCGCAATCCGGCCACCAACTCACGGAGCACCGCGGTCGTGGCGCGTTCCGTGACGGCGGATCGATCTGCCAGTGCGCGTACTGTGGCGCCGGCGTTTTCGTTACTGCGCGCGAGGCCGAACCACCCGAGTAGACCGCCAATGAGCAGCAGGCCGACGGAGGTCCCGAAACCGGCGATCAGCCTCGAGCGGATAGTACGGAGGAGCATCAGAGCCCGGATGTGGCGAGAACGTCACCGAGTACGTTCGAGGACGCGTCGATCGTGCTTGATTCAGACGATCCGACGACCACTCCGCAATTCCACCATTGGCGCGCTGCACTTCACGCTCCAATCGGCAAAACGTGTTTTGACGGTTAGCTCAAATGTGGTTGCTGCAATTTATCGAACGAAACCCGTGAAGTTTCCTTGCCAGCAACCGAATCTTCCACTTAGCATTCCCGATGCTCTCCCATCGAATGCTTTCCAACCGTCTGCGCGAGCGCGCGAGCGGGGAAGCAGTCCACTTTCAAGGAATCAGCATGGTAGGCACGTTCCGCCCAAGGCGGATGGCTTCCGTCGT
Source organism: Gemmatimonadaceae bacterium (assembly GCA_031372205.1). Lineage (GTDB taxonomy): Bacteria > Gemmatimonadota > Gemmatimonadetes > Gemmatimonadales > Gemmatimonadaceae > Gemmatimonas. The sequence continues at coordinate 9,446 of JANMKU010000138.1, read as the reverse complement.
GCTGCTGGGCGCACTGGCGCTTGGGCTCGCGGCCTGTAATCAGCAGTACCCGAACTCGACGTTTAATCCGAACTCGGACTACAACGCCGACATCGATAAACTCTGGGACACGTTGCTGTTCCTCGGCACCGCCGTGTTCGTGCTGGTCGAGGTTGGCCTCGTTTACACCATCATCAAGTTTCGGCGGAAACCCGGCGCGGGAACTCCGAAGCAGGTGCATGGAAACACGGCCCTGGAAATCGCCTGGACCGCCATACCGGCGGTGATTCTGGTTTTCGTCGCGATTCCCACCGTGCGGACGATTTTCAAAACGCAGGCCAAGGCCATTCCTGAGGCCATGCAGGTTGAGGTCATCGGCCATCAGTGGTGGTGGGAGTTTCGCTATCCACAGTATGGCGTGGTGACGGCCAACGAGCTGTACTTGCCGAATGGCCGGACGGTGAACTTTCAGTTGAAAACGTACGACGTGTTGCACTCCTTCTGGATTCCGCAGATGGGCGGCAAACGCGATCTGGTGTCGAACCGCACGAACTACTTGTGGTTCACTCCGAACAAGGACTTGCCGTCCTCGGCGTGGAACGGTTTTTGTGCGGAGTTCTGTGGATCGTCTCATGCGAACATGCGGTTCCGTACGTACACGGTGACGCCGGACGAGTTCGCGAAGTGGGTGGCCCATCAGAAACGCCCGGGGATGTTCCCCGTGGCCGTCACCCCCGCCGCTGTAGCGCCGGCGCCGGTCGCCAAGGGGCGCACGCCGGTGGTCCCCGCGTCCAACGTACAGTCGGTCCCTGCCGCTGCGGTCGCGCCAGAGCCCGAGGTATGGGCGTTCCCCCGAGACAAGATGGAGAAAGAGTTCCCTCACACCATTCCCAACGCACCGATTCCCGTTGGCATCAAGTTTGACGAGAGTCTATTGGCGGCAGGCGATGCTGAGCGGGGACGTCAGTTGTATTCCAAGAGCGCGTGCATCGGCTGTCACGTGGTCACGGGCAATCCGATGAGTCAAGGCATCATTGGACCCAACCTGACTCACATCGCTACTCGTTGGACGATCGCGAGTGGTCTCTATCCCAATGATGCAAAACACCTCGCATACTGGATCAAGAACGCGGGCGTGATGAAGCCGGGAAGCATTATGCCGGCGCAGGGCAAGGGCGAGACTGATCGGCGAACGAAGATGGTGATGAACGTCGGTGCGCTCACGGACGCGAATATCGCGGACATCGTGGCGTACCTGCAGGCTCTCAAGTAACCGCCCGGACCCCAAAGGAACTCATCGCGATGGCAACCATCGTAGCATCACCGCCGTACACGCAGACCAAGACCGCTCCCTCGCCGTACGGGATCTGGAGCTGGTTGACGACGGTGGACCACAAGCGGATTGGCGTGCTCTATCTCGTCTCTTCGCTGTTCTTTTTTCTGTTCGGCGGCATTGAAGCCGGCTTGCTGCGTGCCCAGCTGACGGTACCGAACGGTCAGGTGCTGTCGGCCGAGATGTACAATCAGCTGTTCACGATGCATGGGACGACGATGATCTTTCTCGCCGTCATGCCGCTGTCGGCCGCGTTTTTCAACTTGCTCATCCCGCTGCAGATCGGTGCACGTGACGTGGCGTTCCCTCGACTGAATGCCTTCAGCTACTGGGTGTTTCTTCTCGGGGCGCTGTTCATCACGTTTCCGATTTTCTTCCAGATGGCCCCGGACGGGGGTTGGTTCGGGTATGCGCCGCTGAGCACGAAGGCGTATTCACCTGAGCATAACATGGATTTCTGGGTGCTGGGACTGCAGATCCTCGGCATCTCATCGCTGGCGGCGGCGTTCAACTTCATCACGACGATCATCAACATGCGGGCGCCCGGCATGTCGCTCATGCGCATGCCGGTGTTTACCTGGATGTCGTTCGTGGTGCAGTTCCTCGTGGCGCTGGCGTTCCCGGTGATCACGATCGCGCTGGTATTCCTGCAGTTTGATCGTTTCTTCGGCACGAATTTCTACACGGTGGCGAAGGGCGCCGATCCGCTTCTGTGGCAGCATCTCTTCTGGGTGTTCGGGCACCCCGAGGTGTACATCCTCATTTTGCCCGCCTTCGGTCTGGTGTCCGAAGTGTTGCCGACGTTTTCGCGAAAGCCGCTGTTCGGCTACCCGGTCATGGTGTACTCGGGCATCCTGATTGGTTTTCTCGGATTCGGCGTGTGGGCGCACCACATGTTCTCGGTGGGCATGGGCGCCATTGCGGATGCGGTGTTCTCGCTGACCACGATGTTGATCGCCATCCCGACCGGCGTCAAAATCTTCAACTGGATTGCGACCATGTGGGGCGGACAGATTCGCTTCACCGTGGCCATGAAGTTCGCGGTGGCGCTGGTTGGCATGTTCGTCGTGGGCGGCATCTCGGGGGTCATGCATTCCTCGCCGCCGGCGGACCTGCAGCAGACGGACACGTACTTTGTCGTCGCGCACTTCCACTATGTGCTGGTGGGTGGCTCGATGTTTGGGTTGTTCGCCGGATTGTACTACTACTTCCCGAAGTTCACCGGCCGCATGATGAGCGAGGCGCTGGGCAACTGGCACTTCTGGATCTTTTTCATGGGGATGAACTTGACGTTCTTCCCGATGCATTTCAGCGGATTGCTCGGTATGCCGCGCCGTATCTATCAGTACGATGCCGGACAGGGGCTGGAGTTGTTCAACATGCTGTCCACCATCGGCTACGCGTTGCAGGCCGTCGGTGTGCTCTTTGGCCTGGTCAACTTCATCACGAGTTGGCGCTCTGGTGCACGCGCATCAAGCAACCCATGGGGCGGCGCCACGCTGGAATGGTCCATCCCGTCTCCGCCACCAGACTACAACTTCGCTGAGATCCCGCAGGTGAAGTCACGGTATCCGTTGTGGGACGTGAAGGGTGGCGACAAGCTGGTGCACGAAACGACGTGGGAAGAGGAGAAGAACAACGTCATTCCGACGTCGCAACAGCTGGGGATCGTGATGCCGAATCCGTCCATCTGGCCACTGGTGTGCGCGGCGGGCATCGTCGTGATGCTGGGAGGGCTGCTGTTCATGGAAGCCAACGCGAAGCTCGCGATCGCGATCAATCTGACTGGTGCGACGATCTGGATCGGCGCGCTGTACAAGTGGCTGTTCACGCCGCTCGAGGACCATCACTAAGATGACCGCAACAACTGCCCCGGTACCCGCTTCGCACGGCGACGGTCATGCGCATGGCGGCGGCGGACACTACACCACACTTGGACTGGACCACCGCAAAGTGGCGATTTGGGCCTTCATCGGGTCCGAATGCATGCTCTTTGCGTCACTCATCTCCACGTACCTGATCTACAAGGGGAAAAGTCCCGCCGGACCGTATCCGCACGAGGCGTGGACCAATCCGGCCACGGGGGAAGTGTTCAAGCCGATTCTGAACATCCCCGTGACGTCGATCTCGACGTTCGTGCTGCTCATGTCGTCGCTGGCCATGGTGCTCGCGCTCGCGGCGGTGCAGAACAAGAACAAACCCAAGCACACGTTGAGCGAACGAATCCTCGGCTCCTCCAAGCTGTGGCTCTGGACGACCTGCCTCCTCGGTATTGGATTCCTCGGTTGCCAGGCGTATGAGTTCACGTCGTTCATTCATGAAGGGCTGAGCATTCGCACCAACCTGTTCGGCTCCAGCTTCTTCACGTTGACCGGATTCCACGGCGCGCACGTTACCGCCGGCGTGCTATGGTTGTTCACGCTGCTGGCGGTCGACTACAAGCGCGGGTTGGGACCGCAAGATGCGACGATCGTCGATATTTGCGCGCTGTATTGGCACTTCGTCGACATTGTCTGGATCGCGATCTTCACGCTCATCTACCTCATCCAGTAGAGTACGCCGATGGCAAACGACGCGACGGTCAGCGGTCACGCGCACGACGAACATCATCCCGATTGGTCGGTGTATTGGAAGGTCGCGACCTTTCTGGTCATCATTACGGCCATTGAAGTGTCGGCGTACTACATCCCGGCGTGGTCATCGTCGTGGGTGTATGTGCCGAGCATGTTGATTATGTCGGCGATCAAGTTCGCGGTCGTGGTCATGTTCTATATGCATCTCAAGTACGATCACAAGCTGTTCCGCGTGTTGTTCACGGGCCCGCTGATGCTGGCCGTCCTCACGCTGATCGGCCTGCTATTCCTGTTTTCGAAACTGAGTCTGCGACTCGGCCTGTTGAGCTAGGTCTGTCGACGGGGCGCGCGAGGCTATCGCGGACTCCGTCGTAACGCACGGCGCGCCAGAGGAACTTCACCGGCACTGTTATGCTCCTGTTGCACCCGTCGGCGCAAATCGGATGGACGACTTTCACCGTCCATCCGAGTACCGCAATCGGGATTCTGGCCCTCGGCGCCGCATACGCTTTTCGTGCGCGCCGAGGGCCGTCTCCGTCCGATCGATACCCCGTTACGCTCGGTGACAACGCTCGAGCCAATGCGGCCCAGCTGGACGCCGCCGCCGCGCGCCAGGGCCCATCCTCGGCGCAGCGTGCCAGTTTTGTTGTTGCGCTGGTGGTGCTGTTCTTCACCCTGAACGGTCCGCTGCACGATCTGAGCGACTCGTACTTGTTCAGCGCGCACATGGTGCAGCATTTGGTGCTGACGCTGGTCGTGCCACCCCTGCTCATTCTCGGCACCCCAGGGTGGATGCTGCGGCCGCTCCTCCGCAATGCGCGTGTGTTTCGGGTTGCGCAACGGTTGACGACCGTTGGTGCGTGTTTCGCCGCGTTCAACATCGTGCTCGCGTTCTGGCACCTGCCGCCGATGTACAACTATGCGCTGGCGCATCAGTCCGTGCACATCGTGCAGCATCTGCTGTTCATCGCTGCGTCGGTGCTGATGTGGTGGCCAATCACATCGCCGCTGCCGGAACTGCCGAGGGCATCGTATCCGATGCAAATGCTGTACTGCTTCTTCATGGTGATCCCGATGTCGGTGATTTCCATCTACATCGCCATGGCGACCACGTTGCTCTACCCGGCGTACGCCACCGCGCCGCGACTGTGGGGTGTCGCGCCGATGATGGACCAGCAGTACGGTGGGCTCATCATGTGGATTCCCGGCGGCTTGTTTTTCTACGGCGTGATGAGCGTGGTGTTCTTCAAGTGGGTGGGCCGGGGTGAGGACGACCAGGCGGGGGCGCAAGTCGGCTGGGTGCGGACAACCACTCCGTAACTGTCCACGCGCAGATCGTCGTGCGCTGCACCATCATTTCACCGGACTGCACTGTGCCGCCAAAGAAGACGTCATCGCCAAAACCGAGTGGAAAGTCGGCGGGCATTGTCCGCAAGACCAAATCGAAACGCGTCGACCTGAAGGCGCGCCCGAAATCCGCAAAGGCGGCCGAGCAGAAATTTGGAAAGGCCGCGCGCGTGGCTGCGGAGCGTGGTGGTCAAAAGCCAGCCGCATGGCAGGAGGCCGACCGGCCGAAGCGTCGCGTGGCGCAAGAGCCGTCTCACCCAATTGACGTGTTCGCACCCAATCCCTATGGCTTTGACACGACGGTGACCCGAACGTTGTCGGGAACGATGTCAGACGCGTTTCGGGCCTTTAACGACCCGCTGCGCCGTGCGTGGTGTCATGAGCGCGGATTCGCGGTCATGAGCGCCATTGCGCCGCGTATGTTGCGGCTGGCATTCGCCGACGGATCGCTCGTTGGCGTCGCCATCGTACGGCAGGGCAATGCCCGCTGTACCGTGTCAGTTGAGCAAACCAAGCTGGTGGATGCAGCCGCGGCGGGGCGAGCGCGCCAGCTGTGGAAGTCATCGCTTGACCGCTTGTCGATGATGCTCGCCGAGTAGCGGAGCCGTCAGAACGGACACAGGTCGCGCACAATCGCGCGCGACCGTCCGTATACCGCTGGCCTACTCGTTCGCGCCCGCCAGCACGGCCTCAACCCGACCAGGTAGCGCCGGATGCTGACGCCACATGTACAGCCCCATGGCTGCGGCGCCAATCAGATTGGCGATGAACACCTGCAGCCACGACAGGGAGCCGTAGCCCTGCGACAACACCGAGGTCCAGCCAATCCAGCCGACTTCGAAGACGACGACGAGCCCCATGAATCCGATGAGCGCGGACGGCACCTTCTCCGCTGCGTTGACTACCCACGAGAAGGCAATGCCGATCCCGACGAACAGCACGAGATGGATGACCGTGTAGCCAAGGAATGCGCCGGCAAAACTTGGTTCAGCGTCGCCGAGAAATAACGAGCCAAGTGACTTGCCGAGCATTACCGGCGTGGCAAGAAAATGTCCAGAGATCGCATCAAGAATACCGAACCACACGGCGATCGCACTCGCCCCGATCAGTCCGGCAGACACGCCCTCACGAACGACCGTGTTGTTCGCAGCCATACGTTTCCCCTGTTCCATTGGAACGGTTCTGAAGCCCGACCCCGAAGCGAAACCGCCTCACTGGAGGCCGAATGGTCATTGCACCTGTGTATATTCGCGTCGGAGCCGAGATCCGCCAGACCGCAGTTGGCACCGGCCCCTCGACAAACGCCACGGCCCCATCCACTCTACGCCACATCTCCGTTCGCGTTCCCTTTCCGCATCCCGCGATGATCCAGCGCAGCAACCACCGCACGACGCGTGGTCGACGCACCTTCTCCGGCTTGCTCCTGATGCTGGTGGCCTGTGGTGGCAGCGAGACACGTGATGCCGCGGCCGTAGCGAAAGCGGCTGCCGCATCCGGTGCGCCGAAGTGCAGCGGTCCCGGCGAATCCCCGGTGGCGGTGGCAGTGCGAGACTTTATCCGGAATGCTGCGCCCCCACCGCAGCGTTTTCTCTCCGCCGCCGGCAGTGATTCCGGGGTACCGGAGGACGGATTCAAAGTTCTGCAGGACAAGGGGCCTTCGTTCTACTACAGCGCTGACACGGTCGCCCAACGCAAAATGCGCGCGAAGCTCGAGGGCGATGGGCCATACGCGTCGATGTTGGTGGTCTATCACGGAAAGACCGTAGCACCCTCTGGCGACTCAGTGACGGTGAGTTTGGGCGGGCATTATGTCGGTGGGGTGCAACACGGGACCGTCTCACCGACCCGACAGATTCTCGTGGCGTGTGACACGAGCGGTTGGACGGTGGTGGCACCTGAGGCGAAGCCATGAGCGTACGCGCCGAGCGATTGCTGTCGCTTGACGTGTTTCGCGGCATGACGGTGGCTGGCATGCTGCTCGTCAACAACCCGGGCACGTGGAGTGCGATCTATCCGCCGCTCGAGCACGCGGCGTGGAACGGATGGACGCCGACTGACCTGATCTTTCCTTTCTTTCTGTTTATTGTCGGCATCACGACGGAACTCTCGCTGCGTTCGCGCCGCGCGCGCGGCGACGACGAGGGTGCGATCGTTCGGCAGATTCTGCGTCGTGGTGCACTGATTTTTGTGTTCGGTCTCACATTGTCTGCGTTTCCGTTCTTCACGTGGGCGCCGATCGACGGTCTTGCCGAGCCGTCATTCTTGCAGCGCGTGGTACACCGCGCTGAGCACCTGCGATTTCTTGGTGTGTTGCAGCGCATAGCGCTGGCGTACCTCTGCGGCGCGCTCCTCACATTGCGCACGACATGGAAGCAGCAACTGGGCATCCTGTTCATATTCCTGTTCGGCTACTGGGCCTTGATGACACTGGTACCGGTGCCGGATACGGGTGTGGCTGGCCGGTTTGTCGCCGACAAGCCGGAGCAGCTGCTGAGCGCGTGGCTTGATCGCACCGTGCTCGGTGTCAATCATCTGTGGAGCGGGAGCAAGACGTGGGATCCGGAGGGGTTGCTCAGTACGATCCCCGCTATCGGCACGATGATGTTGGGGACGTTTGCCGGCCGCTGGATTGCGCGAACGGACCGCGCACTTTCGGAGCGACTGGCTGCGTTGTTCGCCGTTGGCGCGATGACGATGATGTTGGGGTTGATCTGGAATTGGGGTTTCCCGATCAACAAGAGCATTTGGAGCAGCTCATACGTATTGTTTACGGCCGGGATGGGTGCCGTGGCCCTCGCGACCTGCATGTGGATCATTGACGTAGAGCAGGTGCGGCGCTGGACGTTTCCGTTTGTTGTCTACGGCATGAATCCGATGCTCGCGTTTCTTGGCTCAGGGTTGATGGCGCGCATTACGTCATCGCTGCTCACGGTCGATGCCGGCGATGGCACTCGCATCTCCGTGCAAGGTCTCGTGTACAAGACATTGTACGCGAGCTGGTTGCCAACAATCGATGCGTCGCTAGCATACGCTATCAGTTTCGTGGCGCTCTGGTTCGTGCTGCTGTGGTTTGCGTGGAAACGCGGCATCGTCCTGAAAGTGTAGTAGGCACGTTCGGACCTCGTCCACCCTTTCGACTCGATGACTCTTCGCGCCGCGCTGCGCCGATCCTTCGTCTTTGTTCTCTGGCAGACGGTGTGTATCGTGTCGCCGCTGGCGCAAGCAGGCGCCGCCGCGCGCGTGGACGGCGATACCGCTGCGGTGATCCAGCAACGCTCCAAGAAGACGCCAACACGCGTGTCTGCGCCGCGCCGGCCGTCCACCAGAACGCGTCGTTCACGGCCCGTGCGATCGGTGCGAACTCCCGTCGTGCCGGTGCTGCGGTACACGACGCCGAGGGGATCGGCGGCCCTGGGGCTCGATCTCGCGACACTGCTCGACAGCAGAACGACCAACGGCGATTGGGGTGCAATTGTCGTGTCGCTCGCACGCGGGGACACGCTGTTCTCTCGTGGTCCGGACGTTCGTCTGGTTCCCGCGTCGACGATGAAACTGTTTACTGCCGCCGTCGCGCTTGATCGGCTTGGGCCAGCGCACCGGTTTAGCACCGATGTGCTGCGCGACGGTGTGCTCGACGCCGGTGGGGTGGTGCGCGGCGATTTGATCTTGCGTGGCGACGGAGATCCTGCCTTGTCGCCGAGGTTTGTGCGAGGCGGACCGGAGGCTCCGATGCGCGCGCTCGCAGAACTGACCGCTGGTGCTGGCATATCGCGCGTCACCGGCGATTTGATTGCCGATGCCTCTGCGTTCGAGTCGCGCACCATTCCGGAAGGTTGGTTGACGCGTTACGCCGGCTCAGGCTATGCTGCGCCGTTCTCTGCACTCTCGTTGAATGAGAACATCGTGATCGTTGGCGTGCGGCCCTCGAAATCCGGGGCTGTGGTGACGCTCGAGCCAGAGACCAGCAGTTTCACTGTGACCAGCACGGTGCGCACCGTGGCTGGCACTGGTGCGCGGATCACAGCGCGCCGACTCGGCAACGAGCGCGTGATGGTGTCCGGTAGCATCGGCGCCCGGTCGTCTGGTGTCCGGTATCAACTCGTCGTCGGTGATCCAGTCACCTTTGCGGCCGGTGCGTTCCGGTCGGCATTGAAAACACGCGGCATCACGGTTGACGGGGCCATTCGTTTTGCGCGAACGCCGGCCAGAGCGAT
>JANMKU010000121.1:0-2300 GCA_031372205.1 Gemmatimonadaceae bacterium | reverse complement strand
CGCCGCGCTCGATACAACCAGGACGGCAACACCGGCCGTCGACTTGGCGGCGTCCAAGTCTGACACCAAAGCGGGCGAACGCACGAAGGACACGAGCGGCGATATGATGGTGTTGGAGCGCGGAAGTTGTCGGGGTGGATGCATTCCATATCGGCTGACCTTAGGCGCTGACGGCCGCGTGACGTTCACGCTGCTCGGCGGCACCAAAAAGAAGAGCAGCGACTCGATCGCCGCGACGTCCGTGGGTGCCTTGCTCGAGTCCATGCGCGCCGGCGGTTTTGCCACGCTTGACTCAGCATACGTGCAGGGTTCGCCTGGCTGCGGTGCGTATGCCGCCGACGCGCCGATCGTCGTGCTGGCCACGGTGCGCGGTGGCACCACACACTCGGTGCGACACGACTATGGCTGCACCGACGCGCCCCGTGCCCTGCGGCAATGGGGCGTGGCCGCTGACTCGATCGCCCGAACGGCACGCTGGCTCCCCTCAACCGCTGGAAAATCCAAATGATCATGTTGCCGTGGATCGTTGCGATGCAGCTCACCGTCGCGGCGCAGCCGGCCGTGCCAAGAACCGTCGCGGTCGCACAGGTTGCAGATTCGCTGAGCGGGCACATCGCGACACACCCAAAGCTCAAGGTCGCTGCGAAGTCGACGCCGTCGCATTTCACAGGAGACGGTATCACCAAAGCGACGCCGAAGCCTGCGGCGCGCGTCAAGTCCGCGAAGAAACCAGTGGCGCCGCCACAATGACTCCGCATTCGGACCTGCAGACCGCAATCGAAGGGACAGATGGCATCGCGGTGCTCCGCGGCAGTGGCATCACGCGAGGCTGGAATGGCATTCAGTACAAGACGGGACTGTCGGCGAAGAACGTCAATGCCAAAAATTTGTCGATGAACGTGGCGACGATTCCGCCCGGTGCGGTCGCGTATGCGCACATCCACGTCGATTTCGAAGTCATGCTCTACATTTTGCAGGGTTCCGTGCGACACGAATACGGGCCCAAGCTTGAGTACACGGTGGACAACGTGGCCGGCGACTTCATTTTTATTGAGCCGGGCGTGCCGCACGAAGTGTGCAATCTGAGCGATACGGAGCCGGTCATTGCGGTCGTATCACGATCCGACGCGAGCGAGTGGGAGCACATCATCGACTTTCCGAGTACGCGGCGGCCGGCGGCGGCGAAACACGAGCGGTAAGATTGGTCTGGACGCAGGCGTATCAACTCGTCTCCTCCAAGAAATTCAGACCGACGCACTACGGCCGTTGTCGAGTAAATTGCACGATGCCGTTGGGCATCGTGGCCGTGGCAATACCGTTCGCGAATGTGAGCCGCGCGCCAACCCCACCGCGCGCGTCGAACGTGCGAAACTCGCCATGGGCGCCAGGCAGGAGTTCGGTTGGCGTGAATGGCCGCGCACCAATATCCATGATCACGCCGCGTGGGTCCCACGTGTACATGTTGGTCGCTCCGCCCTTGGCGAAGTTGATGCGGACCGTGGTGCGCATACCACCTTCTGGCCCAGGGGTCGTGCCGAGCACGTCGATGGATTGCAACGCGCCAAAACGCTGTATTCTGTCCGCCAGCAGTTCGGCTTCCTGACTGGCGACTTCGGCGGAGTCTGGTCCGCCGGGGCCGAGTGCCGCGCGTAGCGGACCGACATCACCCTTGATCACGGCCTCCACTATCGCGCGCGAGCGCGTGTTCAGTTGCGTGAACGATGCGGGTGATGCTGTGTCGCCTGTGGCAATCAGTTGAAATGCTTGCTGGCCAACGGCCTCTGCCATCAATCGTCCGCCTTGTGCACGTACCACCAGGCGACTGCCGTCGTGCAGTGTGTACGTCCCTTGCGCCGCAACGAGGGCCTGTGCGCTCACGGCGACCCGCTGTGGAGGCGGCTCGTACGGCTCACCGAACACGATCTTGGATATCACGCGTACCGCGGATGTTGCCGTAAGTTCGGACACGGTGGACGTCACGAAGATGGTCACGTGATCATCGACAAAGCGCAGCAGTTCAGCCACGTACACACCGTTGCCGCCGTTGTGCTCAACGAGTCGAGTCCCGCGCGACGTCTTGGACACGGCCCAGCCGTACGCATACTGCGACAAGCCCGCTGGTCCTTCGTTCACGTATCCCGTCATGAACTTGCGCCGGCTGGAATCCGTCATCATGCGCTGATCGTTGAGCGCCGCATCCCAACGCGCCATGTCACCAAGTGTCGTCTGCAGACCGCCGTTGCCGCGCAGCTCCCAATACGGCCCACCCGGTACTGCAATGCGCTGGGCAATCGTGCCCC
>JANMKU010000006.1:0-2107 GCA_031372205.1 Gemmatimonadaceae bacterium | reverse complement strand
GCTCGTGCGCGAGGTGCGACTGCTGTACGGCGATGTCGGGCGATCTCTCGATGTCCACGAACATGGCGTCCATTTCCTTGCCGCACCGTGGGACGGTCAGAAGACCGGCGCCTTTCTGGATCAACGCGAGAATCGCGTGCTGGTGGGCACGCGAAGTCGCGGCGACGCACTGGATTGCTTCGCGTATCATGGATCGTTCGCCCTGCACATGGCGCAACGCGCAACCTCGGTGACCGCAGTGGACGTGTCCGCCAGCGCACTCGCCCGCGTCGCGGAACACGCGGCGCTCAACGGGCTTTCGAACATTGACGTCGTGGAAGGGGACGCCTTCGATGTCTTGCGCGAGTGGAATCGCGTCGGTCGCCGCTTTGACACGATTGTGGTAGATCCGCCAGCGTTCGCCAAGAACAAGAGTGCGCTCGCCGGTGCGTTGCGTGGCTACAAGGACATCAACTTGCAAGCGATGCGATTGCTCGCGCCGGGCGGTGTGCTGTTTTCCGCCAGTTGCTCATTTCATGTCTCGCGGGAAATGTTTTTCGACACATTGCGTGATGCCGCGGCTGACAGTGGACGACGCATTGCCGTGCGCGCGGTGAGTGGACAAGCCCTCGATCATCCGGAACTGCTCACCGTTCCTGAAACCGGATACCTCAAGGGTGCATTGCTTGAGGCGATGGACTAATGCCCCACGGGCGTTCTTTGCACATCGGCATTGAAGCGGGACGGCTGCTCAAGGAGCGGCGCGGCATTGGGCGTTACGTGCGACGGTTGCTGCTACATATGCCGATGCAACGGCCTGACATTCGCCTGACGCTGTACACCGATCGTGGTACATCGGCGGACCTCGTGCGCGCGCACCTGACGGACATCTCGCCGGCCGTTGCCGCATGCTGCGCCGTCGAATCACTGCATGCGCTGCCCGAGACCACCGCGGATGTCGTGTGGTACCCGTGGAACTGGATCACCGTGCCGGCCCGTCGAGCACCACTCGTGCCAACGGTGCTGGACGTCGCGCCGATGCTGCAGCTCGATCACCGCTGGTGGAAGGTGCTCAAGCGCCACATGTATCGACAACGCTACGCGAGCACGGTGCGGCGAGCAGAACTGATTATTGCAATCTCGGAATTTACCGCCAGCGAAATACGTCGACTTTTGCCCGTTGATCCCGAACGATTGCGTGTGACACTCCTGGCAACTGACCACGGCGACACATCGGCGCGGGCGTCGTCAGCGTCGCTGGCGACACTCGGCATCGACGGTCCGTTCTTCCTCACCGTTGGCGCGCAGGAAGCGCGCAAGAATCTCGCCGTGCTGTATCGCGCGATGATGATCCTGCACGCGCGCGGCGAGACCGTGCCGCTCGTGCAGTGCGGCCCCAGCCTCAAGCGTACGCGCTATCCATGGCTACATCACGTTGGCTTTGTGGACGATGGCGAACTCGCGACACTGTATCGCGACGCCACGGCGCTGGTGTTCCCCTCGCGATATGAAGGGTTTGGCTTGCCTGCGCTGGAAGCGATGGCGGCGGGAGGGCGCGTAGTGTGTGCGAACGCGAGTTCATTGCCGGAAGTGGTTGGCGACGCGGCCCTGCTCTTTGCCTGGGACGACGCCGACGCTCTGGCGGCGCAGCTGACGCGCATTTTGCACGACGATGCACTGCGTGATCGATTGACACTGGCCGGCGCATCGCAATCGTTGAAATTCAGTTGGTCGGCCACGGCGGACGCGACGCTTGCCGTGTTCGACGAAGCGGCAACTCGCGGACGCCGGGTGCGCACAAACGACTAGTCCTCGGCTACGACAGCGCCGATGTCACCGCTGGCAGCGACGGCAGTAAAAGGTGCTGCGCCCCGCTTGTACAATACGTGCAATGGAACTCGCACATCGTGTGCACGGCTGCCCTTCCCGACCGTACACTCGCCACGGTTCATCGGTGTCGACATCCGGCGCGCTGGCCGCGCGGTCGTAGTATCGCGTACTTGGAGCCAGCTGCAGCACGAGTCGAATCGCGTCGCGAAGTCGCGCAATGCGTACCCGTGCGATGCGATTCGCGGCAATGTCCGGACGAATGCGCGCGACCCAGAGTGCTTCGGCCGCGTAGATGTTG
>JANMKU010000536.1:0-5950 GCA_031372205.1 Gemmatimonadaceae bacterium | reverse complement strand
CCTCGGCCTGTCGTTTGGAGCGGTCACCACCGTTGAGCACATTCCGCTATCTGAGGGGCTGTGTGAACGGCTCGAACAACAATGCCTGCTCGCCTACAGCGGGGAGTCGCGCATATCCGGCACCACGATCGCCGCGGTCATCGACGCCTATCGCGATCACACACCACGCGTTGTCGATGCGCTGGAACGCATGCGTGACCTGGCGATGCGTATGCGTGATGCGCTCCTGCGCGAAAGCGTAGACGACCTCGCCCAGCTCGTCGATGAACACTGGGCACTGCAGCGCACCTTGCATCCGTTGATTACGACGCCGCGCATCGACGCCATCGAACAGGCCGCGCGCGATGCCGGTGCACGCGGCGTGAAGACCCTTGGCGCGTCAGGTGGCGGCTGCGTGATCGTGTTCGTGGACGGCGATGCGAATGACCGCGTAGCACGAGCCATCGCGCCGTTCGCCGATCTTCTGCCGTGGCGCGTGGCGCATCGCGGTGTCCACGTGCACGAGTCCAACGCGTAGTTCATGCTGGAGTTCGTGCCGTGCCTGCCGCGGATGACGCCCGCGCGGTAAGCTCCAAAGTGTCCTCTCATTTTCCGCTCGACCCCATCAAGCTGACGGAAGCACTCGTCGCCATCGACTCTCGGAATCCGAGTCTGGTGGCCGGTGCACCGGGTGAGCTCGCCTGCGCGCGCTTTCTCGCGCAAGTGCTCAGCGGCTGGGGATTTGCCGTATCACTCGACGAGGTACGTCCCGGTCGGCCGAATGTGGTGGCGCGCATCGGACCAACCGGACGATCGCCACTGGTGCTCAATGGCCATCTGGATGTCGTTGGTACTGAAGGCATGGTGCATGACCCCTTCTCACCAACGATGCGCGACGGCAACCTGTTTGCGCGCGGCGCCAGCGACATGAAGAGTGGTATTGCCGCGATGTGCGTTGCCGCGGCCCGCGCAGCTGCACGCGGTTCGCTGGCCAGTGAGGTGATCGTCGCCGCCGTGTGCGACGAAGAATTCGAATCGATCGGTACGCGCGCCCTGCTCGCCAGCGGACTCCGCGCAGCGGCGGCCATTGTCACCGAACCGACGCGACTCGCCGTGTGTCCAGCACACAAGGGCTTCGCGTGGATTGAAATTCATCTACGCGGCAAAGCCGCGCACGGCAGTCGCTACGACGTCGGCATTGATGCCATCCGCCATGCGGGCTTGCTGCTCGCTGCGCTGGATGCGTTCGAGCGAGAGATCCTTGTGACACGCACGCACCCGCTGCTCGAACGGCCATCGCTGCACGCGCCGATGATCAGTGGCGGCAGCGGATGGTCCACCTTTGCCGACTCCTGCACGCTCCGTATCGAACGGCGGACGATTCCGGGTGAAACTGCCGCGATGGTGCTCGCCGAGATCCAGTCACTGTGCGATGACCTCGCCCATCGAGACCTGTCGTTCAACGCGCGGGTATCCCTCAACTGCGCCCAGCCGCCGAGTGACCTGCCGGTGGATGA
Organism: Gemmatimonadaceae bacterium; assembly: GCA_031372205.1. Taxonomy (GTDB): domain Bacteria; phylum Gemmatimonadota; class Gemmatimonadetes; order Gemmatimonadales; family Gemmatimonadaceae; genus Gemmatimonas. Next base: position 4,454 of record JANMKU010000536.1, on the reverse strand, counting down.
TGCGCTGACAATGGCCGTCGTAGCGGCAGCACAGCATCGACAGCTCAGTGGCACGATCAGCGGTTTGCCATGTTGGACCGACGCGGCGCTCTTCAACGAGGCAGGAATCCCGGCGCTCTGTTTTGGGCCGGGCGACATCGGTCGCGCCCACTCGGCGGAAGAGTGGGTGGAGTGTGACGATATCGAGCGCGCCACCAATGTGCTGGACGACGTGTGCGCGTCCTGGGGACGATAGGCATGCTCACCGTGCGGGAGTACGACGCGCTCGAACGCGCGATCCTGATGGGCACACGAATCGCCTTCCGTCGCGCCGGTTCGGAATTTCTGATCGTGCCGGAACGACTGCAGGTGCTCCACGGTCGCGAGATCATTCACTCGCGTCATCCGTCGACCGGCCATCAGTTTGAAGTGTTCGTGGATGAAATCGACCACATCGAGATCGTACGATGAGCGCGAACTACCCAATGGTCTCGGTCTTCGCCGACGAATCCTGCCTCGGCAACGGCAAGAGTGGGGCGACGCCGGGCGGCTTTGGGGCGTTGGTGGAATTTCGGCGGGACGGCGGTCCGGTTCAGCGATTCGACATTTGGGGGTCGGAGCCCGACACGACGAACAATCGTATGGCGCTGCGATCGGTCACGGACACGGTGCTCGCCCTGTCGCGCAAAGGCAATCGGCTCTCGGTGCATTTCACGACGGATTCGCGTTACATCGTCGACGGCATGTCGTCGTGGGTGCGGGGATGGATCGCGCGCGGCTGGAAGCGAAAGGTTGGCGCCGTCGAGAATCTCGAGCTCTGGCAAGAGGCCGTCGCGGCCATTGCTCCGCACGAGTGCATGTGGGCATGGGTCAAGGGGCACGCCGGGCATCCGCAGAATGAGTACGCCAATCATCTCGCGACGCGTGCGGCAGCACAGCAAGACCACACCGACGGTCTGGTGCCGTCATCGTTTGAGCCCTGGATGTCAGCGCAACCAGTGCGGGTGGGTACACGGCCACCGGCCATCGCTCCGTTCCCGGACCGAGAGCGCTTCGTCGCCGCCGCAGCGTTACCAGACGCTTCAACTGCGCGTCGAATGGGGTAGGTCGACGAGCCTCACGGCGCTTGCGACAACCCAGGACACGCATGTTCAAGTTTCTCTGCATCCTCTCGCTCGGCGTTGCCATGGGTTACGGCTACGGCTGGAAGGACGCGCACATTCACGACAAGAACGTCGCCGAGCGCACGCTCGATCTGATCGGCGGCGAGAGTCGCAACTTGGTCAGCGGCGACGTCGACGCGGCCATGCGCGCTGCTGAAAAGCGGTGATTCCAGACGCGCGTCCGATGGACGATCTCGATCGGCTTGCATTTCGACTGGTCCGCACGATCCGACAGGAATATCCCCAGCTGCACACGCAGGGGTTCACGTTGTCGGATCTGGAGGAGCGCTTGCTCCCCTATCGCGACGCGCGTCGGGAAATGGCGAACAGCGGAGCCGATGCCTGGGAGAATGCCCTGCTCCGGCTGGTGGCCGGTGAACGCGAATACGTGCATACGGACGCGGACCTTCAAGCGGCGTGTTGCCAAGCACTCGCGTCGCCGTCTCCGACCATGGCGCTGGTTCGGTCGTGGGCCATGACCACCTTGTTGCTTGGCGCGGCCGTGGATCGCGTTGGCACCGAGCGCGTCGCCACGGCTGATGCCACGGTGCGACCTCGACGCACACCAGCGCTGCCGACACCGTCGATCAGCATCAAGAAAGCAGAGGGGCCGACATGCCGGTTCTGCAGTGGTCGATTGCCGGACGGGCGGATGATCACGTTCTGCCCGCGATGCGGTGTCGACCAGACAAAGCGTCAGTGTCCAGCATGCAGCACAGAACTCGACACGAGCTGGCGCTTCTGCGTCACCTGTGGTCGCAGTGCCGACCTGCCAGATCTCCCGGTCCGGGTGACTCGCGCGGCCAGCTGAGCGAACGACGCGGCGTGCAGCCTCTATGCCGCAGCGTCCGCTTGTAGCGATCTTTCCTGCATGGTCCGGTCGAAGTCCCATCTGTGTCGTGTCGGGGTACGCTTGCGGTTCGTTGCCCTCGTGTGCATCGCCAGCTCGGCGGCGTGCCGCGGTCTGATTGGTGTACCGTCGAGTACCGATGCGCCCGTCCTCGCGCGTCGCAGTGAGCCGCCAGCGATCCCACTGGCGCGCTGGCCGATCAAGACGGCGTCCCATGTGGATCTGTGGCTGCACGCGTTCGCGATGCTGAGCGAAGACACTGCCGCGGTACCCTCTTTTCGCATGGGCTACCGTGACTCGCTGACGGTGGTGAAGAATCGCGCGAATGTGCTGACGTTGCTCGACACGAGTCGGCCCGTGCTGGCGAAGCGCCTGAGCGCGTCGCCAGGCTACCTGCAAGCGCAAACGCTGGCTTTCGAGTTCGACTCATGGGATGCGCTCCGTGTAGCGGCCGAACGCTTTGTGCTGGCCGATGGTGATAATCGTCGCGTGTTAGACCGCGCGCCGGTGGACCACATGGTGCAATTCACCCGACTGTTTCCGACGACGGCGGATCGTGAGTGGTTGCGTGTGTTTGTCGCCGGCGTGCAGGATGAGCAGTCGCGTTTTTTCGGCGTTGAACACACACGCATTGTGCGCACGCGCAGTGCAACAATCACCGCCGTGGACTCGTTGTGGCAGAAGGTGTATCGCGTCCGATTCGAACGGTTTCTGACCAACACCGGACAGCGCAGCGGCGACGTCATATTGTCGACGCCGCTCGGCGGCGATGGGCGTGCGGCGCGGGGCCCGGAGCGTCAGTCGGTGCTCGCGGTGCCATTTCCGGAACGTGTGAGCGATGCAAACGAGGTCATTCTGGTGCTGGCTCACGAAATGACGCGAACGTTGACACTGGCGGTTGTGGCCGGCCTTCCCATCGGTGCTGAGCGACGCACCACGATCGCCGGTCGCTATGTGCTGCTACCGCAAGTGCGCGCTGGTGCGATGTTGCTTGAACGTGTCGCACCAGAATTGCTTGAACCCTACATGCGTTTCTATTTGCGGCAGTCTGGCTTGGCGTTGGGCCAGTCACCTGTGGGCACGACGTCCACGGGCGCGAGGCCGACGGTCGTAGGAGCAGCCGAGGCATTCGAGCATGTCTTTAGCATTCCGGTGAGTCTGCGCGACGGATTGCGTCAACAAGTGGACCTTGCCGTGAGAGCGAACTGATGGCCGTGGACGATCCCGTACCAGGTGCGCCACCCAAGTTCGCGCCCCCCCAAATCCCCACCGCGGCACCGGCAATTTCGCGTGCCGCGCTGGAACGCGTGCTCGCGCGCGCGACCGAATTGCAGGGGAGTTCCAGTGAGGCACCGGACAGCATATCGGAAGACCGGTTGGTGGAGGTGGCGCGCGAAGTGGGCATCGACACGCAGCACGTTCGGCAAGCGATGGCGGAAGAGCGTGCGCGCATCGAGGTTGACGCACCGCAGGGTGGTGCGCTGCTCGACGGACTGGGTACGGCCATGGTCGGCGGACAGCGTGTCGTCCCTGGCAACGCGCTCGACGTGCAGTTGCGACTCGAAGACTGGCTACCGCGCGCCGAGGGTTTGACGATGCGTCGTCGATCCGCGCAGCGAGTGAGTTGGGAGCCACGGCGCGATGCCATCGGAACTGTGGTACGGGCACTGACGTCTGGAGGGCGGCCGCCCAATCTGGCGCGGGTTGATCAGGTCATCGCGACCGTGACGCCCGTCGATGTCACACGGTCTGTGGTGCGTTTCGATGTTGAGTTGACGAGTCTTCGCCGCACGCAGCGCAACCTCATGCTGGCGGTCGGTGTGGTACTCAACGGACTGGTATTCGTCGGCATTGCCGTGCCGGTGCTCTTTCTCGCGTCCGGATCACCAACAAGTGCTGGCCTGATGAGTGGACTGGCGGTGGTTGGTGCAGCGCAGGCCGGGTTGGGCTACGCGTTCTGGCGCGCACTCCGCAACGGCTATCGTCGCACGGTCGCGCGCGTGCAACTGCGCGTGGAACAGCTGCTTGATGACCTTGAGCAGGGCGCGGTACGTCCGCCGCCATCATTGGCAAAAGTCGTGACCAATGCACTGCTTGGTCACGGACGCTAATCGTTGAGCGCGCGATGTGACGGTTAGGCGAACACCAATTCGAAGGCGCGCAATCGCACGCGTTGTACTAGTCGCCGCACGGCCCAGTTGCTCATCACCAGCATGGATCCGGTCATGAAGAGCGATTTCACTTCACGCCGTGAGATCTTGACCGTTCCACCCGGACGCAACATGGCCGTGCTCTGCACCAGATCGCGCAGCGTGGCGTAGGCGAGCAACAGTGGCAGAATGCAGAAGAGGCGGATGGAGATGGCGCGCCGCGGAATGAGCAGCAGGTAGTTACGCGCTTCTTCCAGATCGTGCCACGCCAGCTGAATGAGCTGCGTCAGCGCTTCACGATTCTTAGCCAGT
>JANMKU010000504.1:0-4143 GCA_031372205.1 Gemmatimonadaceae bacterium | reverse complement strand
CTGTCGGATTTGTTCAAACCGCACCAAGGCGAGCTGGCGCCGCAAGGCATCGCGAATGAAGTCACTCCGACTTCGGCCGAGCTGGCGGCTCAGGCGGGTGAGTTCGCGCTGCAGTTTCGCATCGAGCCGAACAGTGACACTCTGTTCCGGCGCCTCGGCGATCCCTTGCATGGCGACGTCGAGCTCGGCAAGAAAGTCTGCCGACGCGTGGGGGGATCGGGCGAGATACCAGTCAAATGCCTCCGCTATCTCGGCACGAGCCTGCGCCCGAATGCGGAGGGCGGCCACTTAGCGAATCCGGGCCCGCAACTCGTCGCGAATGTCCGCCCACGGAATGCCAGCGTCGGGATCGGCATCGGCTTCCATCTCGCGGCGGTCGAGATCGGCGGCGAGGGAAGGAGTGAGCGGCGCGGCGACCGCCGGATCAAGACTTTCCCAGAGACGGCCGATCAGTGCGATGTGCTCTTCGGCGGTAAGGGATTCCAAGGTCTGCGACCGTTCTACCATAGACCAAGGATGCCGAGAATGTCCGTTCGCCGCAATGCCTGCCCACGTGGCAATAACTACGAGTTAAGTGACGTACTCCGGCTGCAAGGGGTCACACGATCTCAGTAGGTCTGGTCCATGCTTCTCGACCACTTGAAGAAGCTTTGCGGCAATATTCGAGGGGCGTTTTGCTCCGCTCTCCCACTGCGCGATCGTGCTCGGCGTTGAATTGAGATAGGCGGCGAATACCGGCCGACTCATCTTATTGCGCTTCCGCAGCACTTGGATCTTTCGCTTGCTCGACGTCGCGGGCTTCTCAATACATGCGACGTCGAAGTTGCGCATCGTTTGCGCGTCCATTGCGCCAACGCGATGCCGGGCACTCGCCGAGCGGTGCAAGGCTTCAAAGACTTCGTTGCGATATTTCATCTTCAGCAATCGCGTGATCGGCATGCTGGAACCTCGCGGAAAAACAATTCGTTCAGGGGCGGGGGCGACGACGACGCGCGTCACTTGCCGTAGCCGCGCAGATGCTTCGGATTCGTCGAGAGGTCCACGAGGTGCGCGAGCGTCTTCTCCTCGGGCTCAACCTCGACGAGCAGGTCAACGTCACTATCGGGACGCGCGATGTCCCGGCGAACCGAGCCGAACAACGCCAAGCGCCGCACGCGCAGACCGAGATCTCGGCTTGGACTGTTCTCAAGGGCCGCTCGCGGTTCGCTGGGTGGTTCGACAACAGCGGATCCTCGCGCTAGCTTTCCGAGTATACCCTGCGAGGACTGAGCATGAACTGGCGTGACCACATCACGGTGGATCCAATGATCTGCCACGGACAGGCCTGCGTCCGTGGCACGCGGATCACGGCATCCGTGATTCTCGACAATCTCGCCGCAGGAATCCCGACGGCCGAGATGCTGACAAGCTATCCGGGGCTCACCGAGATGGGCATTCGCGCCGCCTTGTCGTACGCGGCCGACCTAGCGACCGAGCGGATGCTGGCGCTCCCGGCGTAACGGCGACTCCTCGGGGGCGGCGTCGAGCCGCAACGCACCGTAAGGAGTTTCGTGCGCTTTAAAGTCGATCAGAATCTGCCGGTTGAAATCGCCATGGCGCTACGCGACGCCGGCCATGATGCACACACGGTCTACGATGAGGAACTGGCCGGAACGCCGGATCCGGAACTCGGTGTGATCATTCGAGGCGAACGACGCGGCCTCGTCACGCTTGACCTTGGGTTAGTGACATCCGCAACTATCCGCCGCGCGACTACCAAGGGATCATCGTGCTGCGGCCATCGAGCCAAGACAAGGCGACCGTCTTGCACTTATTCTTGTCGGCCATTGCGCTGCTGGATCACGAAACCCTTGTCGGTCGACTGTGGATTGTCGATGATCGGAAGATCCGAGTGCGCGGGTGACTCACCGTGGGGCACGTGCGCGACGCTGCGGCACGATTCTTTACTTCGTTGTGCTGACACTAGCCGAAAGCTCACAGCCGGGCGCGCCACGCTTCTTCTGCTTCCGCCAGTGAACCGGCGGCGTCATGCGCTTGAACCATTTTCTGCTCCTGAAATGTGATTCGCAAATCTATCAAGATTTCCTGCGTTTCGAGCAACTCGGCAGGGCGACGGCCATGGGCTGCGTGATGAACGGCAAGCAATGCACGGGTCTTGCCTGCGGTGGCGGCAAGGCCGGCGCACCGAGCGGTGGCACGTACGTGGCGTTTGCCTTGCCCGAGTAGTGCGCGAGACGCGCTGAGCTGCACCGAGGCTCGAGGAAAAAGCGCGCGCGTTGAGTTTTTCGGCAGCAGCTTCTTCCCAGCGAGGCGGTTCGAGGACGACTCGGGGTATGCGCTCCGCCCACGGGACCACGTGGCTAGGCTGCGGCCGTCGTCGCGAAGGCATCGAGCGCCTGCCTCGCGAGTTCGAACCCGGGTGCCAGCGAACACCGCAGCGCCGCTGAGACGCTCCGGTGAGCGGGTGATGAGTGGGTTTGGGACAGCCATGGCTTCGACGCTCCGAAGAAGTTTCAACCTCGAGGAGCGTCTCGCTTGCACAACCACCCCTTGAAGGACCGCTGACTCTCGCCGGAGCGCGCACCACTCAACAGGTTGTCGACGCTGATGTCTTCGTCCAAATCCGGCCAGTGGATGCCCTCACCGCGACCGATGAACCGCCAGTTGCTCCGCTCAGCCATTGTCCCACTCGCCAAGCGGGGATACCAGGCCAGCGGAACGGCAATGCTGCGGCCATCCGTCAGATCAACATCCAACGAGTCGGCCGAAACGCGAACTGCGGACGCGGCGACAGGCCAGTGCTCAATCGGTGAAGTAGTCATGCCAGCTCCGTACGAGGGCGATCTCATGTTCGCGTACCATGAGGATGATACGAGCCCAGCTCCGCGCGCGGAAAGCCGCCACTGTGGTCCAAGCGCACGGGATCGAGCCACAACTTGGCTCGATTCGCATCACGTTCTACATGAATGTGAGGCGGCTCGGCGCGATCGCCCGCGAAGAAGAAACCCCGATAGGGACCGACGCGCAGAACGGTGGGCATGATAGAAAATAGTCGCTCGCCTTTTGGCCGCCAAAAGCTGCGCTGGCAGACGAGCCGGGGTGCCCTATCTCCGCGGCGGCTGTGCCACCAACAGCTTGGACCGATCCACCTGCGACGCGAGGTCCTGCGAGACGTCCGCGATGAGTGCGGAAATGGCGCGCACCTTGTCGCTCACCTCACCCACGGCCACGCTGTAGCGCAACAACTGTTCAGCCGGCGCGCGCTTGAGTTCCGGGTCGCTCTGGAACCGCGTCACCAAACTCGCCAACTCGGCGGACACACTGGAGACGCTTTCGACAAACACCCGTTCCAGTTCGCTCCGCGTCAGCGGGCTCGCATCAGGCGGCCATCGACTCGGCAGATTCGGCTCGGCGATAAATCGCGCGAACGACGTGCGCAATTCGAGTTGACCTTTGGTAATGCCGACCACTTCCGCGTCGAGCCAGACGCCTTCCGCGGCGCCCTGCCCGTTGGCTGAGGGCAAGCTCACCCGCACCTGCAGGCGCGCGTTCGCTGTGAGTACGCGACCCATGAGCGACGGGGTCGCCCCCTGCCAGCGAATGCGGCCGAGTGCAGCGGCAGTTTCCAATGAGCTCACCGGTACCACTCCCTGTTGACGACGTTTTCAGGTGAATTGAGGTCCAGTTTAAGCCACTGAGCCGTTTTGCGCAGCGCCATCGCGCAGGCGAATAGTACAAGGCTGATGAGCACCAGCAGCGCCGTGGCGAAGCTCACGTTGGCGACGAACACGTCGCCGCTCATTCGTGAGGGTAGCACCAGGCGCACCTGCAGCGCATCCATGAGGAAGAGGGGTGCGGTTAGCAGCACAATTGCCGCGATGAGCGCCAGAATCGCGGCGAAGATGTTTGACAGAATGCGACGCTCAATGAACGTGATGGCAACTGTCACGAGCGCCGCCGCCACGGTGACCTTGAGCATCTTGGGGATGGCCGACCCAATGATGGCGAATCGCCATCTGGAGTTGGACCACGAGCCCGGTGTGTAGATCGTCAACACGTCGTAGGCGGCCGAGACGCACAGCAGGATGGCGATGAGGATGAGGAGCGGTACCCAGACCCGTGGTGGGATGGCGGCAAATCTGT
>JANMKU010000455.1:0-7616 GCA_031372205.1 Gemmatimonadaceae bacterium | reverse complement strand
ACCAATCGCAATCGTAACGCCGTGCCGCGCGAGCACGTCGTGCTCTACCAGTTTTCGGCTCGCGGACATGAAGTCGCACAGGTCATCCTTGGCTCGCTCATCACCGCCCGCCACGACGCCGCCGGCGCCTACTATCGTTCGCGACCACTGATGCTCGCACTCGGCGCGCCGCTTGACGATGCGTTTGGCAGTCCGTTGGGGCGAGCCGGTGGCTGGAGTGATGGCCGGGATATTGGCGTGGTGTACAACCTGCCGAATCGTGACGGTCCTGTTGTACTGCCGGTGGCGGGTGACGTGGGATCGCAGTACACGCCGACCGCTGGTTGGGCGCAGTCGATTGTGTACCATCGCGATACGCTTGGGCACGACAGCTACGCGGGCAGTATTGCAGTCGTGTGCGGTGGCGACGCGTCCGTCGCGACAAATGGCTTCTGGTCGGCATTGACGATCGCCACCACGCTCAAATTGCCGATGCTCTTCTATGTAGAGGACAACGATCTCGGCATTTCAGTGAAAGGTGACTTGCAGACGGCCGGCGGCAACATCGCAGCGAATCTTGCGTCGTTGACCAACCTGCGGGTGACGAGTGGTGACGGCTGCGATCCGCATGCAACCGCCGAGTTGCTGCAGGAGGCCGTGGCGCATGTGCGCGGCAACAACGGGCCGGCGTTGGTGCGACTCACCGTGCCGCGGCTGTCGAGTCATTCGGGTCCCGACAATCAGAAGGGGTATCGCAGTGATGCGGAGATTGCGGCGGATGTCACGCGTGATCCGTTGCCCAGATTGCGCGCATATCTCGTGCCAGCGTTGCTGTCGGAGCGCGAGTGGAGCGCGCTTGAGGCTGAGGTTGATCGTGATGTGAACGCTGCGCTCGCGCGCGCGCGGGCACGGGCGATGCCGGATGCGTCGCGCGTATTGCAACACGTGTACGCGGACGAAAGTGCGGATGTGCCGGAAGCGTTTGGCGGATTGTCACGGGCCGAACGTGCAGCACTCGGCGCCACTGTTGACGCGGCGGATGGTGGTGACTTGCTACGCTTTGCGGAGGCCGTGCGACGCACGTTGCGACACGAGCTCACGGTGAATCCCAAGGTAGTGGTGTTTGGTGAAGACGTGGGGCGCAAAGGCGGCGTGCATCTCGTGACTGAAGGATTGCAGAAGCAGTTCGGTGCGCAGCGCGTGTTTGACACCAGCTTGTCGGAAGAAGGCATTATTGGACGCGCGGTGGGCATGGCATACAGCGGGTTGATGCCCGTCGCCGAGATTCAGTTTCGCAAATATGCTGACCCTGCCACGGAGCAGTTGAACAATTGCGGCACGTTGCGCTGGCGCACGGCGAATCGGTTTGCGGCGCCGATTGTGGTGCGCATGCCCGGCGGGTTTGGCAAGGACGTCGGCGACCCGTGGCACAGCTTGAGTGACGAGGTGCGTTTTGCGCACGCGTATGGCTGGCAGGTGGCGATGCCGTCAAACGCCGCCGACGCGGTGGGATTGTTGCGATCGGCGATGCGCGGTGCGAACCCCACGATCTTTTTTGAGCATCGGTCGTTGTTGATGACCGGTGATGGCAGTGCGCGATATCCCGGCGATGACTATGTCGTGCCGTTTGGAACGTTGCGCCGAGTGATGGAAGGGAGCGACGTGACGCTCGTGACGTGGGGTGCGATGGTGCATCGCTGTGCGAAGGCGGTGGCGATATTTGGTGGCAGTGTGGATTTGCTCGACTTACGAACGATTGCGCCGTGGGACCGGGATGGTGTGTTGGCGTCGGTGAAGCGCACCGGGCGTTGTCTCATTGTGCATGAGGACAACATGACGGCCGGGTTTGGCGCTGAAGTGGCGGCGGCCGTGGCGCAGGATGCGTTCTGGTTTCTCGAGGCGCCGGTGGAGCGAGTGGCGCCAAGGGACGTGCCGATGCCGTACCATGAAGTGTTGCTGGATGCGGTGCTGCCGGGGGCGGAGGAGATTGTGGGGCGGTTGCAGAGGTTGGTGGGGGTGTAGGTTATTCGGGTCTCGTCGCACCGTACGCGGCGGAGTACCACTGTTGAGCGGTTAGCGCCTGCGGTACTATTACCTTCGCTGATGCCATCCTACCAGACATTTACGAATGCGCCCATCACAGAGGCGCTCCTGGACATTCAGGTTAGTCGGCAGGGGTCGGTCGATTTTCGCGCGCTCGAACCGTTCTGCGATGCGATCGCGGCGAGCTACCCCGATCGTCGCTTACGGAAGGAGTTTCGAGCCCAGTTCAGCGTGTCAGATGAAGGTGACGCGGTCGCGGCGAGCCCGGACGGTGGGATTGTTGGCTATCGCCTTACGTCTGCGGACGGTAGTCAGGTCGCACTGGCCCGGGTGAACGGTTTCTCTTTCAGTCGGTTGCGGCCCTACCAAGACTGGGATCGATTCAGAGGCGAGGCGAGGCGGTTGTGGGATCTCTACTTGACGCTGACTGAGCCTGAGAGCATCCAACGAATCGCGCTGCGCTACATCAACCGACTGGAACTTCCGTTGCCGTTCGGTGATTTCCGAGAGTACGTGCGTACTGCGCCCGACATCGCGCCAGGACTTCCGCAGTCGCTGAGTCATTTCCTCATGCAGCTACAGATCCCCTCGCCTGCTCATGACGCAATCGCGATCGTGACGGAGACGATGGAGACCCCGATCGGCGACGAATCGCGACTTCCATTCATACTGGACATCGATGCAATAAGGACGGGAAGGCTAGAACCTCGCGACGCGGCTTTGTGGGACCGTTTCGAGAAGCTTCACGCCCTGAAGAATGAGATCTTCTTCCAGAGTATCACCGACAAAACGAAGGAGCTTTTCCAGTGAGCACCATGGTAAGCATGCATTCTTGCAAGGCGGTAAACGGCGAAGCCTGGAAGCTAGGCGTCAGTTCAGATTCGGCGGATATACGCACGCGCTTGATGAACGCTCAACAGCATCTGGCGACACCTGTGAGCCGACAGACCGTGGACGAGATCTTCGAAGAGCTCGCTGCAACATGGAAGGAGGAGACGATGTTTGAGTCGTCTGCGACCGCGCTTATTGCCCACCCAGCATATCTGCGAATCGTTGGGCTGGGACGCCAAGTGGTTCCTCTGCTCTTGAAGTCCTTGGACGCTAAGCCGGACCACTGGTTTGCCGCACTTACCGCATTGACCGGAGCGGATCCAGTTGCCGCAAGCGATCGAGGCGATGTCGCGCGAATGGCCGAGGCCTGGGTGCGTTGGGGGAAAGAGAGGAGACTCTTTTCCTGAGCACGGCTTACTTAGAGGGTGCGTTTCCTGGGTTGCGGAACACGCCCTACGATATCACAAGCCCGCAGACCCCGACATACAATTGCATTGCGTGGGCCGCTGGGGATTCAAGGCGTTGGTGGTGGCCGAAGACTCCCTACTTCTGGCCTGAAGGAATTCCGTTCGAAGAGACGCTCGACGCCTTCGTTCGGGCGTATGGCACGCTCGGGTACGTTCGCTGTGATACTGGCGATCGCGAAGCAGGAGTCGAGAAGATCGCTATCTATATCAGCGCGAGCGGCATCCCAACACACGCCGCAAGACAGCTTGGGACCGGAATGTGGACAAGTAAGCTCGGCTGCGAGCACGACATCGCGCATACGGTCGACGGCCTCGCCGGACGTCGGTATGGTCGCATTGGCGCGTTTGTCTGTCGTCCGAGGGAGTAGTCATGAACCACTCCGAAATCGTCAGCTTCCTCTGGGGCGTCGCCGACCTCGTTCGCGACACGTTCAAGCGCGGCAAGTACCAGGACATCATCCTCCCGCTCACCGTCCTGCGCCGGCTCGATTGCGTGCTGGCCGAAACCAAATCGAAGGTACTCGCTAAACAAGCCGAGCTCCGCCACAAGAAGCTCGACAACCTCGACCCCCAACTTCGAAAAGTTGCCGGCTTCGCGTTCTACAACACGTCGCGATACGACTTTGACAAGCTGATGGGCGATGCGCCGCACCTCGCGGCCAACCTGCGCAACTACATCGCCGGTTTCAGCCCCAACATGCGCGAAGTCCTCGAACGCTTCGACTTCGACAACACGATTTCGAAGCTCGACGAGGCAGGGCTGCTGTTTCAGGTGCTGGAACGCTTCAAGTCCGTGGATCTCCATCCGGACCGCGTGGACAACGCGACCATGGGCACGATCTTCGAAGAGCTTCTCCGCAAGTTCAACGAGGCGCTGAACGAAAACCCGGGTGAGCACTTCACGCCACGCGATGTCGTGCATCTCATGGTCGACCTCATGCTCGCCGACGACGAAGCGCGCATTCGCGGCAAGGGCGTTGTGCGCACCGTCTACGACCCGTGTTGCGGTTCCGGCGGCATGCTCATGATCACCAAGGAGCACATCACCGCCGGACTCACGCACTCGGGCACGCTCGTGCAACCGCCGATTAATCCCGTCGCCGAGTTGCATCTGTTCGGGCAGGAAGTGAATCCCGAGACATGGGCCGTGTCGAAGTCGGATCTGTACATGAAAGACCCGACTGGCCGCGACGCCGACCACATCGCGTACGGCAGCACGCTTGGGCATGACCGGCACAGCGGCGTGGCGTTCGATTACCTCATCGCCAACCCGCCCTACGGCAAGGACTGGAAACGCGACGAAGACGCCGTGCGCGGGGAACATGAGCGCGGCGCTGCTGGCCGATTCGGTCCGGGGCTGCCACGCATCAGTGACGGGCAGTTGCTCTTCATGCTGCACATGCTGGCGCACATGAAGGACCCGGCGGAAGGAGGCTCGCGCATCGCGATCATCATGAATGGCTCGCCACTTTTCACCGGCGATTCGGGGAGCGGCGAGAGTGAGATACGCCGCTACATCCTCGAACATGACCTGCTCGATGTGCTCATCGCGCTCCCGGAGCAACTGTTCTACAACACCGGCATCGCGACGTACATCTGGGTCGTCACGAATCGCAAGGCACCACAGCACCGCGGTACCGTGCAACTCATCGACGCTTCCACGTTCTGGGTGCCGATGCGCAAAAGCCTCGGCGATAAGCGACGTGAAATTCCGATTGAACGCGCACGACAGATTCTCGCGTTGGTGGCGAATCGGCGTGATGGCGAAACGCACCGCGTGGAGAAAGACGGCGTTGCCGAGGATGTGGTGGTGAGTCGTGTCTTTCCCACCACGCACTTCGGCTTTCGGAAGGTCACCGTCGAGCGCCCGCTCAAACTCAATTTTCAGACGAGTGCGGAGCGACTGGCGCGACTTGAGGATGAACGGGGCTTTCTCGCACTCGCGCAATCAAAACGGAAGGGCGAGGTCGGTGCCCGGGAGCAGGCCGACGGACGTGCGCTCCAAGCATCCATTAGCGCCATGCTCGGCGCGCTGCCAACTACGCTGGTGAAGGACCGCGCCGAGTTCGAGAAGCAGCTCGATGCCGCCATCAAGAAGGCGGGGCTCAAGCTCCCCGCGCCCGCCCGCAAAGCGATCCTGTCCGCGTTGTCGGAGCGCGACGAAACGGCGGCCATCTGCCGCGATGCTCACGGCGCGCCGGAGTCCGACGCCGAGCTGCGCGACACGGAAAGCGTGCCGCTGGCCGTGGGGCGCGACGCAGCCGATGCCGACGGTGTCCCGGCAGGCGTTCGCGAGTTCTTCAGCCGCGAAGTGCTCCCCCACGTGCCTGAAGCATGGATCGACACAGCCAAGCGCGATCACAAGGACGGCCTTGTTGGGCTCGTCGGCTACGAGATCGACTTCAACCGGTACTTCTATCGCTACACGCCGCCGCGTCCGCTGGAGGAGATCGAGCGGGACATTCGGGAGATTGAAGGGGACATCGTGCGGATGCTGGCGGAGGTCACGGGTTCGATATCAACATGAGCAAACGTCGGCACTTACGGCCCAGAGCCGACCTTCATATTGAGCTCTGTATCTGTACAATATACCGGCATAGTGATAACTATATACAGTAATTCGTCCTTGCCATGCCCCCACCGGTTCGGACAAATTACTTACATGATAGATGTCCATGATGGTAAATCGGCCCCTCCGCCACAGCATGCCATGTCGACGATGGCGCTGCTGCGATCCGGTATTCCGGGGGCCTTCTTTCGGCCAGTCGATGCGGAGCAGCTTGGCGTGCCGCGTCGACGACTCGCAGCGCTGGTGGAACAGGGAGCGCTCGAGCATGTCGAACGAGGGCTCTATCGTTTTGCCGACGCCGACCTCACCGAGCGATACTCCCTTGCGATGGTCTGCGCGCGAGTGCCGAGCGCGATCGTTTGCCTACTCTCGGCGCTCTCGGTGCACGAAATCGGTACGCAGTTGCCGTGGAAGGTATGGCTCGCAATCCCGCACCGGGCAGAGCCTCCACGCGTGCGCGGCATAGCGGTCCAACTCGTTCGTTTCAGCGGCGCCGCCGCCGCCTACGGCGTGATGGAGACGAACTTCGAGGGAGTGCCAGCACGCATCACGTCGCCGGCGCGGACTATCGTCGACTGCTTCCGGTATGAGCGCCTATTTGGGCCAGAGATACCCATGGAGGCGCTCACCGATGGCCTGCGTCAGCGCAAGACGACGGTCGCCGAACTCTCGCGTATCCTGGAGTTGCTGCCGTCACGCAGACTGGCGGCGGCGCTCGACGTGCGGTCGATATGAGCCCGAACGTCGCCACGTCGATTCATGCGCGCCTGTTGCGACCGGCCCGGGCCCGTGGCGAGGTGTTTGATCTGACGTTGGCACGCTATGCGGCGGAGCGATTTCTCTATCGGCTCGGCGTGTCGGAGGCGCGCGAGCGCTGCATCCTCAAGGGTGCGAGTTTGCTGTCGGTGTGGCTTGCCGAACCCTATCGTGCCACGCGCGACATCGATCTCCTCGCGTCGGGACGGGTGGACGAACCTTCGATTCGGGCGCTCGTGCATGCGGTGTGCGACGTCCCGTGTCCCGAGGACGGACTTCGCTTCGATGCGCAGGCCATGATCGTGGACGACATCACCGCCGATCAGGAGTACGTCGGAAAGCGCGTACGTCTTCGCGCGACCCTCGGGAAGGCGTCGATCGCCGTACACATCGATTTCGGTATCGGCGACGCTGTCGCCATTGCACCCGAAAACATCGCGTATCCGACGCTGCTGCCAACGCTCCCGCCGCCGTCGCTCCGCGCCTATCCGCGAGAGGTCTCGCTCGCGGAGAAATTCCACGCGATGGTGGATCTGGACCGCCGCAACAGTCGCATGAAGGACTTTCATGATGCATGGGCGCTGTCGGAGCTGTTCGCCTTCGATGGCATACGGCTGCAGGCCGCTGCCGCAGCGTGCTTCGAGCGTCGCGACACCCCCTGGACGGCGGCGGCGCCCGGTGCGCTCACCTCGGCCTTCTACGAAGACGAGGAGATCGCGTCCCGCTGGAACCGCTACCTCACGTCAGGGGCTGTTCGTATTGCGCCACCGTCGCAATTCACCGTCGTTGGTGAGCGTATCGCTCGCTTCTTCGGACCGCTGCGGGACTGCTTGGTTGCGGGGGAGATCAAAACACCCCGATCCCCAACCTGGCCGCCCGTCTCGGCGTAGAACGGCGTTTGGTCCAGCACCATCTCCCCGGCCGCTCCAGATGGGATCTCGTCGACCAACCCCTGATCTACGAGAAGCCCA
>JANMKU010000384.1:0-23205 GCA_031372205.1 Gemmatimonadaceae bacterium | reverse complement strand
GGCGAGTTGGAAGGCGTTCGCGAGAGCAAGATCGGCCAGTGTGCCAGTGGCGGCCGAGCGATATGCACTGCCGCCGGCGTAGGCATTCGCGGTGGACGTGCCAATCGCATTGGTCGCCCCGTCCGCAAGCGTGCTGAACGCGCTGGGCACGGTACCGAGCGCCGAGACGACCAGTGCATACGTGGACGCCGGATTGAGCGTCAGGCCACCCGCAATGTTGAACACGTACGTGTCGAAGGCACTCAGATTCAAGCTCCCATTTCGTAGGGTGCTGGAATAAAGTGGCGCACCGACGAGCCGAAACGTTGTCACGTTGAACTCGAACACGTGGGCCCGAAAGAACAGATCCGCCCCTTGGCCAAAGTCGTCGCCAAGGAAGATGGTAAAGCTTTGGAGCGACGGCGCCGCCGCAGGCGTCACGAAGGTTTGGGCGTACGTGGAGTACGCGCCACCGCCGGAAAATTTGCCGAGCGAACTTTCAAAACTGTTGTTCGGTGCGGAGATGACTTGCGCAGAAAGCGGCGACGCGAGCAGCGCACAGGCGGCAAGGGTGAGCGAAACGCGCGCGCGAAAGCGAGACGATATGGTCATGAGGAGGGAGTGACTCAAGGTGTAACGGTGATGGAGATCGACGCGGATCCAGTGCTGCCGTCTTTGTCGCGAATAGATAGAGTGACCAGATACGTCCCCGGTGCGCTCCAGCTTTTGGCGCGGAGCAGCGGACGGGACGCGGCGGGGAGCACGGTCACTGTGCCGGCGTACGTCGTACCATCCGCCCAGTCGTACGTGAACGTCCACGGCGCATCCTTCACACCGATATCTGTTCCGCTGGCGCCAAAGGTGACCGACTCACCGACGCGCACCGTGGTCGCGGTTTTCGCGACGAAATTGGCCACCGGCGCGATGTTGCCAATCGTTGTCGTTCGCGCCAGCGTGCGTGGCCACCCGAATTTGTCGGTCACGGTGAGCATGACGTTGTACGCCCCGTTGTCAGCGAACGTTTTCGTTGGCGATGCGAGTGTTGATGTGGTGCCGTCGCCGAAGTTCCAGCTGTATGTGAGGATCTCGCCAAAGCCGCTCACGGCGAGGTCGGGATCGGTTGATGCGGAGCCGTTGAAGGTTACCGCGGTGCCTTCCGTGCCAGTGGTACCGCCAGTGAATGACGGCACGGGCGGACGATCACCTGCCTCGACCGCGGTCTGATAGGCACTCTGAAGCAGCGAGAGCACATCAATCCCGGTGGACGCTTCAATCTTGTCGACCGTGGTCAGGTAGGTCTGCCATGGGACGTTTCGAATGCCTGCGACGTTTGGCATGTTGACGGCAAGCACCGTGGTGTTGGCGAGATCGTCCCACGTGTTGATGTTGCTGCGTGTAAACGGATTGCCCGCACTGTACGGCCCGATGAAGGCCACCTTCCACGTCGAGTCCGGGATCTGGACTTTGTTCAAATTCTTGAGAAAGCGCGGCGTCGCGCCTGCCGCGTAAAGCGGTCCGGTGATGATGTACACGGTGCGTCCGCCAAGCTTTGCAGAATCACCCAACGCATTTTCAAAGTTGGCCCATACGCCTTGATTGAGGTCGGCCTGCTGCGGCACGATGTTCGTCAGATAGAACGTGGTGGCGTTGTCGACGTTGGCATTCGTCCGGTCGAATGACCGCGCCATGTGCCCGCGGTCGAAGCCGCCGTTGGTGTAGTCTGATGTGAGCAGCTGTGCGCCAACTGGCAGCGTGGGGTCGGCGGTGAAACAGTTGCAACGGTCTGCGCCCGAGACCATGTGCCGCGAGTCGATTTCGTAACTCACCCAGTTTGGCGTGCCGCGCGTTTGGTTGTACGACAACACGTACTGCGCGCGGGCAATCAGGAAGTCCGTTGGTGACGCGCCGGCGGGCGTGGGGCGACCGAATTCATCGTTCACGCCGTAGATGCTCGTTGGCGCGGTGACTGGGGTTTCGACGGTGACGGGTGTGAGCACCGCGATGAACGGTGTGCCGCCGCCGACTGGCGTGGCCGTGACCTGGATGCGTGGATTGCTTGCACTGGCGGCGACGCCGGTGAAAATGCCGGTGTTGTCCACGGTTGCCACGGTGCCGATCGATGGGTCGAGCGAAAGGAACGTGAAGACCGCGTCCACCGTAGTCGATCCAACTTTCGCCGTCGGAAAGAGCTGCGCCTGGAATCCCGGCGGCAGGCTGTTGGTGGACGCGCCGAGTGTGATGCTGTTGATCACGGCCGCGGTGACCGTGAGGGACGCTGCGCCAGAGACGGCGTTCGGCGCCGCCGCCGTGATGGTCACCGGCCCACCTTGTGCGACGCCGGTCACCTTGCCGGTGTTGTCGACGGTCGCAAGCGCGGTATTCGACGAACCCCACGTGAACGTCGTACTGACGGTTGCACCATTGAGATCCGTTGCGGTTGCGGCGAGTTGCGTTGTTGCACCAGCGGCGACACTCGGCGACAACGGCGAAACGGCGACGGCGACGATCGGATTCACTGCGCCGGTGACTGTCAGCACGGTCGATCCAGTAATCGCCCCGGACGTCGCGGTGATTGTTGTCGGCCCCGCAACGAGCGCGGTGGCAAGGCCGCTTGCCGAGTTGATGGTCGCCGTCGTAACGCTGCTACTGGTCCACGCGACTGTGGCGGTAACCGGACAACCGGTCGCATCACTTCCGGTGGCAGCGAACGTAGTCGTGCCGCCGATGGCCAGCGACGGACTGACGGGCGTGACCGAGAGCGACGTCAACGCACCGGGCGTGCAGACATTCGGCGGTGACGAGCTATTGCGCGGGCTCGTCGCTGTCGCCGTGCCAATGGAGAAATCGGCAAGATTGTTGTTGGTATCCGTCACACCATTGTTCTTGCGTAGCGCTGCCGTCGTGTTCGAAAGGTTCGCCGTGGGAGCGCCCTCGAAGCAGTTGGTCGCGGTACCGTAGCCAAGTAGATCAACGATGGTTGCGCTTACTGGACATGGCACGGCCGCGGTGCTGATCAGCGCGACCGTGCTATTCACCAGCGCCACGCGCCCAGCGGTCGCCGACATCGCAATGGTGCCAGTTGCGTCCGGGGTTGGCAGGTTCGCGGTACCTGCACCGCCCACTGCTTCTTGCACGAGATAATAGGCGCCAGCAGCGATGCTGCCAGTGAGTGGCGTCGTCGACCATGCCGACGTGCCGACGGAACTGGCGTACTGCACCGACCATCCCGTGAGGTCGACACTCGCGGCACCGGCGTTGTAGAGCTCAATGAAGTCGTTCTTGAGTGTTGCCCCGCTGTTGCCGCCGCCGCCGTACACTTGACTGACGACAACGTTGGCGCCGCCTACACCCACCGCGATACTCAACGGACGCGACGCCACACCGGACTTTGGCGAAACAACACCGTCAGTTGAGGCGCACGACGCAAGAAGAACAGCGGACGCTACATACACTGACGCCGACCACTGGCGACCGAAACGAAGCAAAGGCATGGGAGAGATGTTGGCTGTGAAAGGCGTCGCGTTCGGCGCGACGAAGTACTGCTGCAACCATATACGCTGAAGTATGCAGTGACGACAGCGCATTCGTTAGGACGTGTGTCGGTTGCGTAACGACGCATTCGTCCGCGATGCGTTGACTCGGCAGCGCAGCACATGTAGCGTCCGCCGTCGAGCACGCTGCACGACATCGCAGCGAGCTCAGCGCTAACGTTTTGGGCTGGTTGGCGCTGTTGACGTGAGCAATCGCAGCACTGCCGCAACAACGGCTCGTCCCGTTTCGCGCATTGGTGCGATGGCTTCGAAGTGACCGTCGCCCGGAATCGTCACCACCACCACGCTATCGCCTTTCGCCCGTGCGGCCGCGGCGTACGCCTCGCGCACGGCAAGCGGCGCGATGAAGTCGCGTTCGCCAGCGATGTGAATCGACGGCACGCGCAATGGCAATCGTTCAATGGGTGAACCGTCGCCAACGCGTTGCGACACGCTATCCGGTACGCCGCCGAGCAGCGATTCAACGGCGGGATTGCCACAGGTGCGCTTCTCGCGGGTGAAGAACTCGCGCAAGTCTGCAATACCACCGATCGACACGACGCCCTTCAAGGCAAGTGGACGACCGCCGGCAAGCGCACTCGTGGTCCGCAACGTGGGGCGAGACGCCAGCCACAGCGCAAGATGTCCCCCAGCGGAGTGGCCAGCAGCGACGATCCGTGACGTGTCGAGCGGAAAGCGTTTGACCAGCGTGCGCACGTAGTCCGCCGCGTCGGCCGCGTCGCGAAACGTGCCCGGCCAACCGCCGCCCGGCTGGTCGTAGCGCCGGTACTCTACGTTCCAGGTCGCCACACCCGCGTCAGCGAGCGCCTGCGCGAGTGGCGCCGTGTTTCTGAGCGACGCGTACGGGGAAAACCAGCAGCCACCGTGCAGGATAATGGCGACGGGGAACGGGCCCTTTCCGGCGGGCATTCGCAGGTCGCCAAACTGCAGAGAATCCTTGCCGTACGCGATGCGCATGCCGGCCTCGCGCACCGGCATGGTGTCGACATCACCGGCGCGCAGGAGTTTTGGCTGTGCCAGCGAGGTGCTTGGCGCCACGGCCGCTTGAGCAAACGCCGTCGAGGCTGGCGCAGCGGCTGCGGCAACGCACGCGCCACCCACACACACCGTGCGACGCATGACGTGGCGCAGCGTGCGGAGCCGTCGTACCGCGACATGACGCTTGGGATTCATTACGCACAAGCTGAACGATGTGCGCCAACGCGTCCAGCGCGGCACTTAGAATCCCCAGTGGGTCGCCAATCGCTTGCCGAGGTAGACGCCCAGCCCCGTACCAACCATGGAGGCGACGAAGGCGGTGAAGATCCCGGCCCGCTCGCCTAGGTACCAGCCAAGGCTGCCGAGGACAAACGTGCTGAGTGTGACGAGAAGTTTGGTCATGGCACCGCTGGCCCGAAGGTCGTTGAATCGCCTGATGGCGACCGTAGTCGCCGAGGTGGGGCATGTTTGGGACGAGCGGCCGTGCCGCGACGGCACGGGCTCGGCGCTCTCGCCATTGGGTGCGGGCGACTGGAGCGGGCCTTTGGTACAGGTCGCAGAAAAAAGGATTGACACTCGGACCAGACCGCGATAGCGTCGTGGGGCACCAAACTAGGCTGGGCGCGCTGATGTCCGCGGGTCCTTTCTGCTGGTCAATCGTCTAAGCGAGGTGCAGGGTCGGCATCGCACAGTGTCGACAGCCCAGCGCGGGGGCTCTCACCGCGAGACAACGAGTGCTCGGTGCGTACGGCAGGGCCGGCTCCGAACACACAGCAACAGGAGCAGTGCCATGCGTACGACGGGCAAGGTGAAGTGGTTCAACGATGCCAAGGGCTTTGGGTTCATCACGCCTGATGACGGCTCGAAGGATTGCTTCGTTCACCATTCGGCGATTCAGGGCGGCGGATTCCGCACATTGGCCGAAGGTGAGCGCGTTGAGTTTGACATCGTGCAGGGGCAGAAGGGTCCGGCGGCGGAAAACGTGACGAAGGTTCGCGCCTGATTCGCGGCACGGTCCTGTGGCAATCGCGGGGTCGCTGATCATGTCAGCGACCCCGTGCGCGTATGCGCCCGCAGGTCGTTGCGCACCTCGACGCATTTCGTGCATTGTCATGAGCATGACCCAGCCCATGTGGATTGCGCACGTCCCGTATGACAAATCTGACGGACGCCTGCGCGTGTTGTACGATCGCGTCAAGGGCTCCGATAACCGCGTGGACAACATCATGCTGGCACACAGCCTGCGCCCGCACACGATGGAAGGACACATGGCGTTGTACAAAAGCGTGCTGCATCACTCTGGCAACCAGTTGCCGACATGGTTTCTCGAAGTATTGGGCGTCTATGTCAGCATGCTCAACGCATGTCGCTATTGTGTGGCGCATCACTTCGCCGGATTGCAACGCTTGCTCGCAGACGATGCGAGATCACGCGAGATGTTGAGCGCGCTGGACGGTCAGGTGGCACTCACCGACATCTTTGACGCCACGCACGTGGCCGCGCTTGCGTATGCGGGTGTGCTCACGCAGTCCGTGCACGACGAGACGGCCCTCAAGACCGCCGTGGCCAGGCTCCGCGACCACGGGTGTGATGACGGACGCATCCTCGAGATCAATCAGGTGGTTGCGTACTTCAACTATGCCAACCGTACGGTACTCGGTCTTGGCGTGACGACGAACGGCGACACCCTGGGCCTTTCTCCCGGCAACGCGGACAACCCCAATGACTGGGCGCACCGATAGACATTGAAATGCTCGGTTAGCCATGAGACGCGCGGCCCGTTGTGCTGCCGATCAGGCCCTGCTCAGTGCATTCGCGCTGATGAACAGGTTGCGCGAGCGGAACGCCGCCGGGCCTTCCAGCAGCAACACGGTCCGCAACGCAGGGAGTGACGACGCGAACCAAGGCTCCTTCAGCTTTCGTGTGTCGGCGGCAGTCCAGGCCGGAATCAAAAATCCATACGCGCGCGCCAGCTCCTCAGCCGTTGCGGCGAGATACGCATCCTGCACGTGGCCAAGGACACCAACGCCTGGAGCGAGCAGGGCTGGTGAATCTGCCAACGCGTGCGCGTTCGGCGACGCGTAGAATTCGTCGAGAAAATTCGCCAGACAGCGGTCGAAGGAATCGCCGCCAAGAGCAAGTTGTGCTACCTGCGCTAACGTTTGCGGTCTCATACCATACCTTCGTCAAACAGGCCTTCGACGAGATACTGCGTTTTCACAGGAACGCGGTTGGCCGGATAATATCGCCCGACCAGTTCCAACGCGTCCGCGGCGGACGAATGAGAAACACGAGGTCTGCAACGTCTGACGGTGCATGGGTGCCGCCGATGCGCGCGGCCATGCAGTTCATCGCCAACAGGTACTCAGGCACCGGCATCGTCACCCGCAGATACGGGTACTGCGGAAGATTCCCGATGGTCGTCTCATGTCGTGCAGAAACGATCTCATGTTTGCCGAGTTCGTCAGGCAACGCCTGTAGCCCGCGAAGGATGACTTCGCGAGTGAGCGTAGAACGCTGGGGAGTCTCGGGCAACTCACCCACGCTCAATCATCTTGGCGATCGCGAATGCGGCGCCCGCGGCGAGTCCACCAATCGTCACGGTCTGCAGTCCGCTTTTGAATGGTGACACGCCAGTGAAACGCCCTTTCATCCACCCAAACACGGCGAGCGCGAGGAGCGTGACGATCACCGATACCAACAGCGCGCGCTTCGGGTCGGCGGTGTAGATCATGTACGGTGCGAGCGGAACGAATCCGCCCACGATGTACGCGCCGGCGATTGTCGCGGCGCTGCGCACGGCGCGCTTCGGATCGGGGGCCTCGAGTCCCAATTCAAAACGCATCATGAAATCCACCCACGCGGTCGGGCGGCGTTCGAGGCCGTTCATCACCAGCGCACTCTCCTCGGCAGTGAGTCCATACTGTTCGAGGATCTCTCGCACCTCAGCGCGCTCGGCCTCCGGCTTCTCGACGATCTCGCGCTGCTCGCGTGCCAGTTCGCTGTGATAGTGCTCTTCCGCACTGCGCGCCGCGAGATAGCCACCGAGTCCCATGGCGATGGAGCCAGCAGCAATCTCGGCAAGTCCGGCGGTCACGACGAGCGACGTCGCGGCGACGGCACCGGAAATGCCGGCCGCAAGTGCAAACGGAACCGTGAGGCCGTCTGACATACCGATGACGACATCGCGCACCGACTCACTGCCGGTGAAGTGCTCTTCAACGTGCGACGGATGCTCCGTGTGATGATAGATCGAGTCCATGGTGATGCTGGTGCGGTTGTATGGTGAGCGTCTACGACGCCGATGCGCGCAACACGCGTCCGGCCCCACCCGGTGATCGCACATCGTCTCGTAGCGTGACGTTGCCGTTCACCACCACGGCGCGGATGCCCACCGGATACTGAAACGGGTTGGCAAACGTGGCCACATCGAGCGTGCGCGCCGGGTCGAACACGACCACATCTGCGGCGAAACCCACAGCCAGTCGGCCGCGGTCGGACAGCCGCGCGCGCGATGCGGGCAGCGACGTCATTTTGCGAATGGCACTGGCCAGGGAGAGCGCCTTGCGCTCACGCACGTAACGCCCGAGTACGCGAGGAAAGGTACCGGCACCACGCGGATGGGGACTGCCGGACCGCGTTGGACCATCAATCGCGAACGCGCCGCCGTCGGAACACACCATGCTCAATTCGTGCGCCAGCAGACGGTCCAGATTGTCCTCACTCATCGCAAATCCGAGCATGCCGACGTCGCCGCGATTGCGCTGCAGTAGCGCCACAGCGACCACATAGGGATCCTGTAAAAGAGACTGCGCGTACGCGCCAAGTCGTTTGCCTTCGGCGTTGCGGTCGGCAGCTTCTCGGACGCTCGAGATCTGCACGTTGTCCCACCCACCAATGAGGTCAACCTTGGCCAACGCTTCCTGTCGTATGCGCGGCGCGACACTTGCATCCGCAAATCGCGCGAGAAACGCGGCCGTGCCGCCGTCACGGCTCCACACCGGGAACAGGTTGGTGAGCCCCGTCGAGTAGGCCACGTACGGGTAAACGTCGAACATGGCATCGATCTTCTCGGCGCGCGCCGCAACGATACGCGCCAATGCCGCGTCGATCTTGGGCCAGTTGCGCGTGCCCTGCATCTTGAGATGCGAAATCTGCAGGCCGCACCCGGCGCCGCGTGCAACAGCGATTGATTCGTCGATCGCTTCCAGCAAGCGGTCATCTTCGTTGCGCATGTGTGTCGCGTACACCAATCGGCGCGCCGCGAGCGGACGACACAAGGCAATCAGTTCCGCCAGCGGAGCGAATGCGCCAGGCGTGTATTCCAGTCCAGACGAGGCACCGCAGGCACCCTCGGCGACGGCATGCTCCACCATCAGCGTCATGCGCGCCAGTTCGTCGGCCGTCGCCGCCCGATCGGTATCGCCGACCACCGCGCCGCGCACGCTGCCCAGTCCAATCATGGCGGCCACGTTCACGGCAGGTTTCAACGCGCCCATTGTGGTTGCCCACGATGCAAAGGACCGCTCGGCACTGCCCACGAACCGTGAACTGCCATCGGCACCAGCGACGATCGTCGTCACGCCCTGTCGAATGACCGACTCGGCGCGCGGATCTGCCGAGAGGGAACTGTCGCCATGCGAATGGATGTCGATGAAACCTGGCGCCACAGCGAGCCCGCGCGCATCGATCTCGATGGTGCCCTTTGCTTTGATGCGTGGTGCGACCAACGCGACGCGACCAGCGCTGACGGCGACATCGGCAACCCGTCCGGCCGCGCCAGTGCCGTCGAACACTGTGCCGCCGCGAACAATCAGGTCGTGTGCAGCGCGTTGTACCGCCTGCGCGTGAGGCAGGCGAGCGCTCGCGACGGCAACGGTCGCAGTAACAACAAAATCTCGACGGGTCGTCATGGCGGGTCGGGCGGTGGGAGCATGCAGTGTCGTTCAAACGTACGATGATGGTGTTGTCGGCGTCAGTCTGCGCGCATCCGCGTGAGTAGCGCGCACGTCGCAGGCCGTACAATATGCGCGTGACGCGGGCGTAGGTGGGGCTCCGTCAGCGGTATTCGAACGCGTGTGTTACGTGCGTGTGCGCTGATGTGTGCGCTGATGTGCGCGCTGATGTGCGCGCTGAGGTGCGCGCTGCTTGTGCTCCCGTCGTGGTCCCTTGCACAGTCGCCCAGATGGAGCATCGACCCCAAACTCTACGCGCGCTCGGCGCCCGGTGTGGTGACGTGGACGGTGTTCGACCCGACGGGCAAGCAGTTGGTCGAGATGCTAATGCCACAGGCACTCGACGTGTACGAAATTGGCATTGACTACGTCCTTGGTCGTTACCTCGATCCGGACGAGTCTATTCTACAAGTGCGGATGTGTCGACTGGCGAAACGTATCAGGTAAGCGGCAGGCCCCGTGCGTCGTGCAACGGGGCCTGCGCAGGGCGTGCCGGGAGTCGCTGAACCAGGTGTTACCGTCCGAACCAGTAGCTCGCCTTGAGCAAGAACACGTTCTGCGGCGGCTGCCCGATCACGTCGTGAAACGCCGGTTGCACGCCGTAGTCATTCGGTGCGTTGGTGAAGGTGTCACGACCCTGAGCCCAGACGAAGAACAGCACCGAGCCCGGGTGATACTCCCAGCGCACAACATTGTTCGTACGCAGCTGACCAAACCGGAATCCACTCGGTGCGCCGCGTACGGTGTACGGGAGAAAGCGCCGCTGTACGTCGCTTGAACGGGCGTCGTTGAGCGCGCGCCAGTTGGTGTACTCGCCGACACTGACGAACGGCTGCACATAACTCTCAAGACTGAGCGTTGGCGTGATGGTGTAGTTCAACCGGAACGTGACCGAGCTGGTGGACTGGTAGAACCGAGCAAAGGTGTAGGACGCCTTGCCCGCGTCGGTGAAGTTGCCGAGCCACTGTTGGTCGTCAATGTTGCGGCCGTAGCCGAGTCGGATGTTGCCGTTGAGTTGCCCACCGACGCGGATGTCCGCCCCAACGCCGAGATCCCAATTGCTTCCGCGACCGTCAAGTCGACGGCCGCCACTCATGTTGATGCTCGGCGCCACAGATTTCCGGCTGTCACCGTTCATCCCCACCCACGACTGCATGCGTCGTGGCTGATAGACCGCAGGCCCGCCGCGCGCGCTCCGATCGTCGAATGTTGGCAGCACGTTGTTGATCCCGGTCCCGATGTACGCGTTCAAAAAGTTGCGGAACTGACCGTTGGCATTGATGTTGCCGCCATTGCCGATGTTCAGGCCGCTCGTGTTGGTAACCGCGTACGCGTTGAAGTTGAGTTGCCCGCGCCGGAATACACTGAATGGCTTGTTGGGCCTGAGCGCCATCCATGCCGATGCGCCCGCTTCGTCCGCGCGCGTGCGAAATCCGAGATCGTTGATCTCGAAGCCGGGACTGACGTACCAGGCATTCGTGCTGAAGCGCGTAATGCCGCCGCCCTGCTTGTTGAGTGACACTTGCGCTATGGTTCCGGTGAGCGACGTCCGCGTGCTGTCGAACGTGAGGTGCGATGCATCGCTGCGGTGGTACAAATGCACATTGGACCGCTGCGTGCGCGCAATGGCCGCGGCCGTGCCTGTCACTCGACTGCCGGCCAGCTGTGCGCTGACCTCAAAGCGGTTGTTGGAGAAGCGATGTCGCGTGTCGAGTCCACCGGTCCACGCCCCATCGCGCAAGATGTCGCGCGTCCACTCATCCACGCGGCGCGTCGTGCTGGTGAGCATGAGACCGACGCCCGACTTGCCTCCGCGCAGATCCTGCTGCAGGCGCAGTACGCCGTAGTTGGTGAGCGGCTCGATCGTGCGCGCCTGTGTACCGCGTACGCGATCGGTCACGGTGTTGAGCAATCCGATCGACAGCCCGCTCCGCAGTCGTCCGGTGACTTTTGCCGCGCCAAGAATGGTGGACTGCTGCGGCGAGGCCGCATCACCGTAGCGATCACCAAGCTGTGGTGAACGACCAATGCGACGCGAGTAAAAGAGCCCGGTGCACTGACCGTCGTTGCAATCAAGATCGTAGCGGAAAATGCCGCTGCCTTCGAGAAAGAACGGACGCCGCTCGGCGTAGAACTGCTCAAAGGCCGAGAGATTGAGTACACCGGGATCGGCTTCGACTTGCCCGAAGTCGGGATTGATTGCGCCATCGAGCGTGACATTTGACGTGAGACCAACTTTGAGATCGGCGCCGAATTGCGTGCCCGTGGCGTTGCGCGGCGTGCCATCACCCAACGGCTTGTACCCATACCGGCCGACGCTGTACGGGACGAGCTCGGCGCGCCGCGGCGCAGGCAGTCCATGAAATCCGGGGACTTCCGCCCATTGGCTGACTTCGCCCGTCTTCGATCGACGAAACGTTGGCCACGCCATGCGTTCGCCGCGGCGCGCCACTCGCCGCGCGATGAACACCCCAAACGTATTCTCGCCGCGCGGGACGTACCGGAGTTGACTGAGCGGAATACGAAATTCCGCGATCCAGCCGAGGGAATCCACATGACTCGCGCCCTGCCACACCGCGTTCCATCCCCAGTCTTCTTCGCCATCGTTAAAGACGTAGCCATCGGCCATGGCTCCGGCGGCTGTCAACCGGAAGAAGTAGCCTGTACGCTTGTCATTGTACGAGTCAATGCCGATGATGACGTCGTCCGAGAGTGCGAGGCCGTCGCGGCGTTGCAATACGGACAAAATGCTGTCGGGCCGCGGGTCGAAGCTGCGCACGAGCACGTACAAGTTTCTGGCGTCGTAGGCGATGCGTGCTTCCGTGCGAAGCGATGGCTCCGCATCTTCGGTGGGGTCGAACTGCCGGAACGAGGTCACCACCGGCACCGTTCGCCAGAGTTCGTCATCAGCGCGGCCGTCAATCTGCGGCGCCCGCGCGGCGCGCGAGGGGAGGTAGGCGGGCGGTGTGGGCGGCGTAGGCACGATGCGGCGCGGCGGTGCGGGCGTGACTGTGCTCGCGAGTGCGAGCTGGAGCAGAACGGAGAGCAGCATGGGCGCAGACGTTGGCGGGGAGGCAAGTGCGCATCACGTGATATGCACCCTTCTTAGAGTCGCCGTACGCCGCAATGGTTGGAACAAGTGTCGAAATTCCCCGCGTCGCGCGCTGCGCGAGGTACCACGCGACCTAGGACGGGACGAAGCGCAAAGATCCCACACAACAAAGCGACGAGC
This sequence comes from Gemmatimonadaceae bacterium, assembly GCA_031372205.1. Classification (GTDB taxonomy): domain Bacteria; phylum Gemmatimonadota; class Gemmatimonadetes; order Gemmatimonadales; family Gemmatimonadaceae; genus Gemmatimonas. Next base: position 10,510 of record JANMKU010000384.1, on the reverse strand, counting down.
CGGATTCGACTCGTCGCTCTGTCCACTGGAGTACTGTGCTACATGCTGCTTACGGGGTAATCACCGGCGCTTGCACGTTGTAGACGCTGTTGAACAGCATCTTGAATGTCCCATGCGGTTGACCGCGGAACGTGATCTCCGGGCCAAAGAGGAACAGCTTGCCGCGACCCAGCGACGCCTCAACAGCTGTCGTGCCGCCCTGCAAATAATTCTGTCCCCACGCCCAACCGCTGCGGAGCGGCGTTGCGGTGTCAAACCACGCAACCGGCCGCACACCGCGCGCCGCTGCAGTGGGATCGAGACGGAACACCGGGTTGTTGTTAAAGAACATGTCCGTATGTCCCTGCATGCCGAGTGCGGAACTCGCGGTACTGTCAATGGCAACGCGCAGTACCGAGCCCGGCACGTAAAACTTGTCAGCACCGAGATGCACGTCCGCTTCGCCGGGCTTCTTTTCCACGAGATAGTCCGTCATCGGGAGGCCGAGCTGCTGTCCGATGCGCGCCGAGTTGCCACCGGCGATGAGTGTGCCACCCGCTTCGACGAACTTGCGAATGTTGGCCAGTGCAGTGGCGCCCGTCCCAGTGCCCGTCGTGACTTCGCACAAACTGCGCAGATCGGGATCAGTGGACGCAGGTGCGGCAATATCGCGCCCGCCGCCACCACCACCGCCACCACGTCCGCCACCGGCTCCGCCGATGCTCCCATCGGACGGCAACACAATGACGTCATACTTGCCGCGCAAATCGGTGTCGTCGAAACCGGCGCCGCACACCACCTTGAACGGGAATTCAAAACGCTCAAGGAGAAAGCGCGTCCATCCTGACGGCATCGAACCGGTGTTCGTGTCCCATAACGCGATGCGCTTCGCCGTGAGCTTCGTGCTGTTGGCATCGGGGCGCGCGTTGGTGCCTTCCATGCTCACGCCGAGCTCTTTCGCGCCTGCCTGGAGCATTGGCGTGGCTGCCGCACTTGCGGTGACATAGAAGGAACCCGCACCGAAGGTCTTGCCGTTGGCCGTCATCGGGCGACTGAGGCGGAACACTTCCCCGTTCGCCTTGAGTACGCGATTGGCGATGGTGAACGCATCGTTGACGGCGCCAGAGATGAGATAACCGGTAGCACCGTTTGCTCCGGCAACCATCCCAGCCATCGGCGTGGCGAGACCCTTAATTGTCTCGAAGGGGCCGGTCACATCGTCAAAGAGGCGATCGAACTGGATGCCCATTTGATATGCTAGCGTCCAGCCCGCGTTGTCGTATGGACGCTTGGGAATACCGCGTTCGTCCATGTCGTTCGGATGATCCTGCGGCTCAAACTGGTCGATCACGTGCGCGCGTCCGGCCTGCGCGGCGCGAAACACATAGGATCCGGCGCCGTAGCTCTTGCCGTTCGCCGAAAATGGGGCCGTTGCTTGCTGCACTTCGATGCCGATGTAGCGCATCGTGTTGACGAATTTCGTCGCCGTGGCGAAGTCCGGCTGGTTAACGGGAATCACGTAGGCGCGCGGGTCGCGTCGCGCCGGATCCTTGAAGACCGCGTTGTATTGCGCCATAGACATGCCGGGACCACCACGGCCAAAGAAGGCCGCATCGGGATCGGCTGGTGGCGCAGCAGCGGCTGCGGCACCACCGCGACCGCCACGCCCACCACCAGCGGCTGCCATCGCGGTTGGAGCGCCGCGCACCGCCGAATCGGCGCGCGCCATGTCTTCGTTGCTCACGGTCCAGTGATCCGCACTGCCGCGGGCGATTTGATTCGCGCCCATGCGGTAGATGTTGAACAGGAATTGGTCCTTGTAGCGCGAGGCGAGATCGAGGATGGAATAGTTGGCGGTCACCGAGTAGTCGATGGACTGCCGGAAGTGCCACGGCTGCGGCGCAATCGGTGCCGGCAAGTCGCCGCGTGGCAACATCTGACTAAGCACGACGGGAATCTCGGATGGCGTGGGGCTGCCGATGATTTCCGTCAAAATGCCGATGATGTTCTGGAAGTACGCCGTCGTGCGCAATCCGCCGTTCCACCATGTCGAGTAACTCGACCCCGAGCGCATCGTGAATCCCGGCTTGTTCTCTTGCAAGAAGCGCTGATGCATCGCCGCGCCAACCATGTCGAGCCCCATGACGATCATGGGATCGAAGTTGTAATTGAACGGATCGCGGAACGGCGGTGAGAAAATCACCGTGCCAGCCGGACCAGCCTGATGGTGATTGTACATGATCTGCGGCAGCCATTCCCAGTACATGAGTTTGTTCATGTTCTGAGACTCGGGCAGATTCGACATGTAGAAGTCGCGATTGTTATCGTGGCCCGCGTACTTCTCGTACAGACGCGTAGAGCAGGGTCCGCGACGCTCGGTCTCGACAGGGTTCTGCATGTAGCACTTGGCCACCATCTGCATGCCGTCCGGATTGGCATGGACCATCACGACGATCACATCCTTGAGGATGCGCATCGTTTCTTCGTCGGTGCGGCTCACGAGTTGGAAGCTCGTTTCCATGAGCTGGTTGGCGCCAACGACTTCGGTCGCGTGCAGTCCGCCGTCAATCCAGACGACGCTCTTGCCTTCCTTGGCGAGTGCGCGCGCCTGCTCATCAGTGAGCCCGCGAGCCTCGTGCAGACGCTGCGAGATTTCTTTGTAGCGGGCCAGCTTGGCGAAGTTTTCCGGTGCGGTGATGATGGCGGCGAGATGCGGACGCCCTTCGCCCGACTTGCCGATTTCCATCACCTGCATGCGGTTCGTCTCCCCATCGATCTTGCGCCAATAGGCGATAAACTGATCGTACGTGGGCAGAAAGTAGTCGTCGCCGATATTGTGGCCGAGGAATGCCTTCGGCGTGGTGACGTTGGGCTGCGCGTGGACCGCCGGTGCTGCCAGCACGACGAGCACTGCAGGCATCAGAACGGCGCGCCAACGGCAGAGCATCCGTATAGACATCCAAAACCTCCAAAAACGAGTAGGGGAGAAGAGCTGTAGCAGTTACGCCCGGATAGGCGGGACTGCTGCGAGGCATCACACGCTGGATGTCCATGGCGCGGATCGGCGAACGCCGCCCTGGGCTGCCTACGGCTCGCAGTAGGAGAAGATGTCGCCGTATCCGCCAATCCGCCCGTCGCGGTGCGCGGCCAGCAGCACGGGAATGGCGCAGATGCGGTTGACTGCCAAGCCGCCGCGCCCGCCAAACCCCCCGCCGCCGAATCCGCCGCCGCGGCCACCCGACTGAGAACGGATGATAACGCTGGTGGAGTCGATCGGCAGTTCCGCGACGTTGGCGTAGTAGTTGCCGGCGATCCCGTCCTGAAACAGATATTGCTCGACGTTGGAGGCGTAGAAGGCGCCGACGATGGCGCCGCGCGCTGTGAGCCAGGCACCAACGGATCGGATCGCCCTGTCGCCAGCAAAATTGCCGACCACGGGCACGATGAGGTTCTTCGCCTGCAGTTCCTTGATGAAACGCCAGTTCGCCTCATTGCCGAGAAAGCCGCGATTGAGCCCGGTGCCGTCGTCACGCGTGACGATCTCCTTGTAACTCGGCATGCTACCACCACCGCCACCGCGGAAGCCGCCACCGCCGCGCGTTGAGGTGTACGTGAGGTCGAGTCCATTGAAATAGAACTGATCGTAGATCCACGTCATGCGCTCGAGGTCCGACTCGGACAACGCATAGCCGTGCTTTTTCGTCAACAGGTCGACGACGTCTCTTCTGTTCCTCGAATACAGCGCGCTGTCACCGAAGATCATGTAGTACGCGTCGGTAATCGCGTTTGCCGTCGATCCTGTATCGAGCCCGCTCGGTCGAGGCTTGCTAAACAAGCGCGACACAAACTCCGCACGATCCGCGGACAGTTCGAACAGCGCTTTGTACAACAGGTGCCCAAGCAGATTGCCGCGCCGAATGTCGATGATCACGACCATCGATGGATGCAGCGCCGCGATATAGGTGAAATTCTGTTCCGGACCAACGCCGAGGTACACCTTGCCGGTACGCGGTGCACTGAGCAAACCGGGAATGACGACCTGATAGCCGCGCTCGTTCGACAACAGGTTTTCGGACGCGAATGATCCTTCCGGTTCCGACATGCCGAGCGTGAACGCCCAGAATTCCTGATCGGTGAGTCGCGCCGGCAGCGTCTGCAGGGCGGCGGCCTGCACCGCCGACGCCTGCGCCATCAGGTACATGGGGGCGACCAGTGCGGAGAACGCCAGCGCGCCGCGGAGCGTGGCCCGGCGCAGGAGAGAGGATGTCGTTGCGTGCACAGGACGTCCGAATAGGCGTGAAGGTGTAACTACAATGTGTCGTAGCGATCATACAGGTGTGATGTGGTCACGCAGCATCGTGGCGATCACGCACCAGCGAACTTCGGGCGTAACAGAGCGGGCCGGCATCGCATGGGCCGACGGAAAGGGTGGCATTCTATTTGCCCCTCCAGGCAGTGTGCAGTTGTTGCCCCGCTGGCATGCTCCCTACTCAAACAGGGTTACCCGATGAAAGTTCGACTCACGTCGCGAATGGCATTAACGGTAGGGTTGTTGTTGATGGGCCTGAGTTCCTCGGCACACGCTGGAGTGGTAGCGTTCAACGGGAGTGGTGCGTGGCGGTTCTTCGGCAACTGTCAGGACTGCGCGGCCGCCGCTCAACAGCAGAATCGTCCTGTCACCGGTACCCTGACCCTTCAGAACTACCTCCAGGGAACGGCGCTGACAAATGCCAATTTCGTGTCGTTCCGATACGATGGCTCGAATCTGCTGGCGCCGTATACGGTGCCCGGGGCGGCGCCCACTCTGAATTTTGTCAACTTAGGCGGTTTCCTGACACAGGGCGGGGCGCAACAAGTGTTTCTGGATTTTGGCACGCAAGGGTACTTCGATCTCGCCGGCGGGAATTGGGCAACGTGCGTCACAAATTGCCTGCTTCCTGACGACTTTGGCAACAACGGGTCATTCGTGCTCCAGTCACAAACGGTGCCAGAGCCGGGCACCTACGCGCTACTTGTCGTGGGGCTCGGTGCGTTGGGCTTTGCGTCGCGACGCAAGCAGCGCGCCTAATCCCCTCGCGCAGTTTTGCGAAAGGCCGCGCAGCAGGTTGCGCGGCCTTTCGTGTGTGGTGCCCTGAACGCGTGCCGCTTCACAGCCACGTGACACACTGGTCTATAGTTTGTGCGTAGAGAGCAGCAGGCTCGTTTCCGAATTCGAAATTCCCTTGATCGTGCGAATGCCGCGCAGCGCCTCATCGAAGGCTTCCAGTGTATCGGTGCCGAGTTCCGCCACGATGTCCCAGCGCCCATTCGTCGTGTGCAGCGCGCGCACTTCCGGGTAGCCTCGCAGCATCTGCAGGATGGCGTCGGAGCGGTCGCCCTCCACACTGATCAGCATGACCGCGCGCACGCGAAGCGCCGCCGCTTCGGACGTGGTGCGCACCGTGAAGCCGAGCAGGACCCGATCCGCGATGAGGCGATCGATGCGGTTCTGCACCGTGCCGCGGGAGACCTTGAGCAGCTTCGCCAACTGGGCGACAGAAAGGCGAGCGTTCTCCCGCAGCAGGGAAATGAGTCTATGATCTTGGCTATCCATGCCGCATCGGACGCGTCACCGTGGCTGGTCGAGACGTTTCGAGCATAGTGTCAAAAATAGTATGCAAAACGCCATAATAGCAAGCAAATCTATGAATCTTTTATGCTTGTTGCTGACATCCTAGATCGGCAGATTCCTGTCATGACTCCCGCCCTGCTCGACAGCCCATCCACGGTGATCGCGGACATGCCCGTTCGGCCCGTCGCCAAGACCATAGCCCGCACGGTCCAACTCATTGGCGTGCCGATGGACTTGGGCGCCAGTCGGCGCGGCGTCGACATGGGGCCGTCCGCCATGCGACTGGCCAACCTCGGTGAATTGCTGGGTCGACTCGGTTATGCGGTTGAGGATTGTGGCAATGTCACGGTGCCCGACCGCGCGTCCTTGCCCGCGGTGCCGGGTGCACGGCTCGCTGCGATTACCGACGTGTGTGCTGAGCTGGCACGGCTCACGAGCGCGGCCGTTCGGGCCGGTGTGCGACCGCTGGTGGTGGGCGGGGACCACTCGCTGGCGGCGGGGTCTGTGGCGGGAACCGCGACGGCGTTGGCCGAGCGTGGGCAGCGGGTGGGGCTGATCTGGCTTGACGCGCACGCGGACCTCAATACGCCGGAGACAAGCCGCAGCGGCAACGTGCATGGGATGCCTGTTGCGCACTTACTCGGACTCGGCGATGCGCGACTGTCGCATTTGTCTACCGTTTTTCCTGCTGTGCGCGCAGAACATCTCGTGTACGTGGGGCTGCGCGATCTGGACGACGCGGAAAAGGCGCTGATCACGTCGCGGGGACTGCATGCGTTCACGATGCGCGATATCGACGAGCGCGGACTACGCGCTGTGATGAATGAAGCCGTGGCCATTGCGTCGCGTGGCACGGGCGGTATTCACCTGTCGTGCGACGCGGACTGGGTCGATCCCCGCGAGGCGCCCGGCGTGGGGACTCCCGTGCGCGGTGGCGCCACGCTACGCGAAGCGCATTTGGCGATGGAGATCATCCACGACTCGGGCGCACTGCTGGCGATGGATCTCGTTGAGATCAATCCCATCCTCGATCGTCAGAATCATACCGCCGAACTTGCTGCCGAACTGATCGCGAGCGCCTTCGGGCGTCGCATCCTCTGAACGGACCAACGCCCATGTCCAACGCTCTCGCGCTGCGCGCGACCGACGAATGCATTGCCCGCGAGGACGCGTGGGGTGCGCACAACTACCATCCGCTCGATTTGGTCATTGCGCACGCAGAGGGCGCCTGGGTGACTGACGTGGAAGGACAGCGCTATCTGGATTGCCTGAGCGCGTATTCGGCGGTCAATCAGGGCCATTGTCACCCACGCATTTTGGCGACCTTGGTGCAGCAAGCGTCGCGGGTCACGCTTACGTCGCGCGCGTTCCGCAATGAGCAATTGGGCTTGTTCTGCGAGGAGTTGGCAGCGTTGTGCGACATGGAGATGGTGCTGCCGATGAACACTGGCGCAGAAGCCGTGGAGACGGCGATCAAGGCGGCACGCCGATGGGGCTATACGAAGAAAGGGATTCCGCAGGATCAGGCGACGATCATTGCCTTCGACAACAATTTTCATGGACGCACGACGACGATCGTCGGCTTTTCGTCGGAACCTGCGTACCGCGAGAATTTTGGACCTTTTGCGCCGGGCTTCGTCTTGGTGCCGTTTGGTGATATCGATGCCGTGCGTGCCGCCATGACCGCGAACACGTGCGCTGTGCTGATCGAGCCGATGCAGTGCGAAGCCGGTGTGCTGATGCCGCCCGACGGATTCCTGACCGCGCTCGCCGCATTGTGTCGCGCTGAGCACGTGTTGCTGATCGCCGATGAAATTCAGACGGGACTTGGTCGCACGGGTCGCATGTTTGCGTGTGACCACGAGGGCGTGCAGCCAGACATGTACGTGCTGGGCAAGGCGCTCTCGGGTGGGTTCTATCCCGTGTCCGCCGTGGTGTCGCGACGCGATGTGCTGGACGTGTTCGGCCCTGGGTCCCATGGCAGCACGTTCGGCGGTAACCCGCTGGGATGCGCCGTGGCGCGTACGGCGCTCACCGTGTTGCAGGACGAAGGACTCGTCGAACGTTCGGCGACGCTGGGTGCATGGTTCCTTGCGCAGTTGCGGACCATCTCGCATCCGAGCATTGTCGCCGTGCGTGGTCGTGGGCTGATGGTGGCGATCGAGCTCAACGAACGGGCGCGCCCATGGTGCGAGGCGCTCAAGGAGCGCGGCCTGCTGTGCAAGGAGACGCACGATTTCGTCATTCGCTTGTCACCGCCACTGGTGGTGAGCGAAGACGATCTCGCGTGGGCGGTCGAACAGCTGCGCGAGCTGTTTAAGGAGCGGGCGGTGTCCTGAATCGGGGAAAGATGACAGGACGCTCGCTCCGGGTCATCTTTCTGCAATGACCATTGCCGAAGATCATCGCCTCACACGACTGACGGCCATCTGTGCCACATTGCCGGAATCGTCGTGCGTGATCAGCGGATCGCACGCCAGCTTCATCGTGCGGAAGAAGACCTATCTGTACTTCCTCAACGATCATCATGGTGACGGTATTGTCTCGCTCTGCTGGCGCACCACGCGCAGCGAGAACGCGAGCTGGGTCACCCACGATGCCTCGCGCTTCTACCTGCCCGCGTATCTGGGGACGCGAGGTTGGGCGGCGGTTCGGCTCGACGTTGGGACGATTGACTGGGACGAAGTCACCGGTTTCGTCCACGACAGCTTTCGACTCATCGCACCGAAGCGATTGTCGGCGGCGCTGACTCCGCGCAACAGCTGACGTCGCTCCGCCGCAATCCGTACCTCTGCATCTGATACCGCCGCTGGCATCGTGGCGGCGAACTCACTAGTGTAACGGCAATCGTTATCCTGATGGGTCCCGTCATTCGACGGTGGAAACGCAGACACGGAGCTGGTTGCATGATTCCTCGAAACGCGCGTCGACTCGCAGTGGCCTCGGCAATGGCCCTTGCGCTTGCGACGCTTCCCTTGCCGGTTCGTCTGGCAGCGCAGACCACGACGGGCACCGTGCGCGGACGTGTGACCGATGCCGCGAACGGTCGTGGCTTGAGCGAGGTGCAAATCCTCGTGACGGGCACGCGCATCGGAACGATCAGCGGTGCCAACGGCGACTACACGATTCTCGCAGTGCCCACTGGCGCGCGATCGTTGGCGGTGCGACGCATCGGCTATCAACCGGTGGCGCCAGCGGTGACGGTGGCGGATGGCGGGACGGTGACGCTCAACATCAACATGCGCGTCAGCGCGGTGAACTTGAGCGAAGTGGTGGTGACGGGATCCGCCGCCCCGACTGAAAAGCGGAAGATCGGCACGAGCATCGCGTCGGTGGATTCGACACTCATCAGTCGTGCGCAGGCGGTGACGCTCGATCAGGCCCTGCAAGGCAAGGTGGCGGGTGCGCAGATCACGCAGAACTCCGGCGGACCCGGTGGTGGTGGTGTCTCGGTGCGGCTGCGCGGCACGAACTCCTTCATTTCCGGTTCCGATCCGCTGTACATCGTCGATGGAGTCATCATCGACAACGGATCGGCGCAGTTGGCGGACCTTGGCGGTCGATCGAATCCGCAGAATCGTCTCGCCGATCTGAATCCAGCGGATGTCGAGCGTGTGGAGATCATTCGCGGCGCAGCCGCGGCGGCCCTGTACGGCTCGCGGGCGAACAACGGTGTCGTGCAGATTTTCACGAAACGCGGCAGTGTTGGCAAACCTCGACTGACGTTCACATCACGCTATGCGTCGAGCGAGCTGCGCGAACAGCAGCCGTTCAATTTGTACCCGTATGACGTGAACGGCCTGCCCACGGCACGCTTCAACTATCAGAACGACATCTTCCAGCGCGCCGCAACCAACGAACAGAATATCACCATCGAAGGTGGTACGGACGCCACACGTTACTATCTGAGCGGCAATAGCTCGATGGAAGACGGCATCCTGCGTTCGACCTCGTCGCGTCGTCAGGGCGCCCGCGTCAATCTGCAGCAACAGCTCAACCCGCGGCTGATCGCCAACGTGACCGCAAATTACGTCACGACAAGCAACGCCGTGCAGGCCTTCGGCGAGCAGAACGACTACGGCATCATGGGTTCGCTGTTTTTCGCGCCAACGAACACCGACTTCCGTCCTGTCAACGGCATCTATCCGTTGCCGCCCGCACTGGGCACGAATCCACTGCTCGCCATTGATCGCATCAAGAATCCGCAGGCGATTGATCGGTTCATCGGCTCCACGAAATTCACATGGACACCCGTGCCCGAGCTGGTGTTGGACTATTCGCTCGGCATCGATAACACCGGCTTCACGCAGGGGCAGTTCATACCGCGGAATGCCATCCTTGGGACGGCGCCGACGGCAACCGGTCGCTCGCTTTCCGCGTTTCAGGGGACACGCGTCATCAATCAAGACGGGATCGGGACGTACAGCTGGAAGGCGCCCGGTAACTTGGAGATGCGCACCACCGCCGGCTTCAACTACACATCGCAACGCGTACGCATCACTAATGCGGTTGCGAATGGGCTCGCGCCCGTTGGAGAATTGGTGAGTGCCGGTTCGGTGTTCGCGGCCAGCCAGAGCGAAGTCGAATTGCGCACGCTGGGCTTCTACGGGCAACAAGAAGTCTCGATCGCCGATCGGTTGTTCCTCACCGGCGCCGTACGCTACGACGCCTCGTCCACGTTCGCGCCATCGGAACGGTGGCAGGCGTTCCCGAAAGTTTCGGCCTCGTATGTGCTGCTCAACAATCGGTCCGGGCTGGTGAACAACGTGCGGCTGCGGAGTGCCTTGGGGTGGGCCGGCAGTCAACCGGGCATTGTCAACGCGTACTCGCAATACGTGACGTTTTCGCAGTTGCCGTTCGCCGGGCGCCCAGGCTTCGCCAACGACGTCACGTACGGCAATCCGACGCTGCGCAACGAAC
>JANMKU010000370.1:0-8614 GCA_031372205.1 Gemmatimonadaceae bacterium | reverse complement strand
GGTCGCCGGGCATTTGAGCGACTGCAGTCCGGAGCGCAATTCGGCAAGGTCGTCGTGCGTCTGTGAACGCCAGATGACGCATGATGCGGCGCGATACACAGTGGACGAGGAGCGCGCCCTGCGCACAGCGGTCGCGGACGGCATCGTCCCAGTCTGTCCACGATGTGCCGTCCAAATGACGACTCGCCCAATCGGCGGCGGTTCATTCGGACTGGGGTATCGGCGACACCGCGAGTGGCTGCTGTGTCCGGTGTGCAAACGCAGTGCGATTTTTGACGTGCGACGCGGCACACGCTTGTAAGGGAGCCTGCACCCGGTACTGATCCACGCTAAGTTCCCGTACGGTCTTTACTGACCAGTCCGCGCACCCAGCCCGGCGACCTTCCGCCTGTCACGCTCGCAGTGTCCTACAGACAAATGACCGACACCCTGCCGCTCGCCCAGGCGAGCACCCAAGGCGGGGGTGGTGAGTCCACCATCGTTTCGACGTTCACTGAGCGACTCGAGCGGAGCTTCTCACTGCTCGGCGAGTTCGTGCCCGCGCTGTTCGGCGCACTCGTCATTCTCTTCGCCGGCTATCTCGTGGCGAAGGTGGTGGAGAAGGGCACGCAGCGCCTGCTGCGACGTGTGCACTTCAATCAGCTGCTGGAACGCGGCGGTGTGATGCACGCCGTTGAACGTTCCGGGTCGCACCTGAATCCCGCAAAAGTCGTTTCGAACTTGCTGTTCTGGCTGATCATGTTCGCCGTGTTGCTCATTGCCGCGAACGCCATTGGCCTTGAATCACTGGCGAACGTGTTCTCCGAGTTGGTGAGCTACATCCCGAGTGTGATTGCGGCCATCGTGATCATCATTCTGGGCATCGTGCTTGGTGGGTTCGTGGGCGGACTGATCATGGCCTCGGCGGGCGGTCTGTACGGTGGTCCGTGGTTGTCCCGCACCGGTCGAGCGGGCGTCATTGTGCTCTCCGTCTTCATGGCGCTGCAAGAGCTGGGTGTGGCCACAGACATTGTGACCACGGCGTTCGCCATTCTGTTCGGTGCGGTGGCGTTGGCGTTGGCGCTGGCGTTCGGCCTCGGCAATCGAGAGTTGGCGGCCGAAGTAACACGCGAGTGGTACGTTCGGTACCGCGCGGAGCGTTCGGCCATTGAGGCTGAGGCAGCGGCGGATGCCGCCGAAGAACTTGCGGAGGAGGCGTCGGAAGTCGAAACCGACGCGGCCGAGGAAAAGAGTGAGGCGCTTGAAGACGAACGACTGGCGGCGGTGGCTCGATCAGCCAGCGCGACGCGGGCAGCTGTGCGATCATGATGCGAAGCCCGATGGGAATGGTGCTCAGCGTTTTGTTGGTCGTGCCGTGTGCGGTGTCGGCGCAAGCGCGCACCTCCCAGGCGGCGGAACGACTGAAGAAAGTGGCCACATCGACGGCTAACGACAGCGACGCGGTGTCGCGCGCGTTCCAGGAGGCCGACAACGGGAACTACGAATCCAAGATGCGGTCGATGCGCACGCAGTACCTCAAGAAGGCCTCGTGGGCCGAGCTTGGAGACCGCTGCAATCCTGGGTCGCTGCGCATTTTCCCAGCGGACACTTCGCCAGTGCAGCGCGAAGTATTGCAGCAACTGGCCGAACGGATGGAGCAGACGGTGCTGGCGCGCGGCGTTGGCGCCCGACTGGACACACCGGCGGCGCGCGCGTTGTTGCGAGTGGTCGTCGGCTGGGAGGCGGGCATTGATCGGCCGCGATGGGACGGCGACGACAAGCCCCTGCGCTTTGCCATTGCGGCCGGGCTGACGGGCGAGGTCCCTGATCCGCGCAGCGGCGGCTGTCTCAGGTCACCGATGGCTACCGACACAGTCACGTTTGTGGTGCCCGGTTTTGGCGCGATGGATTTTCCGAAAGCCGCAACGCCGCGTGTGAAGGCGTACTTTGGCTCGCTGTCGCAGCAACATGCGCGCGACGAGTTCTTTGCCGCCGTGGGAAGCAAAGACGTCACCGCCGAACTCTCGTACATTCTGATTGCGCCGGTGCTGATCTGGAGTGACTGGGCGCTGGTGGCTGTCGATCGACCACGCGAAAAGGGCGGGGTGGAAATTGGGACGGCGAGCAACGGCGGCGCGGTCTATCTATTCCGCCGTTCCGGCACCGAATGGCGTCTTCTGTCGGTGGTCCGGAGCTGGGGCTCGTGAGGCGGCTCGACGTGCGTTTGTAAGTCGTTTATTTGCAGCGGTTTACGGGCGGCCTTTTGCGTTGATTTCACGCGGGAGGCCGCTTAGATTTCTCAGGCTATCGTTCTCCTGCCGGACTTCCATCCCCGCCGCCACATGACCGCTCCGAACGCCCGCGAACGCATTCTGCCCCGTCTCATCGACGAGGAGATCAAAGAGTCGTTCATGACCTATTCCATGAGCGTCATCGTCGCACGGGCGTTACCCGACGTCCGCGACGGCCTCAAGCCGGTGCATCGTCGCGTGTTGTATGCGATGAACGAGCTCGGACTCATTCCCGGACGTCCATTCAAGAAGTGCGCGACGGTGGTTGGTGATGTGCTTGGCAAGTATCACCCGCATGGCGACTCCAGCGTGTACGACGCACTCGTGCGCATGGTGCAGACGTTCTCGCTGCGCTACCCGTTGGTGGATGGTCAGGGAAACTTTGGTTCGATGGAAGGCGACCGCGCGGCGGCGTATCGCTACACCGAGTCTCGGCTCACGCGCATTGCGACGGAGATGCTGACCGACATCGAGAAAAATACCGTCGAATACGTGCCGAATTTCGACGACCGTTTGGAAGAGCCCAGTGTGTTGCCGTCGGGCATTCCGAACCTGATGGTGAATGGTTCGTCCGGTATCGCGGTCGGCATGGCGACGAACATTCCGCCGCACAATCTGGGTGAGATTTCGTCAGCGGTGGTTGCGCTCATCGATAACCCGGATTTGTCGCCGTCGGACATTCGCAAGTTGGTCAAAGGTCCGGACTTTCCGACCGGTGGATACATCTATGGTCGCACCGGGATTGCCGACTATCAGGACACCGGTCGCGGTCGCATCGTCATGCGTGCCCGCGCGGTGATTGAAGAGAAGGAATCGAGCGGCAAGTCGCAAATTGTCGTCACGGAGATGCCGTACCAGACGAATCCGGCCAAACTGGTCATGGACATCGCGGCCCTCGTGCGCGAGCAGAAGCTCACGGGTATCAGCGCGCTCCGCAACGAGTCCGATCGTGAAGGCATTCGGGTCGTCATGGAACTCAAGCGCGACGCCATTCCACGCGTTGTGTTGAACCAGTTGTTCAAGCACACGTCGATGCAGTCCACGTTTGGCGTGATCATGCTGGCGCTGGTGCCGGATCCGAATACACGGCAGTTGGTGCCAAAGGTGCTTACGCTCAAGGAGTGCCTGATGCACTTCATTGAGCATCGGCATGAAGTGATCGTGCGCCGTACCCAGTTCGATCTGGACAAAGCCGTCGAACGCGAGCACATCCTTGAAGGGCTCAAGATCGCCGTCGACAATATCGACGAAGTCATCAAGCTCATTCGGGCGGCCGACGACACACCCACCGCGAGCACCCAGCTGCAAGCGCGATTCACGTTGTCCGAGATTCAGGCGGAGGCCATCCTCAACCTGCGCCTCGCCAAACTGACGGGGCTCGAGCGCGAAAAGGTGGAGGAGGAGTTGGTGGAGCGGCGTGCGTTCATCGGCGAGATGCGCGACGTGCTGGCCTCCAGGCCTCGGCGCATGGAAATCATGAAAGGCGAACTGCTCAAGCTCGCCGACACGTTCCACGATGAGCGGCGCACCGAGATTGTGAGCGATGAAGGCGAGTTTTCCATCGAAGATCTCATCGCCGAAGAAGAGATGGTCGTCACCATCTCGCATCAGGGCTACGTGAAACGCACCGCCGTGTCCTTGTACAACCGGCAGTTGCGTGGCGGCCGGGGCAAGCAGGGCGCTGACCTGAAAGACGGCGATTTCATGGAGCGGTTCTATGTGGTCTCGACACATACCTACATCCTGATCTTTACGGATGACGGACGCTGTTTCTGGATCAAGGTCCATGAATTGCCGCAGGCTGGACGCGACACGCGTGGCAAACCCATCGTCAACCTCATCAATGTCACGCCGGATACGCGCATTCGCGCCGTTGTCCCCGTACGCGAGTTTACGGACACCGAGTTCCTGCTGTTCTGCACAAAGAATGGCACCGTCAAGAAGACGGCGCTCTCGCAGTATTCGAATCCGCGCGCGAACGGCATCAAGGCCATCAAGATTGAGGACGACGATGAGCTGATGGATGTGCAGGTGACCAGTGGAACCAACGATGTGGTACTGGCCACGCGGCACGCCTTGTCGGTGCGCTTCCACGAGAGCGACGTTCGCGAAATGGGACGCGACACGACGGGTGTGAAGGGCGTCGAGTTGCGCCCCGGCGATTCCGTGGTCGGTATGGTGGTGATCAAACGTGAATCGACGCTGCTCGTCGTGACGCAAAAGGGACTCGGCAAGTGCTCGGGTATTGACGAGTACCGTGTGCAGAAGCGCGGTGGCAAAGGCATTCTCACGCTCAATCGCACCGATCGCACAGGTGACGTCGTGGCACTGATGGAAGTCGTCCCCGAAGACGAACTGATGTTGATGACGCGCCAAGGGGTCGCCATCCGCATCAAGGTCAGCGAAATCCGTGTGGCCAGCCGCGCGACGCAAGGTGTGAAGTTGGTCGCGCTCGACGACAAGGATGTGGTGTCGGCGGTCGCGCGGGTCGTTCCGGAGGAAACGGACACGGTGCCCGAGGTCAGTAATGGCCCTATTGGTGAGCTCGGTCTCAATGACCGTGCGACCGAGCGCGAGGAATAGCGGCCGTTGACGCGTCGCACCGAGCCGAACTGAGCATGGCGCGCATCTTGGTCGCGGACGACGATCCGACGGTGCTCGAATCAGTCACCTGGCTGCTGAAGGAGAACGGATATGACGTTGTTCCGGCCAACGGTGGGAGCGCGTGCATGGAGCAACTCGAACGACGAACGCCAGATCTGTTGCTGCTTGACATCCTGATGCCGGATGTCGACGGGCTGCAACTGCTTGAACGCATCAAGAACGATGAACGGTGGCGCGATTTGCCTGTGCTCATGTTGTCGGCCCAGCCACCAGAAGAGTCGTCGGTGCGATCGCTCGGGCTTGGGGCCGTCGATTTTATCCGCAAGCCGTATCGTCCGCGGGAACTGCTCGCGCGCGTGCAGGCGCATTTGCGCATGGGTTCCGTGTTGCATGCCACGCGGCAGGCGCTTGAGCGCACTGAAGTGGAGCTGGAGCGCGCGCAACAAGATGCAGACAGTCGTCGCAAGCTGGTGGACATCCTGCACGAGGTCACGGGCGATCTGTCGGTGACTGAACTGTTCCATCTATTGGTCCGCCGAGCGGCGCGTGCGCTCGGCGTCTCGCACTGCTCGATTGTCCTCGCGCGTCCAGGCGAGGGATCGGCTGTGGTCGTGGCCGCCTACGAGAATCCGCAGCTGCAACAGCTGACGATCCAGCTCGACCGCTATCCGGAAATTCGTGCGGCGCTCGACAGCGGCGAGCCTGTGCTGGTGGAGGACATCGACACGCATCCATTGTACGCGGGCGTGCGTGACGTGTGGGGGATCGAAGGGATCGAGGTGTCGATCGGTTCCGTCATCGCGCTGCCGTTTTCCATTGAGCGCAGCCAGTACGGGGTATTCCTGGTTCGGCGCACACGGGATCAGGAGCCGTTCGGCCAGCCGGATTTGGAGTTTGCGCAGGCGGTGATTACCGCGGCGGTGGCGGTGATTCAGCGGGCGCAGATGGTCGAGACCACGATGGCCGACAATGCGCGACTGGAGCAGCTCGCGCAGACCGATCCGTTAACGCAGCTTCTCAATCGTCGTGCCTTGGCGGATCGCATCACGGCGGAGATGGAGCGAGCGCTGCGATACGACTCTACCCTCGCCTTGTTGATGATCGATCTCGATCACTTCAAGCGCGTCAACGACACGTACGGCCACCTTGTTGGTGACGATGTGCTGCGCGATGTGGCGCGATTGTTGCTCGATACCATCCGGCTGAGCGATATCGTCGCGCGCTACGGGGGCGAGGAATTTCTCGTGCTCTTGCCCGAGACCGATGACGCGGGCGCCGAGTCGTTCGCGGAGCGTATTCGCGTGGCAGTGGAAGCCCACGATTTCACGAACAACGGTGCGCATCCGATGTTGCGGCTGACGTCGAGCGTAGGCGTCGCCATGTTCCCGGCCGCGCGTATCGAATCGGTCGAGGACCTGTTTGCGCGCGCCGATGCGGCGCTCTATCGCGCCAAGGCTGACGGTCGCAATCGCGTTCGCCTCTAACGGCGACGGCCGTCAGCGGCCGCGTTGCGCGAGTTCGATTTTCAGGCACCGATCTTGCACGACGAATATGCCGGCCCGTGACAGCGTTTCCGCCATGGCGTCATCACGGATGCCAGATTGCATCCACACCACGCTCGGTCGCGCCGTGAGAATCTCCTCGAGGTTCCGCTGGAGATGCGCTGATCGTCGGAATAGCAGTACCGTATCGGCAGGCGGAATCACGGTCGTGAGCGATCGATGCACTGGAACGCCGAGGATGTCGGTTACGTCTGGGTAGTAGACAGGGACGGGAACGATGTCCAGTCCAGCGGCCTGGGCGTATGCCGGCACATAAAACGCAGGGCCACCAACAGTTTCGGGCCTGATGCCAATCACCGCAATGCGGTGCATTTGCGTGAGCACGCTCGCAATCTGCGAGGCGCTGTGCACCAGTCGGGTCAGCCACGACTGATCGTCATTTGTTAGTTTCCGCTCCACCGTTGGCCACCCTCCTCGTCGGAGATCGTTAATGCGAATGCTCGTACTTGGCGCAGGCCTGCAGGGCTCCGCCTGTGCGTTTGACCTGCTGAACGTCACCGGAGTTGAACGCGTGCACCTGGCGGATGTTCGCGTGGACCAATTGCCACCCTTTCTGCAGCCCTATGTCGGCAGCAGGCTGGTTCCCGTCACGCTCGACGTGCGCGACGCCGCGGCCGTACGCACTGCCTACGCGGAATGCAACGCCGTCTGCAGTGCAATTCCATACTATCTCAATTTGCCGCTCGCGCAGCTGGCCGTCGACGCCGGCGTGCACTTCACCGACCTTGGTGGAAACACTGCCATTGTGCGTGAGCAACAAAAGCTTGATGCGGCCGCGCGGAGCAAGGGGGTGAGCATCGTCCCTGATACCGGGCTGGCGCCAGGCATGGTCAATATCATCGCGCAACACGGCATCACGCAGTTTGACGATGTGGAACGCGTCCAACTGTTCGTCGGTGGGCTTCCGCAAGTGCCGGAGCCGCCGCTCGGTTACCAGATCGCGTACTCGATTGAAGGGGTGGTGGACTACTACACCACACCGTCGCTCGTCATCCGCGATGGCGCGCCCCAGACCACAGCAGCGCTTTCCGAAATCGAACCGGTACGTTTCGACGATCCGCTCGGTGAGCTGGAGGCGTTTCACACGGCAGGTGGGCTGTCGACGATGGTGTATCGGTACGCGGGACGCATTCGCAGCATGGAATACAAAACGCTGCGTTATCCCGGGCATGCGAGGATCATGGAAGCCGTTCGTGAACTCGGCCTGTTGTCCACAGATGCCGTTAACGTCAAGGGACAGCAGGTCGTACCGCGTGACGTGTTCGTGCGCGTGGCTGGCGAGAAGCTTCGCAAGGGCAAGCCCGATCTGGTCGCGTTGCGCGTTGTGGTGACCGGCACGCGTCACGGCGTGCACAGCACGCGCGCGTGGGAAGTGGTGGACTACTACGACGCGGCACGCGGGATCACCGCGATGATGCGCACGACCGGCTACACGTTGTCGATCACCAGTCAGTTGCAGGCGACGGGTGCGATTACCCCGGGCGTCCACACGCCCGACGAATGCGTGCCGGCCGAGCGATACTTCGCGATGTTGGCCGAGCGTGGCGTCATGGTCCGCGTAGTCTCGGTGCACGCGTAACGCGCGGCGGATTCGCGTCGGCGGCCGGCGGACTAGGTGCGGAACTCGCCGATCATGCCGCGTACGCGCAGTGATGCCGTCTGCAGCAGCTCCGCTGTGGCCGACACTTCCTGCGCCGACGCCGATGTCTGCTCGGTGCTGGCCGCCACTTCTTCAGCGGCGGCGGCGTGACCCTCCGAGGAATCGCGTGCACTGCTCAGGGATCGTTGCACGGCGCCGAGTGAGGTGCGATTTGCGGCAACAGCGCTCGACACCCGGGTCGCCGCGCCTTCCACCTGGCCGACGGCATCTTCGATACGAGAGAGCGCAGAGGCGACGCCCGCGGCGACCAGTTCCACATCCTTGAGTCGCGTCGCGCCCGATTCAACCGAACTGGACGCGCTGGCAATGCGCGAGCGAATGCGCTTCACGTTCTCCGTCACTTCGTGCGCGGCGTTGGCGCTTTGCTCAGCGAGGGTTCGAACCTCTTGGGCAACGACGGCGAATCCGCGGCCTGCGCCGCCGGCCCGTGCGGCCTCGATCGCGGCATTGAGCGCCAGCAAGTTCGTTTGCGTGGCGATTTCGGAGATGACACTCACAAAGTCATCAATCACGGCGGT
>JANMKU010000364.1:0-10073 GCA_031372205.1 Gemmatimonadaceae bacterium | reverse complement strand
GTTGGTCACGCACGGAAATCTGCTGGCGCTGATTCTGAAATCAATCGATGCAACGGCTGGATTCGACTTGTGGTCGACCCTCTCGAACCCCGATGCATTCGTGCTGCACATTGATGACGAAGGACCAACAGGCTTCAGCCGAATCTGGACGTGAACAGTCGAGTGGGCGATGTCATCGCGTGCATCGCATGACCACGCCAAATTCGATCAGGACTCCTGGGAATAGTTGTGGTCGACGACGCTGCGCGACCACGCTGAGAAGACTTCGTGCGCCGGATGGCGAACGACGTCGCTCCGGAGGAACGTTGCTGCTCGTTGGACACTGCCCTATCGATCCCCGCACTGGCGCTGCCACGGCCGCGGCAAATCAGGTGCATGATACGCTACCCCGCAGTCATCAACGATTCGAAGAGGCGCCGATGGAACACGCACCGTACGAGGTAGTGGAGGTCGCGGTCACGCCGCGGTTAGTCGCTGGCGTCCGTGCACAGGTCGAGTGGGGCCGAGTCGGCGCGGAATTTGGACGCTATCTGGACCAGGTGTACGCTGCAGCGCGTGACGGTGCGCTCCAACTGGATGGACAGAACATCTTCATCTATCGCGGCGCGACGGAAGACACGTTGACGGTGGACTTCTGCGTGGGCGTCACTGCACCGTTCACGGCCGTTGGGCACGTGGTGCCACTGGAGACGCCGCACGGGATCGCCGCTCGCACAACGCACCATGGCGACTACGGGGGGATTCGTCACGCCAACGCGGCGATCCACGCGTGGTGTCGTGCACACGACCGTGTCCGCGCGGGCCCGTCGTGGGAGGTCTATGGACATTGGGACCCGGACCCGACGCGTTTGCACACCGACGTGTACTACTTGTTGAAGTGACGCCGCGCCGATCGCCACACGCCAATCACCACACGCTGGAGCCCTGTGCTCGTATTGTCTGTCAACGATCCACATGCAGTCGCCGTGACTGCCGCGATTCAACGTGGCGATATAGGAGCGCTCGCCCAGCAACTCGCAAGCCATCCCGAGTTTGCCCGCGCTCGGGTGACCGATGCGCATGGTACAACGCGCGCGCTGCTCCATGTCGTCGCCGACTGGCCGGGTCACGTGCCGAATGGTGCGCAGCTTGTTGCACTCCTCGTTCGCGCTGGCGCCGACGTGAACGCGCGTGTGACGCACGCGGGACCGCATGGCTCACCCGAAACTGCCCTGCACTGGGCGGCCAGCAGCGACGACGTCGCAGTCCTCGATGCACTCCTCGATCATGGCGCCGACATTGAGGCCACCGGCGCCGTCTTCACAAACGGCACCCCCATGTCTGATGCGGTGGTCTTTGCCCAGTGGCGCGCCGCTCGGCGACTGCTTGAGCGCGGCGCGGCAACCACACTGTGGCAAGCTGCTGCCTTGGGCGTGGTCGAACGCGTGCGCGCATGCTGTGCACAGGCGGACGCCCCGACCTCAGCGCAGCTCGCCAATGGGTTGTGGCACGCGTGTCGCGGCGGGCAACTCGAGGTCGCCGAGCTGCTGGTCGATCGCGGCGCGGACCCGAATTGGCTTGGGCATGACCACAAGACGGCGCTCGACGCCGCACGCGAGAGCGATGCGCCGGCGCTGGTGGCGTGGTTACTGACGCGCGGCGCCACGTCAGCGCGTGATCGCCAGTGGTGACGCTGCGAATATGTGCTCACGACCCGTAGGTGGCCGTCTACCGACTTTGCGTCTCCTGTAAACGAACCAGCGATCACCGGCATCAGACTGGGTGCCATGATCAGCGCGCTCACTCACTATCCCTCTCGCTCCCGCATGCCCGCAGTGGATCCGGAACGCGTCCCGATGGACGAACGTGCGCTCGTGCAACAGGCCCAGCGCGGCGATGTGCGTGCGTTCGAAGCGCTCTATCACGCGTTGTCCAGTCGTGTGTTCGCGCTCTGCCTGCGCATGTGCGGCGATCGCGATGCGGCCACGGAGGCACTGCAGGATGTGTTTGTTCGCGTGTGGGAACGGCTTGGGCAGTTCAGGGGCGAGTCAACATTTGCGACGTGGGTGCATCGCGTCTGCGTCAATCAGCTGTTGGAGCAACGCCGCTCGGATGCGCGGCGAGACGCCCGCGTCGTATCGATGGATCCCACCGACTTGCCGCACGCCGGACATAATGCTGCCGGAGATGTTGATATTCGCTTTGATCTCGACCACGCATTGCCGCGGCTGAGCGATGGCGCGCGACGCGTGTTTGTCTTGCACGATATGCAGGGATACGCGAGCGACGAGATCGCCCGACTGCTCGGGCTCTCGGAATCCACAGTGCGCGTGCAGCTGCATCGCGCACGCAAGCAACTCATGGAGCTGCTGCAGCGATGACTGATCATCTGAGTTGGGATACCATCAACATCATCGCCGATGGCCGAGTGCCATCAGCACCGGAGTCCGCGCATCTGGCGGATTGTGTGGACTGCCGCATGCAACTCGCGGCGTTGCGCGCACTCCTTGGCGCGGCGCAGCAGGCGCCGGTCGCGATCGATCCGCCGGTCGATGCCTGGGCCAGGATCCAGCGCGCTATTGATGAACAGAAGACCGTCCCGTTACCGCGCCACACGAGCAGCGCACGGCACGTGCGCATGTCGCATCGCTCGCTCGGCGCGGCCGCTGTGCTGCTGATCGCGGTGTCGTCTGCAGTCACTGCGGTGGTGCTGCGTGGCCCCCGTGCGGACAACACACCGGCAGCGCCCCGCGGCGCCGAGGACGGAGCGACGGCGATGTTGGTGAGCGACATCGGCGCAATTGAACAGGAGTACCTCTCATCTGCCTCGACGCTGCGCGCAGCGCTTGACCAGGAGCGGCCGGCACTCGCACCCGCCACGGTGGCATTGGTCGAGCGGAACTTGCGGATCATCGACGACGCGATCGCCGAGGCCAGAGCGGCCCTCATACGCGATCCTGCCAGTGCGGCGTTGCGTGCGTTGCTGCGAAAGAGCCACGAGCAGAAGATCGACTTTCTGCGCCGCACCACGGCGCTCCTTCACGAGGCATAGGTGACGATGACTGGATTCCGTCGAGCCGTGCGTATGCGTGCATGCCACTGGTTGACCGGCGCCGTGAGTGTACTCGTTGTTGCACCGACAGCGGTGCGTGCGCAACAAAAGGTGGACCTGCGCCGCGCTGTTGCTGGCGATATCTCGCTGCGCATTCAAGGGGCGTACGCGTCGTTGCACGTAGTGGGATGGACGAAAGACAGTGTGGTCATCACCGGCACACTGCCGAAGGGCTTCCGCCTTGACGGCGGATTCGGTGGTGCCGATGGCGCGATCTCGCGTGGCGCGAAGATCTTTGTCGAAGGACCGGAGCCCATGGGTGCGCCGGGTGGCACACTCGAAGTACACATCCCGGTGAACGCCAGGTTGTGGGCGAAGGCATCGACGGCCACGATCGACGTGGAGGGCGTCACGGGATCACTCGACTTGAACATCGTCAGTGGTCGCGTGCAAGTCACCGGCAGTCCGCGCGAATTGACCGTCGCGTCGATGGATGGCACGGTGACTGTGAACGGCTCGCCGCAGTGGGCACGCCTCAAGACTGCTGATGCGAACATTGTGATGCGCGGGAGCTGCACAGACGCGGCGTTCACTACCGTGAGTGGCAGCATTCGCGTCAGCGACGGCGCACTGGAACGCGCACGGTTCGAATCGGTCACTGGCAGCATTGAGTTCTTCGGTGATGTCGCGCGCGGTGGCGCATTCAATTTCGACACACACAGTGGCGCGATTGATGTGCACCTCACGCCAAAGTCCTCGGTCGAGATCGACGCATCAAGCATTGCCGGCACCATCGAGAACCAGCTCAGCAGGCAGCGTGCCAGTCCAGGGCGCGACGGTCGTGGTGCTGCACTGAACACCACGCTCGGGCAAGGCGGCGCGCAGCTCATCATTCGCACATTTAAAGGCAGTATCCGGCTATCCAGCCGGTAGACGCAGCAGTCGCGGTGCGGCCGCTCGTGCGTGTTGCGTCACCGTAGGACCCCCACGTATCACACACTTATCACGAGGTTGTCATGAACCGACTCACCATCGGGGCGCTTGCACTCGCCCTCACCCTTCCCGGCAACGCGTCCACTGCCTTCGCCGCGTTCGGTCCACCCTGGATTTCTATCGAACACCCGGTTAATCCGTACGATCAAGCGACCAAGGACGCTTTTCTGATGGTGCACGCGTTTCATCACGGCACGCCAACGGCGTTCCCTGTTGCTGGGACCGCAGAGGGCGTGGTGCGCGGCGAACGCAAAAGCGTGTCCCTGGAGTTTCGCGCTACCTCACGACCAGGCGTGTACGCGCTCAAGCGACAGTGGCCGACTGAGGGCACGTGGACGCTCGTGGTGTCGGTCACACAAGGCCCGGACGACGCGGTGTATGCGATCGTCGATGTGGGCGCGGACGGATTGGTGGCGTCCGTCCGCGTGCCGACGCGCGTTGAGAACGGTTACACGCTGCCCGCCAGGTTCGCGATGAGTACCGTGGACGCGAGTTTGCGAGCGCGTGCGCAAGCGTTGTCGACGGGAACTCGATAGACCAACACGGGTACGGCGGTGAGCGAACGTGCTCATCGCCGACCGCCTTTGACTGAGAATGATGATATGTCCAGCATGTCCAGTACGCGGCGGAGTGTGCGTTGGTGGTGCGTCGGCGTCGTCTGGTGCACGGGAGTCTCGCTGACCGATGTCGCGACTTCGAGCGCGCAAACGGTGCCACCGCTATCACCACCGCAGCGTCAGCCGGTGTTCACACTCGTCGCCTCAAGCCGTACAACAACATCGGTTGACGAGTCGCACGCACGGCACATCTCGCCGATCGTCACCACATGGCAGGTTCGCGTTGATTCGGTGGTTGCAGGTGCACTGTTTGCGCGGCAGCCGACCGATGTGAGCATCAAGTACTATACCGATGGCACGATGCAGATCCCCATCGCCCAAGGGTGGATGCAACTGCCGCGCGTCGTGCCGACACCGTCGCGGCTCCGCGAGAATGGCATGTTTGGACGCACGGGTGCCTCGTTGCCGCTCCCGCTGGCCGAGCGCGTGTCGCGCCAATCCACCATTCGCGACTTGATCACTCACGCCGCGGCGTTCGACGGGCTGCGAGTTGGCGTGAGCACGCTGCATGTCGCGGATCGCGATTCGGCAGGCACCCTCGCGCTGGCCATGCATACGACGCGCAACCATCGGGTGCTCAGGGACAGCGTGGTCAACGCGCGGCCGGTGCGGCTGGTGCGCGATAGCACGAACGTGACGCTCGAACAGACGGTCCTGGTACCCTCGCGATTCACCAGCGTCGTTACGCAGGAAGCGCAGTCGCTGCGCGGCACCATCGTTGGCACGCGCGTGGTGGACCTCGGCACGCTGCGCACCATCGCGATGCACGATACCGTCGTGCTGCGAGGTCGTGTCCGCACGAACGACGGGTACGGCGCCACCACCAACCTGCCGCACTACGAATACAGCGTTCGTGACGTGACGGTGCGCGATTCGCTGTCGCCTCCCGCCAATCGCGAGCCATTTGACATGGTCCGCAGCAGCACACCGCGTCCTGCGCAGACAGCTGCTCAACGCGATTCGTCGATCGCCCAACTGCTGACTGAACCATCCATTCGCGCACGTGACTCGCTTCGCGCCCAGTTTCGGTATCCGCGTGACTCAGCGAGTGCGCGTCGAATTGTTGCCCACGCGTTGACCGTTGGCGATTCCGCAGCGGCCGCGAAATGGATGACGGATGATCTGTACGGGCCGAACCGGGCACTGCTCACGATGGATGAATGGCGCGCAATTCGCCGCTGGTTGCTCGATGCAACAGCGGCGCGACGCGTCGGCGTTGATCGCGAGCTGATGGCGATCAACCTCATTGACGGGCTTACGTATGCGCCACCCGTGTTGTCGTCATCCGGTCGCCAACCGATCTGCGAGCCAGCCACATGCCGCGCCATGGCAAACGATGTCAGGGCTACGGCGCTGCCGGTTTCCGCGCTACCGTTGCGTGCGGTGGCGCTGGTGGCCGCCATGGTGACAACGCCTCGGGGCTGGACCGACTCGGTCATCGCGAACGCCACGCACAATCCGTTGCTCGCAACACGCGCGTTGTGGTTTGCGCGCGGCACGTCGTCCACCGCCGCGGCAAGTGCCAAGGCGCCGATCCCTGAGGCGAACGACGCCCCGCTCGTGTGGCATGAATGGTTAACCGGCCAGGACAGCGCGTATCTGCGATCACGCGGTCCTGTGACGGTGGTGCGCACACCGAGGCGTTCGTCGCTGGTCAACGTCAATGCCGACCAGGCGGCGACGTCCATTCGTTTTGCCGAAGCACGCACCGGCCAGTCCTATGTGACCGCGTTGCGACGCCATCGCGCAGCGGCAACGGAGGACTCAACGCGCGCACTGTTCGGGACACTGTTGATGGCGATCGGTGACTCCGTGTTTACGTCGAGCGAGCTCATGTCCCTGGCATTCTCGCCGCCGAGCGACGATCGTGAACTCGCGATCCGTCAGATCACGGGAACTGGCGCGACGTCGCTGACGCCTGAGCGTCGATACCTTCGCGCGCCAGACTCTGTCGCGGCGCTGATTGGCTTGCGCGTGATTGAATCGCTGTACGCCAACCGCCCGCTCACGCATGTCGGTGATACGGCTCGACGCATTGGCTATTTCGCGCCGCCGCGAGCGGTAGATTCCATACCAAGCTATCTGCAGATGGATTCAGTGCCCGATGTCGTCCGTCAGCGTGCCGCAGATCTTGGCCATGCGCCGGTTGCGCGGGCTTGGAACTTTCCATCTGGCTCGACCGGCATGACCACACATATTGGTCCTGTGCGTGGCGTCGGACCGTATTACTCGATAAGCGTCACGTACATCACGCTCTACGCGCGCGGCGGTGCACAGTCTGGCGGATACGCAAGCGGCTACACACTATGGTTTGTCGAGGGACCACAGGGGTGGGTGGTCTTCTATTCCAGTTCATGGGTCACGTAGTGTTTCCTCTCAACAACTCGCACAACGAGCAAGCGCTTTGCACATCATCGCCATCCCAACACCGCGGCTCGACCTGAAACTGCAAACGCCCGCCGAGACGCTCGCGTGGGTGGACTCGTTACCGCCAGACGTGCGGGTAGAGGTGTCGCCGGAATGGATCGCGCGGGTTCAACTGTCCGAGCCTGGAAACCCCTGGACGCTCAGTTACAACGCGCACCTGCGGGACAGTGGAGTCCTCGTGGGGAGCTGCGCGTTCAAGGGGCCGCCGAGCAGTGACGCGACGGTGGAGATTGCATACGGCATCGACGAAGCATACCGCGGTCGCGGCTACGCGACGGAGGCCGCCAACGCGCTAACCGCATTCGCGTTTGGCACGGGCGAGGTGCAGCGAGTTCGCGCGCACACCAAGGTGGACAACTTAGCCTCGGTGCGGGTGATTGAACGTTGCGGATTTCGCTATGTGGGTGAGGTGATGGACCCGGAGGACGGTCTGGTGTCCCGCTATGAACGCCTGATCGAAACGGAGGGGAATCAGTTCACGTACACCACATCGCCTTCCCCGTCGATGCCCAGTTCTTGATGCAGACCACACACCCCGCACACCAACTCGGCGTGCCACACTTCGCCCAACTCGGCGTGCAGGGCTGCGCTCGCTTCGCGAACGGCAAATTTCCGATAGGTATATTCGCGACATCCCACACACGCATGCGCGCGGGCAATGCGTTCCGCGCGATCACGCGTGATAGGCATAGGGCGCGTCAACCCGTTGGCGGCGTGCCGCCAGCTAGCGCTTTCGGCAAGCCGGGATACCCAAGCCCCGACGACGCCTGACTCCGTGAGCCCGGATCGCGTGCGCCCGCGGTGTCGGCGTGACGCGCTTCACTGGTGGAATTCAACAATTCGCGCAAGCCACCGAGCGCGCCCATCACGCCGGATGCCTCGGCGGGCAGGAAGATCGTGGTGCCCTTGCCTTGTGTGAGCAGCGGTAAGGCCTCGAGATATTTGAGACCTAGCAGATACATCGCCGCTTGTCCTTCAGGCAGTGCCGCAGAAATGAGCGTGATGGCTTCCGCTTCCGCGTGCGCGATGGCGAGTCGTGCTTCAGCCACGCCCTTGGCGCGCAATACATTCGCGTCACGTTCGCCTTCGGCTTTGCGCACCTGCGATTCACGTTGTCCTTCCGACTCGAGAATCGCCGAGCGCTTCCCGGCTTCGGCATTGGTGACCGACGCGCGACGTTCGCGTTCGGCGCGCATTTGCAGCTCCATCGATTGCTGAATGTCGCGCGGCGGTTCGATGCTTTGCAGTTCGACGCGCGTCACGTCAACACCCCACCCGATAGATGCTTCTTCGATCACGTCGCGCATGCGCTTGTTGATGACATCGCGACTGGTCAGCGTCGCGTCCAGCTCCATGTCGCCGACAATATTTCGCAGCGTGGTGCGGGTAAGCGTTTCGAGCGCGTACGGCAAATTGGTGACCGAGTATGTCGCCTTTTGCGGATCGGCGATGCGATAGTAGAGCACCGCATCAATGTCGATCGTCACGTTGTCCTTCGTAATGACCGGCTGACTCGGAAAGTTGAGCACCTGCTCGCGCAAATCGATCCGTGAGGTGGATCCAGCCACCAGCTTCCGCACGCCCGATACATCCGATTCGAGGTAGCGCACATCAATCGTGCGCGAGCGTTCGATGAACGGGATCAACAGGTTTAACCCCGATCGCGCCAGTCGATCAAACCGGCCGAGTCGCTCAACAACCATCACCTCGGCCTGGCCGATGATTTTGACGGAGCTGACGAGGATCACGAGCAGCAGGACAGCTGCAATAGCGAGCGGGATCATAGCGTGACCGGCAGAAGACGCGGACGGTTGCAGATCGATCAGCCTGAACATGCTGCGTTGCCCGTCTGGCGTCTACATGCGCCGTCGCGCTTGCCAACGTCATGTCCCTTCGAGCACTGTGTAATGATGAGCTTCCCAATTCTCGGACTGCACCACGTGACCGCCACCGTGGATGACGCACAGGCTGACCTCGATTTCGCTCGCGCGGCGCTCGGACTCCGCCTCGTCAAGAAAACGGTCAACTTCGACAACCGGGGCGTCTACCACTTCTACTATGGTGACGAGCGCGGCACGCCTGGGTCGCTGTGGACCACGTTTCCCTACCGGTTGGTGGGTGTGCCGCACGGCACCATGGGCGCGGGCCAAGTCACCGTCACGTCATTCTCCGTGCCTGTCGGGTCGCTCGACACGTGGAAGGTTCGGCTTCGCGCGCATGGCCTGAGCGTGCGTGACGCTGAACCCCGCTTTGCCGAAGAATCGATCGTGGTCACTGACCCGTCAGGCTTGCAGATCGAACTCGTTGCCACAACCACCGACACGCGCACACCGTGGGTTGCCGATGACCTCGACGCGGCGGTTGCCGTGCGCGGCATTCACAGCGTCACGATGACGGTCGCCGATCCCACACCGACACTGGCGTTTATGCGCGAGTGGTTCGGCTTTAGCGTCGCGCAGGAGATGGACGGGCGCCTGCGCGTGGCGGTGAATGGCGCTGATCCCGGCAAATACATCGATATTCGCACGTCACCAGATGGCGCGCACGCTCGGAACGGCGTCGGAACGGTACATCACGTGGCGCTGGCCATCGCCGACGCACGCGAACAGCTCGTAATGCGCGAGACGCTGATCAAGCGCGGCATTGCTGTGACGCCGGTGATGGATCGTTCGTACTTCCAGTCGATCTACTTCCGCGAGCCGGGCGGCGTGCTCTTTGAAGTGGCGACACTAGCGCCAGGATTCACCGTCGACGAACCGCTGGAAGAACTGGGGAACGACCTCAAACTGCCGCCCTGGGAAGAAGCAAAGCGAGCGGACATCGAGCGGTCACTTCCAGCGATTCACTACTGACATTCGCTGAGCGATAACCGCGCGCAAGGCAATTCACATTGGGCCCAACGCGCGGTACGCGCCTACAGGCTCACCGGCCGACCACCGTCGCGCGCCGAACGATACAAGGCCTCAATCACCGTCATGTTCGCGGCGGCTTCCAGCGCGTCGTGG
>JANMKU010000354.1:0-3529 GCA_031372205.1 Gemmatimonadaceae bacterium | reverse complement strand
AGAAGGAAATCGCAGTGCTTGCGGCGTGGAAAGCGGCGCCGGGTTCCTGATGGCGCTGCGTATTTTGGTCCTTGGTGGCACCGGATACATCGGACCGCATCTGGTCGAACACGCGCTCGCCCGGAAGCACACGGTCACACTGTTCAATCGCGGGCAGACCAAACCCGGCCTCTTTCCGAAGGTGGAAAAGTTGATCGGCGACCGCAGTGTGGCCGATGGCCACCACGCGCTCATCGGGCGCACGTGGGATGTGGTGTACGACCTGAATCCCGTGATGCCCAAATGGATTGCGGATGCGGCGGCGGTGCTCAAGGGGCGCGTGTCTCAATACGTGTTCGTTTCGAGTACCGCCGCTTACAAGGACTTCACCCAATCGTTTCCCGACGAAACGTTTCCGACGCAGGATCTGGCGCCAGTTGATGGACCGGACGCGGCCAAGGCAACGTACGGTCAGAAGAAGGTACGTGGCGAACAGATTGTCATGGAGCAGTTTGGTCGCGGTGGCACGGTGGTGCGGCCGGGGCTTATCGTCGGACCCGGCGACCTTACGGATCGCTTTACGTACTGGCCCGTGCGCATCGAACGGGGTGGTGAGATTCTCGCGCCAGGCAAACCGGACGACCCGGCGCAATGGATCGACGTGCGCGATCTCACGGAATGGATGGTGCGACTCGCCGAGTCGTCGACAGGCGGCATCTTCAATGCGGTTGGTCCGCGCACCGTATGCGGAATTGGCGAGTTGCTGTACGGCATCAAGGCCTGCTATAGCAATGACGCGCACTTCACGTGGGTACCGCAACGTTTTCTCAGCGAGCAAAAATTGCGCTCGTGGGGTGACATGCCGGTGTGGTCGTACACCGGGGCGTCCACCGTGGCGTTCTGCACCAGCGTCATCGAGAAAGCACAGTCTGCCGGGCTGACCTTCCGTACACTGGAAGACACCGTGCGCAGCGCGATGACGTGGTATCACTCCCGTCCCGCGGTCGAACAAGAGAAGTTGCGAGCGGGCGTGTCGCCGGAGCGTGAGCGCGAGGTGCTCGCCCTCTGGCATGCCATGAACGCGGGCGCGCCGTGACGAATCCGCGGGCTGATAGCGCGTCCGACAACGCGTTGGCGGTGCGTCTTGGGCGACTGGTGACGATCGAACCCGGAGAGATGCGTGCGACGCTGTATGCGTTCGTGTTTTTTTTCTTCCTGCTCGCCAGCTATTTCATTCTGCGCTCCATCCGTGATGCGGTCGGCGTAGCCGCAGGCACGGCGAAGCTGCCGTGGTTGTTCACCGGGACGCTGGCCGCCACGCTGTTGGTGAATCCCATATTTGCGACCGTCGTCTCGCGTTTGCCGGTACGGCGTTTCATCCCGATCGTGTATCGAGTTTTTGGGGCACTGTTGATCGCGTTCGCGATCGCCGTGCATTTGAGCACACCGGCGCGGGAGCGATTTCTTGGGCCGGCATTCTGGATCTTCATTAGTGTGTACAGTCTGTTTGTGCCATCGGTGTTCTGGGGCTTCATGGCCGACACGTTTTACGCCGAACAGGGCAAGCGACTGTATGGCTTCATCGGTGTGGGCGGTTCGCTCGGCGGCATTTGCGGATCGTCCATTACGTCACTGCTTGCGAAGGTCGTTGGCACACCGGTCCTCATGCTCATCGCCGTCGTCCTGCTCGAATGCGGCGTGCAAGTGGTGCGACGGTTCCCGCAGAGCTTTCGCGCCGACACACGGGATCGCGACAGCGCGAGACAGTCGGTAGGCGGCACGACCTTGTCTGGCATTACGCACGTGCTGCGTTCCCCGTACCTGCTGGGGATCTGTCTGTTCATGCTGTTGTTCACCATCGGCACGACTGTCTTGTACTTCCAGCAAGCCGAGATTGTCGGCGCGCGCTATGCCGATCGCGAGTCGCGAACCGCCTTCCTGGCCCGGATCGATTTCACCGTGCAAATCATCACGATTCTGGCGCAGCTGTTCATCTCGGGACGTGTGATCAAGTGGCTGGGCGTTGGTATGACGCTGGCGATACTTCCACTCATGAGTGTCATCGGTTTTGGCGCACTCGGCGCAGTCACGTCGTTGTCCCTTTTTGTCACGTTTACCGTCTTGCGACGTGCGGGCAACTACGCGTTCGCGAATCCCGGCCGCGAAGTCCTGTTTTCTGTTGTGCCGCCGGAGGATAAGTACAAGGCAAAGAACTTCATCGACACGTTTGTCTACCGGAGCGGCGATCAGATCGGCGCGTGGAGTTATGCCGGACTTTCCAGCATCGGTCTGGCGGCGAGTTCGATTTCACTTGCCGCCGTGCCCATGTCGGCGGTGTGGCTCATGGTCGCGCTCTGGCTGGGTCGACGACAGGCGCGTTTGCAGGCCGCCGAGCCACCGGTGCCACTGCTTGCGGAGGCGTAGAACGGCTGCGCACCACTCTCTCGGTCAGCCGCGATCGGGAAGGGTCACCACTTTGATGAAGCCTTCGTACTTCCAGGCGTTGTCCACGCGTACCCACCGCTCGCAGAACGCGTAACTCTGGCGCTGCGATGTGCCGCCAACGTTAGCGGCGAATCGTGTGGCATACCACACATGCAAGACGTTCGGCGTGGCGCCTTTCTCGATCTTGGTCACCGCCAACCACACGGAATTGACGGTGATCGGGCAGGACGTGTCCTCGCACGGCGGAAGATCCAGCTTGCGCGCATCCATCCACCCGTCGACCGCGGAGAAGGCGCGAGGTGTCAGGTCGACTGCGCGTCCGAGAAATTCCTCAAGGGCGTCGACGGTCTCTTTGCGACCCACCGTGCGCCGCTCGAATTGCGCAATCGGCATCGCGCCGGGTTTATCTTGGGCGACGATGCGCGTGAAGACACGCTCGATCAGTTCATTGGGTTCGGGGAGTGACCATGCGCTTGCCGTTCCATTCGCGCGCGCGGCGGCACTCGGTCCACGCTGCGCTGGCAACGCCGCCGCGACGCACAGCAGTGCGCCGAGCAGCAGGGAGCCGCGTTTCGGCGTGACGCGCCATGTGGTGCGAGAAACGACTTCCATCAGCGACATAACAGCTCCGGTGCCTGCAACTGCGCGAGGTCGAGAAGGGATGCAATCTCCCGATATGTTAGCGTGAACATGAGCCAGATGTAGCTACCGACTCGCCACAGTGTCGATTTCGGCAGGACGCGCCGCCGAGCGCCGCCTTTCGTCGTTTCAACTTACGCCCAGTCGATCATGACCGCAGTGCTCTGGAGAACAGCCTTACTGCTGACCGCATCAAACGTCTTCATGACGTTCGCGTGGTACGCGCACCTTCGGAATATGAGTGATCGTCCGTGGTACATCGCGGCGCTGGCGAGCTGGGCGATCGCCTTGTTCGAGTATGCGTTGCAAGTGCCAGCCAATCGAATCGGCTATGCGGCTCTGTCGCTGCCACAGCTCAAGATCCTGCAGGAGGCCATCGCGCTGCTCGTGTTTGTGCCCTTTTCCGTGGTGTACATGCGGCACCCAATCAAGCTGGACTACCTGTGGTCATCGCTCTGCGTGGTTG
>JANMKU010000351.1:0-3490 GCA_031372205.1 Gemmatimonadaceae bacterium | reverse complement strand
ACGGATCGCTCTTCATGTCGGGCTACGATCTGCCGCTTGAGCAGATCAAGCTGTTTCGTCAGTGGAAGAGTCTCACACCGGGTCATCCGGAAGTGCACCACACACCGGGTGTGGAGACCACCACGGGGCCGCTTGGCCAGGGTGTCGCGAATGCGGTTGGGTTCGCGGTGGCGGAAGCACATCTGGCCGCCGAGTTCAACCGGCCGGGGCATGCCGTGGTCGATCATTACACGTATTTCATTGCTGGTGATGGCTGCCTGATGGAAGGCATCTCGCACGAAGCGGCGAGTTATGCCGGCCACTTCGGTCTCGGAAAATTGATCGGGTTTTTTGACGACAATCACATCACGATTGACGGCAGCACGAGCATCAGTTGCAGCGACGATGCGGCAGCGCGATTTGCCGCGTACGGCTGGCAGGTGCTGCACATCGCCGACGTCAACAACCTGGAGTCGATTGACGAGGCCATCGCTGCGGCCAAAGCAGATGGCACGCGGCCGACGCTGATCATCACGCGCACGCACATCGGCTTCGGGTCGCCCAACCGACAGGATACCGCCAAGGCCCACGGCGAACCACTCGGCAAGGACGAAATCGCACTTACCAAGGCGGTGTACGGCTGGAATTATCCCGACGCGTTTCATGTGCCCGATGAGGCGCTCGCGCACTGGCGCGAGGGCGTGCGCGAACGCGCGGCCGCGCACAGCGACTGGCAGGCGCGCTGGCCAGCGTATCAGAGCGCGCATCCTGAACTGGCGGCGGAGTTGCAGCGGCGGCTGCGTGGTGAACCGATGGAGTCGTTGGCGCACGCGTTTCCGTCGTTCGATGCGAAGAGTGGCAACGTGGCAACACGCGCCGCGTCTGGTGTGGTGCTCAACGCGATTGCCTCGCACATGCCGGAGCTCGTTGGGGGATCGGCCGACTTGACTGGATCGAATCTCACCAACGTGAAAGGCGAGACACTGTTTTCCGCCGCAACGCCAGGTGGCCGCGATTTCCGTTTCGGTATTCGCGAGCACGGCATGGGCGCGATCATGAACGGTATGGCGTTGCATGGTGGCGTGGTGCCGTACGGTGGCACGTTCCTGGTGTTCGCCGACTACATGCGTCCGGCCATTCGACTGGCCGCGTTGATGCATGCGCACGTCATCTATGTGTTCACGCACGACTCCATCGGACTCGGCGAAGATGGCCCAACACATCAGCCGGTTGAGCAACTCACTGCGTTGCGTTGCATCCCGAATCTGGTGGTGCTGCGCCCCGGCGATGCGGACGAAGTGAGTGAAGCGTGGCGCGTGGCGCTGCAGCACAAGAATGGACCCGTCGCGTTGGTGCTCACGCGGCAGAAGCTGACGTACTTCGACGCGTTGGAGCACGTGCAGCGTGGTGTACCGCGCGGCGCGTATGTGCTCGCCGAAGCGACCGGTGGCACGCCGGATGTGGTGTTGATGGCATCGGGTTCTGAGGTGGAGATCGCCATGACGGCACGTGGATACCTGGCCGCACGTGGCGTATCAGCGCGCGTGGTGAGTTGTCCATCACTCGAACTGTTTGCCGCGCAAGACGCCGAGTACCGCAACTATGTGTTGCCGCCGACGGTAGCACGCGTGGCGGTGGAGGCCGCGCATCCGATGTCGTGGCATCGCTGGCTTGGCGCGCGTGGCGCGGTGGTGGGGATTGATACGTTCGGGGCCAGTGCGCCGTATCAAACGTTGTACAAGGAGTACGGCATTACCGCGGAGCATGTGGTGCAGGTCGCGGAGGCTGTGCTGGCAGGGTGAAGTAGGGCACGTCGGCGTTGCGGCGATGGCCCGCGGCCTATGCTTTCTCGCAGTCAAGTACGCGTTAGATGACAACGGAGATTAATGCGAAAGCCCGGTGGACCGCTAACTCGCGCTCAGATTTTCCAAGGGTATCGCCTGTGCCTCGAAAACGCCGAGGAGCTCAAACTTGTCTGCTTGCCGGTCGCCGAGCGCTCGTATTTAGCAGCATTGGCGATCGCCCAAATCGCGCAGGAGGAGTCGGGTAAATCGATGCTTCTGTAATGTGCCTTCACATTCAACACTCCAGCAGAGTGGGCGGATTTTTGGAAGCGATGGAGAGACCACGATTTGAAAGCACACATGGCTTCGTGGTACGAATGGATTCATCCGCTTCGAGTTGGACTCGTGCATGATTCGGGCGAGATCATCGATGGCATACCCCTTCGTGACAGATTTAGCGCTGAAAAGGAGGCGGGTCTTTACGTCGATTTTGACGCAAGCGAGAAGGCATTCATCGTTCCCTCAATGCAAGTCTCGCCGCAGGAAGCGATCGGCCGACTTATGTCGATGGGATCGCTCGGGCTTACCGCGACTTCCTTATTCGACGTCATCATTTCGAAAGAGAGCGACTTTCGCGCCGAAGTCATTTCGCGACACATGCGACCGCTTTGGAGTGACTTTCATCTACAACAAGACATGGACGCGGCGTTCCGCGCGCAAGCAGCACTCTCAGAAGCGCATGCGCGCTTCATCGCGGAGTTAGAGATGAAGTTCCAGGAGAATCGTGAAATGATACGTGAGATCTACGGTTCTCCTCGAGAGGCGTCAGACGAAGGCTAGGATTCACGATTGTCATCTAGCCGTCATCGAGCCGGGCGTTGCGGCTGGGGCGATACGGACCGAAATCACCTGAGGACATGTGGATAGACACAAGGCAATTGCAGTCGTCGAAGCTGGCTTGGCGAAAATTCCCGAGCTTCGGGTCGGTCGGCCAAGCTATGATTGACGCAACAGCAGATGACGATGACATGGGCTGGTCTCCGAAGATGTGCGACAGGAACACCGTCGCAGGTGGCTCCGGTGACTCTGCGTATACGGGAGGAACTGACCACGCAAAACACGGGGGCCAGCCCAGTCATAACTTCTAGACAGTTGCACCAACATCGTGTAGCGACACGAATTGGGCTGCACCGAATGCGGCTCGTCCGCATTACGCCTTCCCTGTCTGTCATGGGTCCATGGGCGCCGCCGACCTCACGTGACCAGCGCGTGGGCGAGTCGACGTGGCGATCAGCGTGCGGTCCCTGGATCGATCACCTAGATTGAATGTATGCCTACTCGCGTGTTGACCCGTGCCGATGTCGAATCCTGTCTCGCCGCCGCCCGTGCCGACATTCTCGGCTTAGGCGTGCGCCGCCTCGCGCTGTTTGGATCCGTGCAACGCAATGACGCACGCCCCGACAGTGACGTGGATGTCCTCGTGGAATTCGAGCCGGGCGAAAAAACGTTCGAGCACCTCTTGGACCTGGGCGATCTCCTCGAAGCCGCGCTGCAGCATGCGGTCGAGCTGGTGACCGTGGAGTCGCTCTCGCCGTTCTTGCGGCCGTATATTCTCGCGGAAGCGCAGGATGTCCTTCGCGCCGCGTGAATACCTGCGCCACATCGCGGCCGAAGCGGCCTTCCTCGCGGATGCCACGGTCGGCGTGAGTCGGGACGCGTTTCTGGAG
>JANMKU010000342.1:0-23302 GCA_031372205.1 Gemmatimonadaceae bacterium | reverse complement strand
AGCGATACCACACGCGAAGCAAACTCCGCGTTGGTCGGCAGCAGAGCGCCGAAGTCATCGGTGTCCGCCGGCGTTAGTGCAACCACGCCCACGTCACGAGCAGTCGCACCCATACGTGCGCGCGCCGTGGCCTGATCGCTTGACGTTGTGCAGGCGGTGGCAACGAACGCCGCCACCAGCGCGAGTCCAATCCTCCAGATGAATCGGTTATGGAATAGCAAAAGAGCGTCCTCTCCCACTGGAGAAGACGCTCGGGCTACGTGGAGCGCACGCGACTGCGCACACAACCACGTGGCGCGAGCCCCCCCTCGAGGGTCGTCGTGCGTGAATGAGCGAGAGTCGTCTCCTGGCTTCGGGCCGCAACACTCGCCTTCCCGGTCGATCTGACCAGTGGCATGCTGAGTGCTGCGAAATCTTGCCCGTTACAGTGGCGGGGCCGCGCCGGCATATACCGGCTTCCGTGTCTCTTACTCGAAATCGATTGTCTGTCGTCCGTTGCCGGACGACTCCGAGAAACTAGTCCTGCGCCCTCGCCGCAGCAAGCGCATCGTGGAGCGCAGCCTTGAGTGCCGCCCGACGAACCGCGTACGACGCGTTGTCTCCCTGCGGTTTCGCCGTACGGTTCGCGTGCGACGCATCGAGCATGGCGATCTCCTGCGCCAATCTCTCGCTCTCCGACATCTCATCGGCGCGCACCACATAGGGTGCGGCAGTGTTGGTTTCGTCAACGCGGGCACGCAGTGCGTGCGCGAGTGCCGCGAGCATGACGCCGCCGATCACCACCAACAGTCCGGCGATAAAGTACCGGCGAGGTATACCGCGGCCATCGGGCACGTCAATCACCACGGTGGCGCCGCCACCGACATCCTGCGCCAGGAAGCGACGGAAGCTGCGATTCTCCATGCTCACTGGGCCGACGGCGATAACACCTGCACCGCGTGCCGTGGCCTGCGCGTCTTCCAACAAGACCTCAAAGACCACCGTCGGTTCATCGATGCCGAGTGTGAACGGGAAACCGCTCGACGGGATTCGGTACGAGAACGAGACCTGCTTCACACCCGGTGCGATCGGTGCGAACACGGCAACGCGGCCACGGCTCATGGTGAACGCATCCGGAGAGATTTCACCGGCGCTCGCGTGCACGTCCTGCGCAAGCGCCGGAATACGAACGGTCCACGTGGGTGATGGCTTCGCCGCCGACGCCACCAGCGTGCGCAGACTGTCGTTCTCGAGCTCAAACACTTCGATCACTGTGCGCATGTCACTTGAATCGGCACTGCTGACAATGAGATGGCGGCCCTTCACATGCAACGGAAACGTTGCCGACGTGGTGTCGAATACCGTGATCTCGGCTCCCTCACCACGAGTGTCGCGGTCTCGCAGTGGCGGCGTGAAGTAGGCGATGCCGCTCCATGTCACGGACGCAAAGTACACGGCGTCCGCAGTGCCAAACGTTCGCCATGTCATTCGATAGCGGCCCAACGCATCGCTCCGCACAGAATCGACCGGGCCAGCGCTGTCCTTGCCAACGCGATGCACCGTGACCCACGTGTTGATGGCCGGGCCCATGTCCGTCGAGTCTGCGTGCCCTATCGGTCGACGCACCCGACCCTCAACGGAGCGCACATCACCCGCCGTTTTCGCTACCTGAGCGTTGGCGTCGGCAGGATTCGTCGTTGCGACAGCAATCACCGCACAGACACACGCCCACGCGGCCCGACTAACGGCAGTCCGCATCACGGATTGAACTTGCCGAAGTCCTCGGGGCGCAGCCGCTCCAAGTAGGCTTTGAGCTGCTCGGTGGTCAATTCGTGTTCGAGCGTAGATGGACGGATATCCATCGGTACGTCGGTCGCGCCATCGGCGGCGTCGAACTCGGCCAGCAGATCGGACGCCGCGAAGATCGGTGCACCAACGCGCAGCGCGACGGCGATACTGTCGGACGGCCTGGCGTCGATCAGCACCATGCCAGCCGGACCGTCGATGTGCATCTGCGCGTAGTACGTGCTCTTTTCGACTCGCGTGATCGCCACCTGACGCAGCGTTCCGCCGAGGCCCCGAATGAGCGCACTACCAAGGTCGTGCGCATTCGGGCGCGCTGGCGTCACGTGATTGATTGCGTTCACAATCGACTCGGCTTCGGGCTGCCCGATCCAGATTGGGAGTAGCCGTGTTCCACTCTTTTCACGCAAGATGACGACGTACGAGTTACTCGTGCTGTCGAGGCCGAGTCGGGACACCATCACTTCGATCAAGTACCCTCCTGTCTCCGGCAGCACCTCCGAGCGCGCGTGACGCGTGCTTCCGCGCGCCTCGGACGCGTCAGCGAACGGCTCGCTGCAATGCGTCGACGCGGTCCGTGCGCTCCCACGTAAAGTGCGCGCGCGACGTTCCGTTGCTCTCGACAGTGTACGGTGTTCGTCCAAAGTGTCCGTACGCTGCCGTTGACTGATAGATGGGTTTGCGTAGTTCGAGCGCTTTGGAGATCGCCAGCGGCGTGAGATCGAACACGGCGTTGACCGCCGCCTCGATGACGCGATCAGGGGCTGTACCTGTGCCGAACGTCTGCACATACACCGACACAGGCTGAGCGACACCGATCGCATACGCCACCTGCACTTCGCAACGCTTGGCGAGTCCCGCGGCCACAATATTCTTCGCCACCCAGCGCGCCGCATAACACGCCGAACGATCAACTTTGGACGGATCCTTGCCGCTGAACGCGCCACCGCCATGCCGCCCCATGCCGCCGTACGTATCAACGATGATCTTGCGTCCAGTGAGACCGGCGTCACCCTGCGGTCCACCAATGACGAATCGACCCGTGGGGTTGATGTGCGTCTTGAGTGACGCAGAGCGGAACTCCTCGGGAATCGTCGCCAGGATCACGTCGTGCAGAATGGCATCACGCAGCGTGTCGTTGCCGATCTTTTCATCATGCTGCGTGGAGATGACCACCGTGTCCACGGCGATCGGACGGTTGTCTTCATACACCACGGATACCTGCGCCTTGCCATCAGGACGGAGCCACGGCAGCGTGCCATCCTTGCGTAGCGCGGAGAGCCGATGCGTGAGCGCATGGGCGAGCTGGATGGGCAATGGCATCAGCTCAGGCGTTTCGTCAGTGGCAAAACCGAACATCATGCCTTGATCGCCGGCGCCGCCGGTATCAACACCCTGCGCGATATCACGAGACTGTGCGTCAATGGTGCTCATCACGGCGCACGTTTTGTTGTCGAAACCAAACGTCGCGTCCGTATAGCCGATGCCCTCTACTGTCGCGCGGACGATGTCCGGCAACGGCACGTAGGCCGTGGTGGTAATTTCGCCAGCGATGACGACCAGTCCGGTGGTGACGAGCGTTTCGCAGGCCACACGTGCCTCGGCGTCCTTGGTGAGAATGGCATCAAGGATCGCATCAGAGATCTGATCTGCGATCTTGTCCGGGTGCCCTTCGGTAACGGATTCCGAGGTAAACAGATGACGATCGGCCACGCTATTCTCTGACGCTAAGGTGATTGAGTACCGCAACTAGCAACCAGCTACTCTAGTGTGCTAGAAGAGGGCGGGCAACCCGCTACCAGTTGGGTCATGCAAGTCCAGCTCGGACCGCAGTCTCCGCCGCAACAGTGTCTCCACCTCACGTGCAGTTCCAGCGGCCAACGCCGCACGCGCCGCATCAACAGCCGCGGAGAGGCGAATCCCCCGTATGACGCGCTTCACCTCTGAAACGGCACGCGGCGCCACACTGAGGTGACGAATGCCAAGCCCGATGAGGGCGAATACCGCGAGCGGCTGCGAGGCCATCTCTCCGCAGACCGCCACGTCGATCCCGTGCGCCGCACCCGTTGACTGCACCTGGCTGATGAGTCGGAGAACCGCCGGATGCAGCGGCGTGAAGCGGGGAGCGAGATTGGCATTGCCCCGATCAACCGCCAGCGTGTACTGCACCAGGTCGTTCGAGCCAATACTGAAGAAATCCACGTCGCGCACCAACGTGTCGCAGGCAATGGCCGCCGCCGGCGTTTCCACCATGACGCCGAGAGGGACGTCGGACCGGAACGGCACGCGGCGCTCGGCAAGTTCGTGCTCCGCCTGCTCCATGAGCTGCCGAGTCTCCCGCACTTCGTCGACGGTGACAATCAGCGGCAGCATAATGCGCAGGTCGCCGTGAACCGCTGCCCGCATCAGCGCGCGGAGCTGCACCTTGAACATTTCGCTTTCATCAAGGCACATGCGAATGGCGCGCCAGCCAAGGAACGGGTTGGCCTCTGACGGGAACCCGCCCACCGGGAGCTTGTCACCGCCCACGTCAAACGTGCGAATAATGACCGGTCGCGAACCAAACGCCTTCATCACCCGTCGATAGGCGCGATACTGTTCGTCTTCGTCGGGCATGGACGCACGACTCACCACCAGGAACTCCGTGCGCATGAGGCCGACACCGTCAGCGCCACTCTCGGCGGCCAGTTCTGATTCCTCGGGCACGTCCACGTTCGCGCGAACGACCACGCGTTCTCCGTCCCGCGTGATCGGCTCGGCAAGGGCAAGCTCACGGAGCTGACCTGCCCGACCGACTTCGTCGGCGACCAATTGCCGC
This sequence comes from Gemmatimonadaceae bacterium, assembly GCA_031372205.1. Classification (GTDB taxonomy): domain Bacteria; phylum Gemmatimonadota; class Gemmatimonadetes; order Gemmatimonadales; family Gemmatimonadaceae; genus Gemmatimonas. The sequence goes on along the minus strand of JANMKU010000342.1, from coordinate 18,702 downwards.
GCGTCCGCGATCTCACCGTCCGATGGCGCGATCGTGAGCGTGCCCTCCGCGCCGTTCAGAATCGCAATCTCTCCACCCTTCAAATACTGCAGGGCGGTCCGGAGACCGACGACCGCAGGCAGACCGAGGGAGCGCGCCAAGATCGCGACGTGCGCGGTTGCGGTGCCAGCGTCGGTTGCAATGGCGGCGATGCACTCACGATCGAGTTGTAGCGTGAGCGACGGCGTCAGGTCGTGGGTGACGAGGATCGCATGGCTACCGCGTGGTACGTCAACCGGATCGTGATCGGGCAAGTCCAGCAACACTGACAGGACCCGAATGTGCACGTCGGTCAAGTCACTGACGCGTTCGCGCAGCATCGGCGCACTGTGTCGTGCGAAGTGCTGACGCCACTCGAGCAGGATGAGGTCGAACGCTTTCTCGGCGCCCAGATTCTGCCGAATCAAGGCCTCGACGCTGATCGTCAGCTCGGCATCATCCAGGATGGAGAGCTGCACATCAAAGATCGCCGCTTCCTCAGGACCTGCCTGCACTTCCGCTCGACTGCGCAGGAGCCGGAGCCGGTCCCGGGCCCGCTCAAGGGCCTCGTGCAGCCGCTGCACTTCAGCGGCAATCTCGTCGTCCCTGATGAGCCGCTGCCGTACCTCAGGCACCTCCCATCGCAAGAGGTGCACTGGGCCGACCACGATGCCTGGCGAAGCGGGGAGCCCACGAAGCACCGAGAGCACTTACGTCTCCCCGAACCGATTGGCGACCAACGCCGAGATCGCGTCCAGCGCATCGACCGCATCCGTGCCTGTCGCACGAATCGTGATTGTGGCGCCGTACTCCGCCGCCAGCATCATCACGCCCATGATGCTCTTGCCATTCACCTCGAGATCGTCACGAGAGATCGTGACGTCGCTCTGGTAGCGCGACGCCGCCTTGACGATCTCCGCGGCTGGTCGCGCATGCAAGCCATGTTTGTTCACGATTTGGACCGAGCGCTCAGCCATCAACGCACCACCGAGTAAAGGGCAAAGGCCACCAAGAGATACAAGACCGCGCGCCACCCTTCGATGCGCCCGTGTGCTCGCACGAGCAGCAACGCGAGGAGTGGAGTAATTACCGACACTGCGAGCGGAATCGGCGAGAGCAACTGACCACCACCTATCGCGCGATGCGCGGCGAACGGCAAGGCAAGGCCGCCCGTCACCGCCGCCACCCGTCCAATGTAGCGCGGACCATGCTGAAGCACCGGGTGCCCGAGCGCTGAAGCGACACGGAGGCCATGCTGCCATCCGGCCCGAAGCGCCCAATCGCGCAGCAGGAAATGCCCAACGTTGTAAACGACGAGGAACGAGGCGACGACTCCGTAGGGCGAAACGCCGAGGCCGAACAGGAGGAGCGCCAGGAGTGAGCAGGCCGGCAGCCAGGCAGCCCATACCAGCCGGTCGCCAACCGCACCAAGCGGTCCACAGAGCGCCGTGCGAAAACGCACGATACGCGACGGCGGCACCTGATCGACCTCGGCCCGCGCCAACGCACCGATGGCCAGGCCAGCGAGGTACGGGTGCGCGTTGAAATACGCACTCTGGCGAGCGAGCGCCTCACGATACGGCGTACCATCGACGCCGCCCGGGAGTCGGCGCAGCGCGGGCTCCACGCAAAACCCGATGCCGTTGCCCATCATCAATTCGTAGTTCCACGACCCCTGAATCGCGAGGCAGCGCACCAGCATGGACGCCCTCGTGCCAAGGCCAAGTAGCGCATGCGTTGACGCGGCCGCCTCACGCGCAGGCTGGCCGTGCGCGTCGTCACCCGTCCGGCCGTCAGACACCGAGCGCCACAAGCGTCGTGCCAACGGCCAGCGACGCCAGGAAAAGACGTCGTGTGCCGCTGATGGCGTGGAAGTCGTTCCACACCGCCGCCGCGGCGACGGCCGCCACACCGGCAATGACCGCAGCACGCGTGGGCCCGTCGGCGATGGTCCAATGCATTTCAGACCACGCTGACAACGCGGATGCTGGGATGTACGCCGCAATACCGAGGAGCGAGGCGCGAGCAAGATCGGCCGTCATGCCAAAGACTTGCAGACCGACCACCGTGCGCCGATGACCAGCGGCCAGTTGTTCCAGACGCGGGTGCGCGAACGACGCGATGAGCCGTCGCAGCCAGACCATGGTCCATCCGCCAACCCATGCGGTGCCGATACCGACCACGATCGCGAGTACGTATTGCGAGGGGCGCGGCATCGACGTGGCGCTCGCACCCTGCGCGGCGATGGCGCCAGCGACAACCGACGCACTCCCCCACTCGGAGTACCGCGAGGCACCGACGGGCAGTGATTCCAGGGCGAGACACTCGAGGGCCGCACCGCACGCCAGTCCGGCGACTGGAGCGCCGAAGAACGCGCCGGCGATGGTGGCGGAGACCACAGGGCGCGAAATCATCACTTGCGGGAAGCTCACCACATCAAGGCCCATGACGCCGGCCAACAAGGCGATCGGCACCAGCTCCATGGTGATGACCGACGGCACGATCACGCGCCGTCAGCGGTCTGCAACAGCTCCTCCAATGGAATAGGTCGGGCGCCCGGTACGTCCTGCGCCGTCACGGCGACGCCGAGGCTGGCGATCACGCGCAGGCCTGCCTCTTCTGCCGCAGTGAGGAACACGTAGCGCAACCGCGCCGTGCGCCCTGGTGAATGGTGAACACCACCCACGTTCACCGTCCGGATGCTCCCGTCCGCCGATGCCACGAGTTGGATCATCGTGTCGATATCCGCCGTGAGCAGGAGTCCCGGCAAGGTGTCTGCCTGATACGCCGGAAGCGCCGCGACCGCATCGGCGACCGAGTGGAAGTGCACCGTCATGTGGGGCGGAACGCCCATCCGATAAAGTTCCTGTTCCCAGTCGCTTGCGGCAACTTCGTCATCCACCAGCACGATGAAGCGCAGCTCCAGCGGCTGTCCCCATCCGACGACCACTTGTCCATGGATCAGGCGGTCATCGATGCGATACAGTTCAACGGGCATTCCGTCAGTCTCCGTGCACCACCATCGAGGTGCGACCGCTTTCCATCGCGCGCTGCACCGCGGTCAGTGTGACGGAATCATCCCGCATAGCGAAGTCGAGAAGGAAGGAGAGGTTGATGCCCGTCGCGAGTACAACGCCAGGCCTCGCGCGCACGAGTCTGCGAACCGCCATGGTGCAACTGCCCGCCGGCAGGTCGGTGAAGATCGCGGTGGCGCCCGTCTCGTCAAGCGCCTGCGCAAGCACATGCTGGATGTCGTCGAGACACAGACCTGTATTCGAGATCGCAAGAAACTGGTCGCCGCGTCCAGTGATTTGCTCGACAGCCGAAATGATGCCACTGGCGAATGTACCGTGCCCGGCAATGACCGCCCGGATCGTCCGTGTCGACTCCAGATTCGTCACTACTCATCATCCTCTTGCAAGTACCGCTGGACATCAGCCTTGCGACGCATCTGTCCGATCAGTCGATCGTTGAAGGCGGTCGCGCCATCGTATCCCCGATAGTAGCGCAGAAGATGGTTCATCGCGATCACCTCGGCGATGACGGTGATGTTTTTCCCGGGATTGAGGTGCACGGTGATGCGCGGCACACTCACGCCCAGAATGTCGATGGTCTGCACATCGAGGCCGGTGCGCTCCACATGGGCCTTGCCGTCCCATTCCTCGAGGACGACCACGACCTCGATGCGCTTCTGCTGCCTGACGGCGTGAATGCCGAAAATTGCCGGAATGTCAAGCAATCCAACGCCGCGAATTTCCATGAAGTGGCGCTGGAGTTGGTGTCCCCGGCCAATGAGGACATCATTGCCGCGGCGCGACGCGAAGACGAGATCGTCGGCGACCAATCGATGCCCTCGCTCCACCAGGTCGAGGACACATTCCGATTTGCCGATGCCGCTCTTGCCGGTAAAGAACACGCCGACACCGTACACGTCAGCGAGCGAGCCGTGGAGCGTGGTGGTGGGGGCAAACTGGTCCGCCAGAAAGGGCTTGATGATGCGGTAGAATTCCGCCGTCTTGAGGCGTGTGCGGATGATCGCGACGCCGGCACGCTCGGCCAGAGCCAGAAAGGGTTCCGGGGGATCCAGCGCCTTGGTTACGAAGGCGCACGGAATCGGAAATGCAAAGAACTGTTCCAGATGGCTTGTGCGTTCTGCCGTCGGCACTGACTGCAGGTAACTGACTTCCGTCTCGCCGAGGACCTGGATGCGTTGCGACGGGAATCGATTGATGTACCCGGAGAGCACGAGCCCCGGGCTTGACGCCTCGGGGCTCGTGATTTCGCGTTCGAGACCGGTTTCGGATCCCAACAACTCGAGTTCGAGCGGCTCCTTCATTTGTTCGTAAAGGAGACCGACCGTGAGGCGCGGTGTCACCCGGTACGATCTCCCGCCGATCGACGCGACCGGCGCGTTCGAGCGACTTGCGATTCGAGACGTTGCACCGCCACAGCGAGCGCAGGACCAAATGCGCTTGCATCGGCGTGCGCAAACAGGTCCTTGTGATGCGCTCCGTGCAGCACAATCTCAACGCGCCGCGTCGCGCCGTCGCCGACGAACCGAATGATCGCGTCAACGACACGATTCAACCGAGCGGCCACCCTTCGAATGGCGGTTTCGGCGTCTATCCGCAGTGTGTCGGGGACGTCGGCGTGGTGCGCGTGCAGGATGATCTCCATCAGCGACCTCTTCGGTGGCTCACCACATCGCGCAGGTGAGCTTCTGTCTCGTTTGCGGCGCGCGCCCAGGTGAATCCCTCAGCGAAGTGCCGCGCGGCGATCCCCAGTCGTTCGACGAGCGCTCGCTCGCCGCTGAGGAACCGCATCGAATCTGCCATGGCCGCGATGTCGCCGTGTCGCACGAGAAAGCCTGTTTCTCCATGTCGCACGGACTCGCGGATTCCCGGAGAGTTGGACGCAATCACCGGTGTACCGCTCGCCGCAGCCTCGAGATTCGTGATACCCCACCCCTCCTTCGGTGATGCGAACACAGTGGCCCACGCCCTTCGTAACAATGCGACCTTCGCTGTTTCGTCGATACGACCAAGAAAACGTACGCGATCGGCGACGCCAAGGGTGTCCGCGAGCGCTTCCAGCGCAGGCCGAAACTCGCCTGCGCCTGCGATGTCTAGTCTGGCATCCGCGACCCCGCATTGGGCAAACGACTGCAGCACCAAATCCACGCCCTTATACTTCTTCAGGCGACCGAGATACGCAAATAGCGGCATCGGCGACCGCACCGTTGCATCGGGCGTGTAGGTCTCCGTGTCAATGCCCGGAAAGATGACCCGGACATGCTCTTTCGAGACGCCGCGTTGCACGAGATCGTCACGCGTGCTCTCGCTTATGGCTTCGAATGCGACCCCGCGATAGACCGAGGGCAATGGCCGCTCGGCGAGCCACACGGCAGTCGCGAGGGGAATGTTGAGTTCCTGAAACGCCGTTCCGCCGAACAGATGCGGCACCAGCGCCACCAGCGACGGTGTCCGCCATGTGGGCGTATAGAGCGGCACCTTGTTGATGTCCTCCACCAGCACGTCAAAGCCGCGTGCGTGCAAGCGCTGGTGCCAATAGCGGCGAGCGAGAAAGGGAAAGGTGTGTCGGGTTCCGATGCGATGGACCTCGATGCCGTCCAAGGATGCGCGCGGTGGGCAGCCAGGCCAGCCGCCGCAGAGCAGCACCACCTCGTGGCCGCGCTCGGCGAGCCGGCCAAAGATTTCGTGGAGATGAATTTCTGCGCCGCCGGCCAACGGGTTCTCGCGGCACTGCCAGTTCACCACCGCGACGCGAAGCCGGGCCGTAGTCGGCCCCGAATTCACAGCCGACCCAATCGTCGCGCGTACGCGTCCAACACGCCATTGACGAAACGCGCGCTGCGCGCAGTGCCGTAGCGTTCGGCGAGACGCACCGCCTCTTGCAGCACCACTTTCACCGGCGTCTCGTCGCGCGCCAACTCGGCCGCAGCGAGTCGCAACACACTGCGTTCGATGGCGCCTAACCGCTCAAGACGCCAGTTGGCGGTAACCTCCGAAAGCGCCGCGTCAAGCTCTGCCCCGCGATCCGCAACCGTCGCGACCAGTCGTGAGGCAAATTCACGCTCGTCGGCCGATACGGCGAGATCGTCGAAGACATGTGAGGCAATACGGCGCAACTTCGTCAAGTCACGCAGGTCCGCGGCGTATAGCGCTTGCAACGCGCGGGCCCGCCCGCGGGTCTCGACACGCTCGGACTTCACCCCGACCGCACGCCGCCCGCGCTGCGGGGAGATGGGTTCTTGCGACGGCCCGTCCCAGAAAGATTCGTCCCGCAAATCGCCGGCGGTCATGACGAACCCTCGTCATCATCCGGCAGCACTTGATCGAAGAGATCGAGCAGTTCGAGTGCCGCGAGCGCGGCGTCAACGCCCTTGTTGCCGTGTGCCCCGCCGGCCCGAGCTTGCGCCTGCGCCAAAGTGTCGGTGGTCAGCAGACCAAGCGTGACCGGCACGTCAAAGTCGCGCGACAGGTCCATCAGGCCGCGGGCCGTCTCGCCGGCGACAATGTCGAAGTGCGGCGTCTCGCCACGAATCACCGCGCCAATGGCAACGGCCGCGTCGTAGCGCTCGGTGGCCAACGCGCGGCGCGCGGCGATCGGAATCTCCCATGCGCCCGGTACCCACAACACGTCGACATTGTCGAACAGCACGCCGCGCTCCACCAGCGCGCTCACCGCACCTTCGGCAAGCGGCATCGTGACGGTCTCGTTAAACCGACTCGCGACCACAAGGATGCGGCGACCTTCACCGCGGGGCTTTCCCATAAACTCGGCCATTCAGGTGTCCAAAAGATGTCCGAGCTTGGTCCGCTTGGTCGCAAGATACGACGCGTTCTCGTCGGTCGATGGTGCCTCGAGCCGAACACGATCTTCCACAATCAGTCCATAGCCGTCAAGGCCAACCAATTTTCGCGGATTGTTGGTGAGGACACGGATTGAGTGCAAGTTGAGATCGAGCAGAATCTGGGCCCCAATCCCGTAGTTGCGGAGATCGTCCTTGAAGCCCAGTTGTTCGTTGGCTTCCACCGTGTCCGCGCCCCGATCCTGAAGTTCGTAGGCCTTGAGTTTGTTGAGGAGGCCAATCCCCCGCCCTTCCTGATCGAGATACACGACCACGCCCTTCCCCTCGCCCTGAATCATCCGCATGGCGGTCTCCAGCTGCCAGCCACAGTCGCATCGTTGCGAGTGGAACACGTCGCCCGTGAGACACTTGCTGTGCATGCGCACCAGCACATGCGCGGCCCGCTCGACATCGCCGTGGACCAACGCAATATGTTCACGGGTGTCGACATCGTTTTTGTAGCCGACGATGCGCCACTCCCCGAAATCGGTCGGCAGTCGTGCTTCGGCGACGCGATGCACCAACCGATCGGTGCGCAACCGATAGGCGACCAGCTGTGCGATGGTGATAAACGTCAGTTGGTGCTGTTGCGCGAATTGCTCCAACTGCGGTCGACGCGACGTCGTGCCGTCGCGGTTCAGTATTTCACAGATCACACCCGCTGGGCGTCGTCCGGCGAGTCGCGCCAGATCGACCGCCGCTTCCGTATGTCCCACGCGCTGCAGCACACCACCGTCGCGCGCCCGCAACGGATGAATGTGACCGGGCCGCCGCAGATCCGCACGCGTGGTGCCCGGATCTACCGCGACACGGATCGTTGTCGCCCGGTCGGCAGCGCTGATACCGGTGGTGACGCCGTACCGCGGCCCCGCATCGATGCTGACGGTGAACGCGGTGGACATCGCATCCGTATTGTGCTCCACCTGCGGCGACAGACCGAGATGATCCGCCCAACTGCCGTTGATCGCCAGACAGATCATGCCTTTCGCATCCAGCATGAAATTCACCATCTCCGGCGTCACCAGCTCAGCCGCGCAGACGAGGTCTCCTTCGTTTTCTCGATCCTCATCGTCAGCGACGACCACGAACTTGCCAGCAGCAATGTCCGACACTGCCTGCTCGACCGTGCCGAAGGTCATGCCCTGCTTTTCCCCATCTCGGTGTGCGGTCATCGTACACCTACACGGGCGAGCTGCGGTGCAAGCAGGCGCTCGACATGCTTCGCCAATACGTCCGCCTCGATGTGCACACGATCGCCGACCGCGAGTTCCCCGAGCGTGGTGTGCCAGCGGGTATAGTCGATGATCGACACCTGGACTCCGTCGTCCGCCAGCGCATTCACGGTCAGGCTCACACCGTTGAGGGTCAGCGACCCGTGCATGGCCATCAACGGCTGCAGTGCCGACGGCAGGGCCACGTCGATCAACCACGCATCACCATGCACCGCCGTGCGTGTGACAACACCGACATCATCCACATGACCGAGTACGAGGTGACCACCCAGTCGATCGCCCAACCGTAACGCACGCTCAAGGTTGACGCGATCCCGCGCACTCCACGACCCAATCAAGGTCCGACCGATCGTGGTCACGACGGCGGCGACGGAAAACCACACTCCACCATCGTCCTGCCCATGCGCACGCACGGTGAGGCACGCGCCGTTGAGGGCAATGCTCTCACCTTCGACGAGATCGCGATAGCTGCAGCGGACCCGCAACTCCCGACCCGCCGTTGCGTCGGCCACGTCCAGAATTGTCCCGACATCATCGACCAGCCCAGTAAACATCCGTGCCTCAGTCTGCGGAAACGGCATAGGTGGACATCAGGTCAACGCCCAACCTCTTCCGGCCAATGAGCGAGAGTCGCGTGCTGCGAGCCACGCCTTGCGACAACGATGAAAACGCCGCAAGCGCTCCAGCGCCCAGGATGACCGGTGCCTGAAAGATAACCAAGCGATCGACAAACCCCGCTTCCATGAAGGCCGACGCAAGTCCTGCTCCACCTTCGATGAGCAGATGATGCAGTTGGCGGTCGCGCAACTGCTGCAACGCGCTGGTCAAAGACTCCGCCACGAGCACGCCGACGCCGGCCTGTTTGAGTCTCGCCGCCCCACTTGCAGCGTCCGGCGAAACGACCACAATCACCGGCGCCTCGCCAGACGATTGCGCCAGCGCGCTCTCGGCGGGAAGTCGAGCATGGTGGTCGAACACGATGCGCGCGGGGGCAATCCGCGGTGCCGCGACATCCCGCACGGTGAGGAGCGGGTCGTCGGTGAGCGCCGTGTTGATACCAATGGCGATTGCATCCGCGTCGCAACGCAGGCGGTGCACCTCGCGGCGGGACTCCGCGCTGGTGAGCCATCGCTTCGCGCGGCTCGCGTCAACCAGGGCACCGTCGATGGACAGCGCCAGTTTGAGCGTGACAAACGGGCGATCCTGACGACGTGCGGCAAACAGGAATGGTGCATTCATTTCAGTCGCCTCGTCCTGCAGTACGTCGCCGATCACGTCGACGCCGAGTGCTCGCAATCGCGCGCCTCCACCGGCGGCCACTGGGTTTGGATCGGCGACCGCATACACGACGCGACGGACGCCGGCGCTGATCAGCGCATCCACACACGGCGGTGTCTGCCCCGTGTGATTGCATGGTTCGAGCGTCACGTACACTGTGGCGCCGAACGCTGCAGACCCTGCCGACGCCAAGGCCGACACTTCCGCGTGCGCTTCGCCGTAGCGCGCGTGCCAACCCTCGCCAACCACCACGCCGTCGTTCACGACGACCGCACCAACTTTCGGATTCGGCGCCGTCTGACCAACGCCACGCGCCGCCAGTATCAACGCGCGACGCATGAACGCCTCGTGTTCGGCCAGTGCACTCACGATGCGCGCGTCGCCCGTGTGCGCATCAGGCACATCAAAAGCGTGTCGTGATGCCGATTGAACCGTACCGGTATCCCTCGTTGGCTTTGCGTCCACCGAACGTGTTGACGGTTTGGCGCACCGTACCCGCGCTGGACCATCCAAACTCCGCGACGATGCGCGCAACAATCAATCCGAGTGAGGCGTTCACAAAGGCTGTGCTTCGCGTGACCTTCTCCGTCAGACTGGGCAGCACGATGATGGCGCGCTTCTGCCCGACGGGCGCCGTGGCGTCATTCACCGTTGCGCTCAACCCGCTTTTCGCCTCGATATCGTCGCGGCCAACGCCGACGGCCAGACCAAAAAGCACGATGCGCTTGCTCGCCATCACGCGCAGCGAATTCGACGTGACGACGGTCCCGGTTAGTTGCAACGTGTCGTCATTGGGTGTGTAGTTGAAGTCCAGCGTCGGCAATCGACGGCGCACAAAACTCGCACTCAATCCGGGAACGAACGCTGACTCCTGTAGCGCACCAACACGGACGCCGTACGAAAATGCGACGCCACGGTCACGTTGGTTGAGCTGCATCGCACGCTGCGAGATCTTGGGGAGTGCCGTGACACCGACGAGCAGATCGACACCGCCGACATTCGTCACGCCGACTGGCAGTCCCTTGATAAATCCCACGCCGAGATCGAGGGCAGGTGTCGGGATGAATGTGCGAACGGCGCCAAAATCACTGGGCACCGAATTGGGTGCGGTGATACTGAGCGGCACCGAATTCCGTGGAAGACGTCCGTCGACGGCGACGAGTCGCAACGAGACTGCACGCTTGCCCCACCCTCCGAGCGTGCCACCTTCGCCCGGCATGGCATTGCCGCCAGCGACTGCGACGCCAACTTGTGGCACCACGAATGCGAAGAGTTCAGCGGCCTTTTGACAGATATCCCGACCGTTGCCGATCGTTGACGGCGTGACTGTGCACCCCGGTGGGAGCGCCGTTTGCGCACTCGACAACGTGCTGAAGGCCGTCAGCAAAACCGTGATCGACTGCAGCGCGCGTGTTCGTGCACACATTGTGCCCCGCATCACACCGCAACGCCGTCCAAGCGCACCCTGCCGTCGCCTGGAACGACACGACCTACCTCCCACGCCGCAATGCCTGACGCCGCGGCATGCGCACACACATCGCCAGCGTCTTCCGGTGCAGTGATCACCACCATGCCGACCCCCATGTTGAACGCGCGATACATCTCGAGACGGGAGACACTTCCCGCCTCTTCCAGTACCCGGAACACCGTCGGGATGGTCCACGTCGTCGTGTCGACGTCGGCGTCGAGCGACGCCGGAAGCGCGCGATTCAAATTGCCTGGCAGGCCACCACCAGTGATGTGCGCCATTGCATGGATACGATCGAGCATCGGCCTCAGACACGCGAGATACGAACGGTGCACACGCAGCAGCACGTCGGCCACGGACGCGCCGTCCGCATCGGGGAATGTGTCATGCGCGTTCAAGCGCAATCGCTCCGACACAATTCGGCGCGCCAGAGAGTACCCATTGGTATGGAGTCCGTCGCTCGCCAAGGCGATGAGCGCGTCACCGTTTCGCACTCGCGCGGTGCCAAGGACCGCATCTTCCTCGACGATGCCGACGATAAATCCGGCAAGGTCATAGTCCGGAGGGGTGTACACGCCCGGCATCTCCGCTGTCTCGCCGCCGATCAGCGCGCAACCGTTTTCCCGGCATCCCGACGCAACACCGGCGACGACCGCTTCCACCACCGCAGGCTCGAGTTTTCCGAACGCGACATAATCCAGAAAGAAGAGCGGGATCGCACCCTGCACCAGAATATCATTAGTGCAGTGATTGACCAGACAATGACCGATCGATGCATGTCGATCACTGTCGATTGCCACTCTGATCTTGGTCCCGACGCCATCCGCACTCGAGACAAGCAGTGGCGCCCGATATCCCGAGGGCACGCGGAACATTCCACCAAAGCCACCAAAGACGCCCCGTGTGCCGCTGGTCACGGTGGACTGCACCAGGGCCGCGAGACGATGTTTTGCTTCTTCCGCTGCGTCGATGTCGACGCCGGCCGAGCGATAGTCCAACGGCGGCGCGCTGGCGGGACGCTGCGCCTCCGCAGTCACTCGGCGAGCTCGGCGTCGAACGCCACCAGTTCACGGAACTCACGCACCCGCGCATCGATGTCGGCGCGCGTAATCTCCAACAGGCGCGCATTGGAGAATTTTTCAACGGCGAATGAACCCATCGCCGATCCGACAACGACGGCACGGCGCATCGACTGGTCGCTCAGATCACCAGTTGCCGCGAGATAACCGATGAATCCACCAGCAAAGGAATCACCAGCGCCCGTCGGATCGAACACGGACTCGAGGGGATAGGCCGGCGCAAAGAACACGCTGTCGCGCGTGAACATGAGTGCCCCATGCTCTCCCTTCTTGATCACAACGTAGCGCGGCCCCTTCTCAAGAATCCATCGCGCGGCCTGCAACAGATTGTTGCGTTCGGTGAGCTGGCGCGCCTCGCCATCATTCACCGTGATCAGGTCGACGTGCCCGAGCAGTTCCACCAGTTCCGGTCGACGTGATTCGATCCAGAAATTCATCGTATCGCACGCGACAAGCTTTGGCTTCTCGACTTGCTCCAGCACCTGCAGTTGCAATCGCGGGTCGATGTTGGCGAGGAAAACGAACGGTGCGTTCTTGAACTGGGCAGGGATTTTGGGACGGAAGTTGGAGAACACGCCAAGATGCGTCTCCAGTGTCTCGGCGGAATTCAGGTCGTGACGATACCGCCCACGCCAACGAAAACTGGAGCCCGTCGCACGTTCGAGACCAGCGAGATCAACTCCGCGATCCGCGAGCGGTTGCAGTTTCTCGATTGGATAGTCATCGCCGACGACACCTACGAGTTGCACCTTGGTAAAGTGCAGCGCGCTGGACGAGAAGAACGTCCCGGAACCACCGAGTACATCGTCCGCCTTGCCAAACGGTGTCTCCACGGAATCGAGCGCGACCGAACCGACAACCAGTACCGTGTTACGAGCGGCGACACTCACATGCGCTCCGGCGCAGAAAGTCCAAGGATGCGTAGCCCCGATGCGAGGCCAAGTTGCGTCGCGCGGTCCAGCACCAGCCGCGCCCGCGTGATCGCCTCGGGTTCACCGAGCACGTGATGTTTGTGGTACCACGTGTGTGCCGCACGCGCCGTCTCCTGTAGCCATCCCGCGACGCGATGCGGCTCCAGGTTCTCGGCGGCGCCCCGCACAATATCGGGGAAGTCCAGCAGTTGCTTGATGAGCTCCTGCTCTGCACTCTCAGCCAGCAGTGCGAAATCAATGCCATCAGCCGTCACCGACGACGCGTCAACTTCGCCAACCCGAAAGATGCCGCACATACGCGCGTGGGCCATCTGCACGTAGTACACGGGGTTTTCCTCCGACTGACTTCGCGCAAGATCGACGTCAAAGACCAGCTGAGAGTCACCCTTGCGCATCAGGAAGAAGAACCGGACCGCATCACGGCCAACCTCGTCAATAAGATCACGTACCGTGACATATGCCCCGGCGCGCTTCGAGATCTTCATCTCGGCCCCGCCCTTCATGACGGTGACCATCTGATGCAGGACGTATTCTGGATAGTCGACTGGAATGCCCATCGACAGCGCCTGCAAGCCAGCGCGCACGCGCGTGGTGGTACTGTGGTGATCGGCACCCTGCACGTTGATCGCGCGACGAAAGCCACGCTCCCATTTGGTGACATGGTACGCCACATCGGGTACGAAATACGTGTAGTCGCCCCCCCTGACCGCGCTCTTCCGCATCACGCGGTCTTTGTCATCACCAAACGCGGTCGTGCGCAAGAACAACGCGCCGTCTTCCACATAGGTGTACCCCGACTGCTGCAGCGCGTCGACGGTTCGATCCACGCGACCATCGCTGTAGAGGGAGCTTTCCAGATAGTAACAGTCGAACTTCACGCCGAACGTTTGTAGATCGAGATCCTGCTCATGTCGGAGCGCCGCTACAGCGAACGCCTGCATGGATGGGACGTCTTCTCCCGACACGTCGCTCGGATGTGTGGCACCGTAGCGCTGCGCGATCTCGGCGATGTACTCACCGTGGTACCCACCATCGGGAATCGCCAGCGGTTGCCCGCCAAGCTCCTGCACACGCGCTTGCACGCTCTTCGCGAGGTTCGCGATCTGGACGCCGGCATCATTGTAGTAGAACTCCCGCTCGACACTCCATCCCGTCCATTCGAGCAACGTGCTGATGGCATCGCCAAGTGCGGCCTGCCGACCGTGCCCGACATGCAGTGGGCCGGTCGGATTGGCTGATACGAATTCCACGACAACACGTTGGCCACGCCCAACATCGCACCGCCCCCACTGCGCGGGATGGGCGAGCAACGGCACCAGTCCGCGCGCCAGAAAGGCCGGGTCCAAGCGGAAGTTGAGGAATCCTGGGCCCGCGACCTCCGCCGCCGACACACCAACACGCGCGAAGTCCATGGAGGCCATCAGCGACTCGGCGATGTCGCGGGGCTTCTTTCCCAACGATTTCGACAACGTCATGGCAAGATTGGTCGCCCAATCGCCATGCGACGCATCGCGCGGACGCTCGACGATCGGTGCGACATCGTGCGGAGCGCCGATCAAGCGCGCGGCTCGCACCAGTTCCGCACGAAGGGCTTCCGCGTGGTTCATGCGCCAGTCAGCCCGCGAGCAATCGAGCGGTACACGATCACTCGGATTTCGCGGCGGGTGTTGAGGTACCCGACTTGGAGTCGCCTGCTGGCTTGGAGTTGCCACCGGACTTAGAGTCGCCCCCTGACTTGGCGTCGCCTCCTGCTTTGGAGTCGCCACTTGCCTTGCTCTCGCTCGACGACGCGCTGTTGGACGAATTCTCGCTCGACTTGCCCTCACCACCGGCAGCCGCGCGCTGATCTTTCTTGCCGTCTTTCCCGTAGTCGGTGATGTAGAAGCCACTTCCCTTGAACAGCAGGGATGCACCACCAGAAATGATGCGCGTCGCCATTCCTTCGCCATCGGGCACCGGAATTTGCTCCGGAACCTCGGAGATTCGGAACATCCGTTCGATGATCGTCCCGTCAGGACAGCGAAACTCGTAAGTCGGCATGGCAGCTATACTTGGCTAGGGTACGGAGAACCTTTCAAGCTAGCCACCCACACAGACTGGTTCAACGCCTCTGGAATAGCTCGTTCCGCGAGTGCTTCGGCGGCGAGAGAGGTCAAACACCCCTGCTCCGACTCAACCGATGTACAGGACCGCGGCCCCGGGTGTGTACGTGACCTTGAGCTGAGTGAGCGGCGTTGTACGAATCGGTGAACTCGGCAAGACAACGCCCGCGCTGTCAAAGAGTGCACCGTGATTTGGGCAGTGAAACGCCGAGCCGCTATTTCTGAAGTTCTCGGTGTTCACGGTCGTTCCCGCGTGTGTGCACCGCATGGAAAACGCAAGGAATGTGGTGGCGCTGGCTCTCGCCAGAGCGACGGGGCCGCCGTTCACCATACCGACGCTACCCGCGACGCCACCGATGTTCGCCAGCGACGGAAAGCTCGCAATGGTCACGGCCAAGCCCGGTGTTCCTACGACCAGCGTGACGGCAACCGTGCGTGACGTCACGCCCGTGCCGCTCACCTGCACTGTTGCCGTGTACGTTCCGGCCGCCAGGGCCGTGGTGATCGCCCGCAGCGTGAGCACAGCTGGAGCGGTCGTTGCATTGAGCGACGACGTCGACAGCCAGCCCGTGGCACCGGCACCGTACGTGGCGACCGCTGCAAGTCCAACTATCGTTCCACTCCCAGAGTTGAGCACCTGGACAGTCTGTGTCGCCGGCGATGCACCGGTAACAGCGCTCAGGGAGACAGCCGTTGACGAGAGCTGTAGCGACTGTGGCGAATTGGGGTCTTGCACGATCAGTGTCGCGATCACTTGCTGCGAATCAAGACCGGTCGCCGATACGGTGACCGTCGCCGCATAGGTACCGGCAGCGATTGCGCCGCGTTTGGCAGTCAAGGTAACCACCGCAGGTGCCGACACCGCGTTCAACTGTACGGTAAGCCACCCTGCCGGCTGATTCACGCCGTACGCCAGCGACACAGACAGCCCGGCGACGGTGCCATCTCCGCTATTCGTCAGGGCGACAGACTGCGGGGCAGGGTCGGCACCCGTGGTGCTACCAACAAAAGCGACCGCCTTGGTGGTCAGGACGAGTGTCGCCGGTCGCGGCGCCGCCGCGAGGCCCCCAACAATCAGCGTCCCATCCGCTTGCATGGCGACGCCGACCGGGACGAGATCTGTCGTCTCCTGGCCAGACAACCAGATCCCATCGCGACTAAATCGCGCCGCATGATTTGGACAGAGAAAGCCGTCGCCTACCACATCGACTGTTGTGCCCTTGTGCGGACACGCGAGGAGAAACGCACGGAATTGCGTTGCGGAGAGTCGCTCAATGACCATCGGCGCACCGTCGACTGGCGTGACCATCGCACGGCCGCCAATCCCTGACAACGATGGCAACAGCCGCGGATCGACGCGCAACGGTGTCAGTGCAATCCCTGGGCTCTCGGTTGGCCCGCCGATGGTGCCGTCCCCGCAGGCCGCCATGAAGGCCCCCAGCGACATCAATGATGCGGCAGAGAGGAATCCGCGGCGATCGAAATGTGCGCACCCGGTGCACGACGAAGGCGCCGGTGTTCCATCGCGGGCGTCGGCTCGGCTTTCCAGGTTCGGCATGGTCGGGAGGGAGAGAGGAGGCGATCGAACGCCGCGAAGCGGGAACATGGCAGCCCGTTCCGGCCACCCCCAATGTCGCCACGCGTTACGCGGGTTACCAGTGGTAAACGCTCGTTCCACGGTCATCCGAGAGCGCAGTGCGCTCGCTGCGGCACTGATCCAACGTCGTGGCGCGGGAGCAAATCGTAACCGTGCCGTAATCCTAGCCTCATGCATTGCCCACGCGGGGAAGCCGCGCACGGCGTATGCTGGCACAGAACTAGCGCTCGCGATCACACACAGGAGGAACCTCTTGTACTCGACGTGCCTGTTTTGCCACACGGCACTCGGCCGCAACGAGGTGCTGGAGGCGTTTCCGGTAGGCAGACGATTGGCCTTCGACGCGCATCGAGGGCGCTTGTGGGTCGTGTGTCGACATTGCCGCAACTGGAATCTGTCGCCATTGGAATCTCGCTGGGAAGCGGTCGAAGATTGCGAACGCATCTTCCGCGCCACACCCACCCGCGTGTCGACCGAGCACATCGGGTTGGCCGTCCTCAGCGAAGGGCTTGAACTGGTACGCGTTGGCAAGCCCTTGCGACCGGAGTTCGCCGCGTGGCGCTACGGCGCTCGGCGCAGGCGGCGACGCCTTCACACGGTGAGCGCAGCAGCGTCAACCGCGCTGCACACCGGCGTCGCGATGATCGTGGGAGTTGCCGCATCGGCCGTCAGCGTGGCGGTGACAGCGTCCGGCAGTCGAGTGATTCGCGATACGCTGCTGCGTGGACTCGAGCAGGCGGAGTCGCGCGTTAATCATGATCGCGTGCTCGCGCGCGTGCGGATGCCCGGCGGTGCACTTCACGCCCTGCAGTTCAACCACCTCGCGCGCCTGGAGATCATTGCCGACGGAGCCGACAGGCCGTGGATTTTGCGTCTGGCCCATCGGTTCGGCATCACCGATCTGCAGGGGGCGCACGCGGTGCACGTCGCCGGTCAGGTGCTATCGCGCATCAACGTGGACGTGGGTTCGTCGCGGGAAATCCGCGATGCCACGCGACGTATCACGGATGTCGGCGACGCCGAACGCTACATTCGCGCGAGCAGTGCGTTGCGTGTCACGCGGCGGCGCAAGAACAGCATCTTTTGGGACGACAGCGTTGGCGTGCTCGGACTGACGCCGGTCGAACGCATCGCGCTCGAAATCGCTGTCAACGAGGACGCGGAACGCTCGGCCATGCAAGGGGAACTCGCTGCACTGGAGGCAGCATGGCGCGATGCCGAGGAGATCGCGGCCATTGCGGATAGTCTGTTCGTCACGCCATAGCCGGGTGTTTTCGAGTTACCCCAAGCTGCCGAAGAGGTCAACCAGCACTCGTGCACTGACGGGCCGTTCCTCCGGATGCAAGGCAGTCATTCGCGCGATTGTGTGGACCAGCGTGTCGCCAGCCGCCGCGTCCACGACAGACAGCGTTTGGAGCGTGCTGTTGCGTCGTGCATCGCCCGGCGACGACGGCTTAAACTTTCTGGCGAAGAACGCCATCGGTGTGTCCGCGCCGTACGGTGTGACTCCAGTCAGACTCTCGTGGAGCACCACGCCCGCCGCGTAGATGTCGCTCTGCACCGTCGCAGGGCCACCGATCAGTTGCTCCGGCGCCATGTATTCGGGTGTGCCGGACACCGCGCCGCGCAGCTGCCCAACGCTCGGATCTGCCGTTCGTGTGACGCTGCGGTCCGCGCCGCGCCACGGGTCACGAACTAGACGCGCGACACCAAAGTCGCTCACCTTGAGAACGCCGTTTGGACTGATCAGCAAGTTCTGCGGCTTGATATCACCATGCACCACGTTCTGGTCGTGCGCTGCCGCGAGCGCGCGCAACAGTTGCTTGGCGATGGCCACCACCACAGGCGGTGCGAGCGGTCCGTGGGCCCGAATCACCTCCGCGAGGGATTTGCCATGCACGCATTCCATGGTCATGAACGGAATCCCATCAACCTCGCCAACATCATGCGTGCGTACCACGTTGCGGTGCGACACGCGCCGGGCGACGCGCAGCTCTTCCTTCATGTGCTCATACGACGCGGGGTCCGACGCGACCACCTCTGGCCGTAGCAACTTCACGGCGACCGTTTCGCCCAACATCCGATCGTGCGCCCGATACACCATGCCCATGCCACCGCTCCCGAG
>JANMKU010000328.1:0-10230 GCA_031372205.1 Gemmatimonadaceae bacterium | reverse complement strand
CACGGCGCTAACCGCCGTGGTGTGCATCGCCTGGTCCTGCGGAGGCGACTCGTCGCCGAGTGTGACGACACCGCCCGTTGACACACCGGTACTGACGACGATCGCGATCTCCGGAAACAGCGGAGCACTGAATGTTGGCCGAACACTTGAGTTGTCAGCAACGCCTCGTGATCAGAAGGGCAACGCGATCACGGCGACGCTCACCTGGACATCCAACAGTCCGAGTGTCGCAACGGTCTCTCCGTTCGGCATCGTGAGCGGCGTGAGTGCGGGAACGGCCACCATCCTGGCGAGCGCCGGCGCGGTGAGCGGCAGTGCTACCATCAGCGTCAGCGCACTGCCGACTTATGTGGCGGGGCAAACATATTTTGGGCGCAGCAACTACATCGAGTACATCGTGGGCAATGCGCCAGTTATCCTCACGGCCCCACACGGCGGCGCGCTCACGCCGGCGAGCATTCCCGACCGTACGGCCGTCGCATGCGGTGGGGCAGCAACCACGGTGACGGATGTGAATACTGCGGAGTTGGTGCGTGCCATGCAGCAGCGATTCTTTGTCAAGTTCGGCACGTATCCACACATCGTGATCTCGAATTTGTCGCGTCGCAAGCTGGACCCGAATCGCGTGCAACCTGAAGCGGCGTGTGGGAACGCGGAGGCGGCATCGGCGCTCGAGGACTGGCATGGTTTCATCGACGCGGCCAAGGCGGCGGTGCTCAAGGCCAGCGGCAAAGGATGGTACATGGATATTCACGGCCACGGGCACACGGTGCAACGGCTTGAGCTGGGCTACTTGCTCACCGATGCGCAGGTCAACCTGACAGATGCTGCATTGGACCTGGTGCCGTCGTACGAAAGCGCGTCAGGTATCTACACAGTGTCGCAGGTCTCACCCCTGTCGTTTTCGGCGTTGTTGCGCGGACCAACGAGTCTCGGCACACTGTACGCGACCAATGGATTCCCGGCGATTCCGAGCGCGTCAGATCCCCGTCCAAGTGGCGCCGACTATTTTGACGGCGGCGACAATACTCGGCGCCATACCTGCGGAACCAGTGCAACGCCATTTGGTGGTGTCACGAACGGGAATATCTGCGGTGTGCAGATTGAGTCGAACTTCACGGGCGTGCGTGACAATGCGGTCAATCGCGATCGGTTTGGGGACGTCACGGCGATGGTGCTGGAGCAGTATCTGCGGGTGCATTGGGGGCTGCGGTTGTCGGCGCCGTGATTGGGAACGCTTGGCGTGAGGCGCTGAAACGGAAACGATTTCACGCGGAGGCGCGGAGACGCGGAGGACAGCACAAGTACGAGGATGACGTGGTTGCAGTGTTCACCGACCAACGAGTTTTACCCGCACCGCTTTGTACATGGCTTTGACTGGCGACCTTTCTCCTGATGAATTCCGCGCTGCAGCGCATGCAGCGGTCGATTGGATCGCGGAGTATCTCGAGCACCCGGAGCGACACCCGGTCAAGAGCCGCGCGCTTCCCGGGGACGTCCGTGCTGCGTTACCACTGTCTGCGCCAGCGCAGGGGGAATCGCTCGACGCCATGCTGCGTGACGTGCAGCAGATCGTGCTTCCCGGCATCACGCACTGGAATCATCCGGCCTTCTTCGCGTATTTCGCGAACTCGGGATCGTATCCGGGCATTCTTGGCGAGTTGCTCACCGCGGCGCTGAACGCCAACGGCATGCTGTGGGTGACGAGTCCTGCCGTGACCGAATTGGAGCAAGTGACACTCGACTGGCTGCGTCAGTTGCTCGGGTTGGGGGACGGCTGGGTTGGGCAGATCACGGACACGGCATCCGTGAGCACGTTCTATGCGCTCGCGGCTGCACGTGAGCATGCGGGGTTCGACGTGCGCGCTCGCGGGATGGCCGGGCGCTCCGATCTACCTGTCCTGCGCGTGTACTGCTCGGAGCACGCGCACTCGTCGGTAGACAAAGCCGTCATCGCACTCGGGCTTGGACACGAGAATCTCGTAAAAGTCGCAGCGGATGCTGACTATCGCATGCGCGCGGACGCACTCGAACAGGCGATGCGCGCCGATGTGGCCGCGGGACATCGACCCATCGCGGTGGTGGCGACGGTGGGCTCGACGAGCACCACCAGCATCGATCCTGTTCCGCAGATCGCGGCCATCGCCAAGACATACGGATGCTGGCTGCACATCGATGCGGCCTACGCTGGCGTTGCCGCCATTGTGCCAGAGTTGCGATACCTGATGGACGGAGTGGACAGCGCCGATTCGCTGGTGGTGAATCCGCACAAATGGCTGTTCACGCCAATGGACTGTTCGGTGCTCTACACGAGGCGGCCGGATGCGCTCAAGCAGGCATTCGCCCTGCTCCCTGAGTATCTCGTCACGCGCGGCCAGGATGATGTCGTCAACCTGATGGACTACGGCATTCAGCTGGGCCGTCGATTCCGGTCGCTCAAGCTGTGGATGGTGCTGCGCGCGTTTGGCGCCGACGGCATCGCCGAACGTATCCGTCACCACTGCGAGCTGGCGCGTGAGTTTGCCGGCATGGTGCACTTCGAAGGTGGTTGGGAGCTCACCGCACCGGTGCCGCTCTCGCTGGTCTGTTTCCGATACGCGCCGAGTGGGGCGGACGAAGCGCAGATGGCGTCGCTCAATGCTGCGATCATGGAGCGCGTAAATGCGCGCGGTCACGCGTATCTGTCGCACACGAAGTTGGGCGGCCGATACACGTTGCGTTTGGCCATCGGCAATATCCGGACGCAACGCGAACACATCGAACTCGTGTGGCGTGAGCTGCGCGACGCCGCGCGCCACGCCGCTGGTGGGGCACCATCGGCTACGTAACGACTTCGATCTCGACCGGTCCCGACACTTTGGTCATACAGGCGAGACGACACGGCCCGGCAGACACCCCATCGCGTCGCAACGTCTTGGTCTCGTTCTCCGTGATCGGATTGAGGTGCTCTGCACCGGACACAATGCGAATCACGTCCAGTCCACATTTTCCAACGCGACAGTCCGAATCAATTTTCACATCATGCGCATCGGCCCACTTGAGGATGCTGTCCTTCGCGTCAATCGCGCCGGAAATGTTCTGTCGGGTCACGGTCACTTGCGCACCAGCTGGCGCGACAGCACTGGTTCGCGCGGGTGCTGGGGCGGCAACCGCGGGCACGAGCGCGGACGTTGGTGCGGCCGGTACGGGCTTGGAACTGCGCTTCTCCGGCAATTCCTCACGACGCTTGAACGTCAGCTGCTGACCGCCGATGCGGATGATGTCCCCCTGCGCTAACGGTCGTTCCGCATCCACCTTGAGATACGAACCGTTGATGCTATTGAAATCCTCGGCGACGATCTGATTGTTCTCCAATGCCACGGAGAGGTGGTAGCGGGTCAGCGTCGTGTCACGGTCGTCGAGCACCACTGCCGGATTCCGCGCGCCACCGGACCGCCCGAATACCGTGGTGCCGGTCACGGGATACGTGCCAACCTGTCGACCGGTACTGTCGTAGTGTTCGACTGTGGGCGTGGCGTCGCGTGTGGCGCGCACGATGACAAGAATCTGTCGGCCAACGCGGAGCAGGTCACCGTGCGTGAGGACGACCGGACGATCGTGCTGCAGTCGGAGGTACGTGCCCGAGCGACTTCCATCATCGCGGAGATAGTACACACCGTCGCGATGCGAGATCGACGCGTGAGTGTCGGAAAGCGACGTGTCGTTGGGGAAGGAGACGTCGCGGTCGATCCGTCCGAGTGTTGTCGTGCCTTCAGACGTGACGTGATACTCGCCCGCTTCAACGCCGGTCGGTGTGATCAGCACCAATGTCGCCCCGTCGCGTGTCACGTCGACCTCGGGGCGCGGCGGCGACTCACCACTCGCACCACCCGCGGTCAGCGGTGCCACGCGCGGATCCGCAGCAGGAACCACCAGTGGCTCCGCGTTACCGACGTTGACCTCGATGTGCGAGCGCCCTTCCATGCGCTGCTTGATCACGTCGGCAACAAATACGCCATCGCGCAAGGACGTCTTGATGTTGCCGCGATGCTTCACCTCACGGTACGTGTCCGGCGACGCACTGAAGTCGTCCGTCTCGAGGTACGATTGGCTGAGCAGATCCCCAATGAGATAGATGTTCGGCTGTTGCGTTTCCAGCAGTGGAGTGACGGCCATCTTCTTGAACTCGCCCACCGGAATCATCGCAATGCCGAGACTTTTGAGCAGCGCTTCCGGAATATCCTCGCCGATGCAGGCGATGCAGCTGGTCTTCGCAAACTCCAGATGCATGGTTTCCGGAGGACGTCCTTCGACGGTTTTTCGATCCACGCGCAGTGAGACATACTCATTGCGATCTGGGCCAGTGACGACGGACGCGGGCTCGGCGTTCGGCAAGCTGCGGATGTTGCCGTTGCCGATGTAGGCTTCGAAAAACCGCTCGGCGAGCGCCTTCGAGACCGCGGGCATCTTGGTGCCACGAAAGGCCCAGTAGACCGCGGACTTTTCATCGGCGGCAATTTTCGCCAGAGAGATGGCAAGCACCGCTTCGGCCGCTGAGGTTCCACCGCCAACAACGAGCACAGGCCCCGCGACATACCGTGCAGGATCGTCCATGCGGTACACGATGCCGTCCATGTTGCCCGCAATATCGAGCCGACGGGGCACACCGCGTCCGATCGCCAGCACCACGTGACGCGCGCGAAAAACGAGTGATGTGTTGTTCTTGAGATCCCAGGTGCGCACGTTCCAAATGTCGCCGTCCCGTTCGACCGCCGAGATTTCGATCCCCGTCCGCACGGGAACATCGAACGTGGTGTAGAGTCCTTTCCAACGTGCGCAGATGTCGTCCTTGTCGATCGGCGCGAACGGCAGGGCCGAGACGCACGCGCCACCGGACGGGAAAGCCATCTTGTCGCCACCGCCAAAGTCCGGGAGGATCAGCTTGTCTTTTGGATAGTCCCGAATGCGCTTGAGAATGTCGTCGAAATCGATCAGGAGCGCGCGCAGTCCAAGCTCTTTCAGGCGAAACGCCGCTGCCGTGCCGGCCGGACCGCCGCCGACTACGAGTACGTCGAGTATTTCTGCGCCGTCAGCGCCGACAGATGCGTTGCTCATCGTTTCTCAAGGCTGAACTCGAATTGTGGACCAAGCGTAAAGCGCGTGCCAGCGACCAATACGGCCGTCGTGACGCGAGCGCCACGCACGAAGGTGCCATTGCTTCCCCGCAGGTCGATAAGCTCTACGCGTTCGTCACTGACCGTGAGATTCGCATGCTTGCGGGAGAGCCACTTTTCGGGATCCTGCACACGAATGTCGCATCCGTCGCCTCGCCCGATGATGTTGTCCCCGTACTTGAGGGGGAACGTGGTGCGGCCCGCGCCTGGCAGCGTGATGACGAGTTCGAATGGTGGGTCTTTCGGTGGCGGTTGGTACACGCGCGTTTGTCCATCGTCCGCAGGCGGTGTCGCTGCAGCCGGTGTTCGTATTGAACTGGCGATGCGAGGTTGCAGGGACGGAACAGCGTCGAATGCACCTGGATCCACCACCGTGCCGTGGTCGTCTCGCGCGGCGGCGCGCAGTGTTGGCAGTGGGTCGAATCCGCCTGGATCGACCATCGTACCCAGCCCGTCGGCTGTGTTTGTTGCGGCGGCGACTGACGAACGCTGACTGTACATGAACGTGGCATCGGCCAACTCAATCACATGCAGACGCGCCAACGCGACGGTGCCGCGCACGGCAACGCCATCCAGTGCCACTCGGCCTGGTGCACCGAGACTCTCGACATGGTATACACCGTCGCGCACAAATATTCGTGCCTCCAACGTGTGCAGCGGGGTTCCAGACGCCACAACCATGCGCCCCGCAGCGTCGTGCCCAATCATCGTCTCTGCACGCAGCTCGAACACCGACCCCGCGAGATCGCCGCGCTTGCACGTGAGCACCGCACTGATGGCCAGAGCACTCATGGGTGTCCCGGTCGGTCGGAGAGCTGCGCCCAGTGCGACTTGTCCGGGTGAAACGCATGGCAGGACGTACAGCGCGTCGGCGCACCGTTACTGGTATGACACGAGCGACAGGTTGCGATTGACGGCAAGTTGAAAATCGTCGCGTTGTCACGTTCGGCGGGTGGATTGTCTTCCGTTTCCAGAGACGCCCGTGTTGGAATGACGTTGTGACAATCGAGGCAGCGTGCGTGCGTCACATGCGCGCGGTGGTTGAATTCCGCCCGAACCAATGTCCGCTGATCGGTCTTCACCCGACGGATCGTCGCTTTGTCGACCACGTGGCACTCGCGACATGATTTCGTCAGGGAATCGACGACGGCGCGGTACGCACCTTCGTTGAGCGAGGTATCACGGCTTGTCTCGCTCACCGCAAACTTTGTTTCGTCGAGCGGTGCAAAGGGCGACTCGACCTTGCGCTCAAGTTGTTGCACGAGACCGGTCAACGTGGCAAGCTCACGCTGCACGTCCGGCGACGGATCGCCACGCAAGGACTCAATCTGCGCCTGCAGCGTGCGGATCGCCTCGCGGTGCACCACGCGTGTTTCATCGACCGACATCTCGGGTGACGTGCGCAGCAGGTCGGCGAGTTCCGCCCCCGGGTACAGCTCCCGTCGCAAACGCCTGAGGTTCTCGAGTACCCATGGATCGGCGTGATAGACCGGACGTTTTCGAATCTGGCCTCCCTGCTCGGTGAGCTCGTTGGGGTTCCAGTGGTCCACCCACTGCGTGCCCGGTCCGCCCTCGCGGCGAATGTCGTTCAGCGTCATCGCACCGGGCTTGCCGACAGTGTGCAGCGGCAGGAATGGCGTTGCCTCGGACGGGCGCAGATGACAGCCATCGCAACCGCGCGCGTACGAGATGGGTTCAAAGGTCCGTCCATCCGGCTTGGGCGTGTGACAACGCAGGCACGCCGCTTCAGCGTCCTTGAGTGAATCTCGGTCCATTACCTCGCGCACATGCAACACGTGCGGAAAGTGCAGATTCGCCGAGTTGGTGAGTTTGTTTGCGACGAACTCGAACTCCGGGTGACCCGACGCAAACGAGCCAGTGGTGTGGCAACTCACGCACTGCGCATCGGCCACACGTTGGAGTGCGTTCTCGCGACCTTGATGCTCCCGGTGACAGGTGCCACACGCCGCTTCCTTGTGCTTGGGCGCCGACCGATCTGTTTCCGACGAGCGATACTCGTAGTGCCGCGCGAAGCTATATACCGGACGATCGCCGCCTGACTGCTGGTGACAGCTTTCGCACTTGGCGTTCACGGCGCCATGCCCCGGCATATGACACGTCGCGCAATCCTTGGCGAACAGCGCGTGTTTCTCGGACAGTCCACCGGCCACCATCGCCGCGCGACCCACATACGCGTCGGCGAGAAACAGCGCGATGAACACCAGCGCCGTCGCCGCACCAACGAGAAAAAGACGTGCGCGGCTCGACACGGCCAAGTACTTCCGCGCGACCGCAAACCGGCTCGCCGAAAAGACACCCTTTTCGAATCGTGGCTCGTTCGATTCCACGCCGGGCTCCGCTAGAAGTACATGATGAAAAACACGTGTAGCGCGACAAGCCCGAGCAGCACGATGGCGACTGGCAGATGGACGTACAACCACCCGCGCATTAGTCGCTGCAGTGCATAGTGCAGGTCGATGTGATGCTTCGTTGTTTGCAGCGCAAGGAGCGCATCCAGCGTGGTGACACCCGCTGGCGAGAGCGTCCTCCTGAGCATGTCCATCGCACCGCGTTGGGTGCGGCGCGACCGCTCGTGCTGCAACAGCATGGTCACCGTTTTGGGGGCCGCCATGTCCGGTGCAATGTGCTCGTCGTAGAGCGCGCGCAGACGACCGTCGGACGCGTGCAGCAGGAGTTCAGCGCGGCCTCGCAGCTCCGCGACCAGTTCGGGGATACGCGCAAGGTTCACCTCAACAGACGTGGTCTGCATCAGCGTCGGCAATGTGCGCTGCAGCACGAGGCCCACCGCACCGGTCGCGACAACCCACACACTCGACACCCAGAGAGCGACCGTCAACCCAGCTGAGGGCAATCGGCCGTCGGTGTGGAGCAGCAGGAGAATGAAAAAAAGCCCGCCACCCCAGAGATGGAGTTGTAGATACCAACGCGACGGCCCCAGACTGCGGACGGCAGGGAGGGATCGGCGCGCTGAATAGAGCATTACAGCTACGAGCGACACAGCGGATGCAATGCCGAACGCCATGCCGATCGTGGAGCTTGGCTCGATCACCGGGCGACCACTCCACGCCGTTTGGATTGTAGCAACAAGTCGAATTCCTCTGCGCCGGCAACGCGATGCGCGGCACCGTGCGGACAACTCGATACGCAGGCTGGCCCTTGCGGCGCGGTGTAGCAGAGGTCGCACTTGCTCGCTTGTTCGCGAGGTTGTCCACGCAGCTGTTTCGGCAGCGCGTCGGGCCCCCAGTTGATCTCGAGGTCGTGCATGATGATAGCGTCGTAGCGACAATTTTCAGCGCAGGCACCGCAGCCGATGCAGATAGCGGCATCAATCGCTACCGTGTCGCCCACATTCAGTCGCGCGATCGCGCCCGTGGGGCAGCCCACCAGACACGTTGGGTCCTGGCAGTGATAGCAGGAACGGGTCACCATGAACCCATTGTACACTTCGCCTTCACGCACGAAGCGCGGCGTGCCCCCATGTGTACTGGCGCACCCTCGCACGCAATCGTCGCACCGCGTGCACGAGTCGAGGTCGATCACCAACACACTGTTCGCTTGCGTGAGTCCTTTCGCCAGTGTGAACTCGAGCAGATCGGCGCGCGCGAGATTGTTGCGCCGCGAGCTGATGTCCTTGAGTCGATCCGTGGCGACCGCCCACAAGCGCTGCTCCAGCTCCTTGTGCACGCGCATGACGTCGAGCACGCCCGCTTTTGGAATGCGAATGAGCTCGGAATACCCGACTGACGTCGCGGTGACGTTCCATACGCCATCGTCGCCTGACAGCAGTTCCGATTCGCCAACCGTGCCACCTTTGGCAACATAGGCAACGGCAATTTGGCCATCGCCGAGTGCTTGCGAGAGCTTGAGCGAACCTGATCGCACGAGCAGGAGATGCTGGACGGGGTCCCCTTCCGTTGCGACCACGTCGCCGGGTTCGCAGGAAACAAACTCCACGCGCGTCGCCAATTGCTCGATCACGTCAGGCGCACATCCGTCCAGCAGCGGCGTGTTGGTCAGGTGCTGACGCAGCGTGCGCGACCGATAGGCCTCATCGAGACGCTTCTTGAGCGACTTCGACTTGTTGCGGATTTTGCGCAGCGCGGGCGCGCGAATTTGCAGCAGGGTGCAGACAGTCGCAGTGCGTGCAGTCACGGATTGCGGCCATCCGTTCATCGCGCTGATCTCGCCGAACAGCTCGCCCGCACTGAGTCGGAGCCCTTCACCAGATGCGAGATTGAAATCGGCGGCGGCGAGGAACACGATGCTGCCTTCCGGGCGTGCCTTCGCGCGCGCCTGCGTGGTGATGACCCGCGGCTGTACCTTCGCGGTGAAGATGGGTTTCGACGCGGCGTTGATTGGCGCGAGCACCAAGTCCACCTCGCCTTGCACGACTAGAAACGCGAGGTCGAGGTACGTACCCGCCTCAAAGATGACGGCACCTGGATTCCAGGTGGCGACGGTGATGTCCGCACTGATCGCACGCAGGAACTCGTCGTCGAACTCACGCAATAGCTCGAAGCGCTTGAGCTCCGCGGGACTCAGCAGACTCGAAATCTCGCGGATGCCCGCATGCTCGCCGTAGGCAGACCATCGGTCGCCGTGCTGGCGACTCATCATCACCATGGTTCGCGAACTGTCGGTCGCCATAGTGCGCTAGTGCGGTGCGACAGCCGAATAAATACGCGCCAGTCGCTTCTTGACGAGCAGCATCAGTTCTTCCGTGGTGAGCTTGTCAGTCGCAGGTAACGGCTCCAATTGCAACGCAACCGGGCCCACGTTCGCACGTGGCAGCACGGTGTGGCGTGTTGACGGCGGCAATGACGATTGGGGGGTGCGCTGCCGCCGCATTGTTGGCGCGACGTCCGGCGATGTCCCAATGTCCGGCGCCGGTGCTCCGGCCGCAGCAGTCGCAGCAGTCGCAGCAGTTGCGCTGCGTGAGCTTGTAGCCGCCGGTGCAGATGCGGATGCAGATGTTGATGCGGCAACCACGGTCACCCTCGGGATCGGCCTCGCCGCCGCGAGTGCACCGAATGCTGCGCGCAGCGCTGCGTCCGTC
>JANMKU010000304.1:0-31766 GCA_031372205.1 Gemmatimonadaceae bacterium | reverse complement strand
GCCAACACCTCGATGAGCGTGAAGGCGCGCTCGCGATTACGCGGCCTTGCTTTTGGCGATGAGACGCGGCGTCCAAACGGCATTCAGTTGCGCAGCACGCGGTGTTGGGGGTCGACGAGCGCGAGGCACACTCGACCATGTCTAGTATCGGCGGAGGGGTCGGCGACTTGAGCCGATGTTCCAGTGCGCTAACGCGCGCGCTTCGCCGGCGGTAACTTCGGGGCTCCTTCCCACACCGTGCGAGGCGTTTCGTGATTCTGTTCAAGTCCCTGGCTGCGCTGCTTGTTGGCGGCGGTCTCTCGGCTTTTGTCGCAACCGCGCCATCCGCGCCGTTGGTCGTCAGCCATGCTGAATCGGGTGTCTTCACGGCATTCGGTCGATCGGTCGCGATTGCTGGCGAGTTTGCCTTTGTCGGCGAACCGAATGTTGGGGGCGGCGGTCGTGGCGGTGGTCGCGGTGGAGCGCCGCCAGCAGCCGGTGTGGTGCACATCTATCGATACGGCGCGGCAGGCTGGAAGCTGGCCGGCGCTCTTTCGTCGTCCAACGCGATTGGTGGGGACGGATTCGGATCGGCCATGGCCGCCGAAGGCGCCACCCTCCTCGTCGGTCAGGTGAGTCCCGCTCCTGTCGCGCCAAACGCTGGTGGACGCGGACAAGGTGGCGGTGGTGGTGCCGGCCGAGGAGGTCCTGCGGTCGCAGCGCCCGCGCCACCTGATACCGCGGTGGGATCGGTGCAGCTGTTCCGTCGGGGCGCTGATTTGAAGTGGACGACGAACGGTCGTCTCACCGCGACGCAGGCTGGCGGCGCCCAGTTCGGATCGGCGTTGGCGCTCACTGGTGACTTGGCACTCGTTGGCGCGCCGGGTGAACCATCCGGTGGTACTGTGTATGTATTTCAGCGCGCAAAGGACGGCAGTTGGGGTGCGGCGACGCCGTTGCCAGCGCAAGGCGTTGTTGCCGGTGACCGGTTTGGTGCCGCGATCGCGATTGATGGCAGCCGCGTGGCTGTGGGTGCGCCGAATAGGAAGGGCAAGGGCGCCATGTTCCTCTTTCGCCGTGATCCGAACGGCACGTGGGTGCAGGAAACAGAACAGGTCGCGCCGCAGAATCTTCCCGACCGTGCACAGTTTGGTGGCGCCGTCGCCGTCAAAGGCGATCGCGTGATCGCAGGCGCACCGGGCACGAACTTCACAGCACCGCCGGTGAATGCCGCGCGTGATTCGCTCTTCGCGAGTTTGGGCACAGCATCACCAGGTGCAGCGCGCGATTCGGTGATTGCACGCTTGACGACGATGGCCTCAGGCGCCGGTGGTCGTGGTGGATTCGCGGCGGGCGGCGGCGGTCGTGGTGGCGCGCAAGTGGGTTTGGCGACGGGTATGGTGATGGTGTTCGAGCGCGCATCGTTCGGTTCGTGGCGCATGGTCGGTACGCTCGCGCCGTTCGATTTTGGTAACGTCAACTTCGGCGCCGCACTCGGCGTCGTTGGCAACGAACTGTGGATCGGCGCACCGGGCAGCGATGGGGCAGGACGCATTTA
This sequence comes from Gemmatimonadaceae bacterium, assembly GCA_031372205.1. Taxonomy (GTDB): domain Bacteria; phylum Gemmatimonadota; class Gemmatimonadetes; order Gemmatimonadales; family Gemmatimonadaceae; genus Gemmatimonas. The sequence continues at coordinate 30,229 of JANMKU010000304.1, read as the reverse complement.
TCGCGCACGCGCGGATGCGGATGGTGCGTGGACCGGCATGACCAAGCTCGGTGTCGATACCGTCGAAGCCGGCGCGCAGTGGGCGGCGTCGTTTGCGGTCAGTGGCGACAAGGCCGTCGTCGGTATGCCCGGAGACGGCGGCGGTGGCGGCACGGTCGCATTTCTTGGACGTACACCCACCAATGAGTGGACGCTGCGCGCGCTCAACACGCCACCCGTGCCGGACCGCTATCCAACGGTGACCGGTGCTGAAGTCAAGTGCGGCGCGGATGGAAAAGCGTCGTCGTTCGAATGCGGCAACACCGGACTGTTGTCGTATCTGCCCATCTCCGCCGTGGGCGGGAAGCGTGGTGTGAGCTTAAGCGGCAGTTGGGGATGGACCGATCCGGTTACGGGGCGCGACATCTCCATCATTGGCCGTACAGATGGCGCGGCCTTCGTTGACGTCACCGATCCGGTGCGTCCGCGCTACTTGGGCGACCTGATGCGAACCAAAGGCGCCAACATGTCGAGTTGGCGCGAGATCAAGACATACAAGAACTACGCCTTGATTGTGTCCGACGGCTCGGGTGATCACCACGGCATTCAGATCTTCGATTTGACGCGCCTGCGGAATGTGAAAACACCCAAGCGCTTCACGGAAGACGCACACTTCGACGCGGGGAGCATCCACGACATTGCCGTGAATGAGGCCGCCGGCTTCGCGTATGCGGTGGGCACGGCGTCCGGTGGTGAACGGTGCGGTGGTGGCTCACTGATGATCGACATGCACGATCCGCTCAAACCCGTGTTTGCCGGATGTTTTGCTGACGTCGGCACGGGCCGAGCGCGCGGCGGGTACACACACGACATCCAGTGCGTCATGTACCGTGGTCCGGACAAGCGCTACACCGGACATGAGATCTGCATGGCGTCGAACGAAACGACCGTGTCCATTCAGGACGTGACGGACAAGAAGAACGTGAAGGTGTTGTCGCGCGCCGACTATCCCACGCCGGGCTACACGCATCAGGGGTGGTTTACGGAGGACCAACGGCACTGGTATCTGAACGACGAGACGGACGAGACCGGGAACATTGGCAAGTCGGCGGAAGGGACACGCACGATGATTTTCGATGTCGCCGACCTCGAACAGCCGATCATGAAGAAGGAGTACATCGGCCCGACGCATGCGAGCGATCACAACCTGTACATCAAGGGTGATCGCATGTATCAATCGAACTACAAGGCGGGATTGCGCATCCTCGATATTTCCGATCCGCTCGATCCGAAGGAGATCGGATACCTCGATACGAACCCCGGTGACAACACACCGGGATTCCAGGGCTCATGGAACAACTATCCGTTCTTCAAGAATGGCGCGATCGGTGTGGTGAGCATTGGCGAGGGATTTTTCATGGTGCGCGATGCCCCGCCGCGCAAAGTGGTGCCGTGATACTGCGTCTCGTTCTACTGGCGGCCGCATGTGCCGCCAGCGTTGATGCACAAACGCGCGCCGGCGCCAAGCTGTACATCACCAATCAGGGCGGCGCGTCAATCTCGGTGATTGACCAGACGCGTCTCTCGGTCGACACGGTGATCGACCTGACGCAACTTGGCTTCACACCAAACGCCAGGCCGCATCACGCCGTGGTCGAGCGTGATGGATCGTTCTGGTATGTGACGCTGATTGGTGACGGCCGCGTGCTCAAGTTCAATCGCGCCAATCGGCTGGTGGCGCAGGTGAAGATGGAGACGCCGGGACTGTTGGCGCTCGACCCGGTGCACGATTCGCTCTACGTTGGCCGTTCGATGACCGCAGTTAATCCGCCCAAATCGCTCGGCGTGATTAAGCGTTCGTCATTCGAGATGGTGGAGGAGCAGGAGATTCAGATTCCGCGCCCGCACGCGCTCGCGGCCACGCGCGACGGCCAATGGGTGCATGTGGCGTCGCTAGCCGAAAACCGGTTTGCCTCGCTCGAAACCGCAACGGGTCGGGTGACGCTTACGACACTGCCTGGCAGCGCGACGCGTTCGATGGTGCAATTCACTGTCAGTCCCGACGGCCAGCGACTGATTGTCGGTGGTGAGCTGTCGAATACGGTGCTCGTCTTCGATCTCTCCACAACGCCACCCTATGTGCCGATCGCGGAATTCGCGGTCGCCGGCAAACCGTGGGATCCGGTATTTTCGCGCGATGGCAAGCGCGCGTATTTCTCGTTGTTCGCCGACAGCGCGGTGGCGGAGGTGGAGTTGAGCCGTGGCACGATTGTCCGCACCTTTCGCGGACACATGGCGCAACCGTACGACATGATTCTGCGCGCCGATGGCAAATACCTGTTCGTCGTCAACCAGAATATTGGTGGTGTGAAGGCGGGGCAGAGTGCACACGAGAACATGCCCGGGATGGCATCAACGTCGGCCTTGCGCAGCACGGGCTGGCTGTCGGTGATCAACGTGGCCACCGGCAAGGTGATCAAGGAACTGCCGCTCGGTTCGACGCCGTCCGGGATGGGTGCCGCAGGTGCCCGATGAAACGCATCACGCTTGTCATGGCGGCAGTGTCGCTCAGTGGTGCGGTCGCGGTGTTGTCGGCGCTTACGCCCGCGTTCGGCGCATCAGTGCGACGCGTGTCGGCGCCAGACAAGCGATCGCATGCTGCATGGCACTACACTGCGCGAGCGTCCGGCATTCCGGTCAGCGACAGCAACGGTGCACCGATGTACGCACCGTTCCTTGGCGGATTCGACGTGCCGCGTCCGCAGCTGGTGGACATCAATGGGGATGGAAAGCCCGAGCTGTTCGTGCAGGAGCGCTCGGGTGAAGTGATGCTCTTTGAGCGCGTCGGCGATGTGTGGCAGTGGCGATCCGATCGCTTTCAGGATTTGAACGTTGGCGAGTGGTTTCGTTTTGTTGATATCGATGGCGATCGGGACATCGATCTATTGAGCGAAATGCTCACGGGCTACATTCGCGTCTGGCGCAACGACGGTTCGGCTACCGCGCCGCACTTTGTCGCGCTAGGCGACACCGTGCGCGATGTGGATGGGCGTGCCATCGTCGCCGATCGGCAGAACATTCCAAACGCCGTCGATATCGATTGCAACGGCAAGCTCGACTTGTTTATTGGCCGGGTGCAAGGTGTGGTGGACCGGTATGAGCAGGAGGGCGCCAGTCCTGACGGATCGCCGCGCTTTCGCCTGCTCGAAGAGAATTGGCAAGGCATCGAAGTCCTCGGGCCTGAGTCCACTGGTGGCTCGCTCGTTCGCACGGACACCGTGGACACGGCGCGCACCGGTGGTCCGTTTGTGCCATCGCACATCGAGCGCCGACACGGCGCGAATACGCTGACGTTTGCGGATCTGCGTGGTCACGGTGCGCTCGACCTGTTCTGGGGCGACTTTTTCGAAGAAGGGCTACTGCGCTTTGAAAACACGGGCTCGTGCGCGCAACCCGACCTGACGGGAAAGCCCGTTCGTTTTCCGCTTACCAGACCGGTGCTCACGTCGGGGTACAACGCACCGGCGTTCGGTGATGCGGACGGTGACGGGCTCGTGGATCTCGTGATGGGTGCGATCGGTGGTGCGTACGAGCCGAGTCGAACTGGCGTGGAGAATCTGTACTTCGTGCGTCAGCAGCCGAAGGACACGTGGCGCGTGGCAACCAAGCGCCTCATTCCAACCATTGATGTGGGTGCCGACGCTGCGCCGGTACTGGCCGACGTGAACGGCGACGGACTGCTTGACTTGCTTGTTGGTGGCAAGATCTCGCCGAGGGACGGTTCGACGGGCACGGTGACCTGGTTTGCCAACGTCGGCACGAAAGCACAGCCAGCGTTTCGCGAACGTGGTCTGTTGCCGATTCGCGGTGATTTCAACTATGCACCGACAGTGATCGATCTCGATGGCGACTCACTGCCCGACATTGTCGTCGGCACGTGGCGCGACCGCTTGCAATGGTATCGCAACGTGGGCACGCGCGCGGCGCCCGCATGGGTTATGCGCGACACGGCGCTCGTTACGATCACGCGTGGCACGAACAGTACGCCGTCGTTTGGTGATCTGGACGGCGATGGGTTGCCAGACCTCGTCATCGGCGAGGCGTCCGGCAACGTCAATGTGTATCGCAACACCGGCACGCGAACGGCGCCGCAGTTTACGCTCGTCAGCGATCATTTTCAGGACATCAAAGTGGCGCGTCGCAGTGCGCCGCTGCTTGTCGACATCGACCGCGACGGCAAGCTCGACATGCTCATTGGCGATGGGGACGGCGCACTGCAACTGTGGCGCGGTGTTGGCGAGGTGGGTGTGATTCGTTTTGAGCGTGACGCAACGTTCAATGTGCGCAGCTACGCCAATGCCGTGCCGGCTGCTGGTGATTTGTTTGGAGTTGGCCGACAGGAACTGCTTATTGGTACGACGGCTGGCGGGTTGCGCTGGTTCACCATGACACCGTAAGCCAACAAAAATCTGAACAGCAAACTGCAATTGAACCGCAAACGGCAATTGAACCACAAACTACAATTGAACCACAGGGGTCACAGAGGGTGCGTAGCGGATGGTGCGGTCAAATTACTATTGACTTTTTTGGGAGGTACCGTGCATGCCTGCTGCTTCGATGCGCGTTGCTGCACGAGCGCCCCCTGTGACCTCTTGCCGATGGCGAGTCCTGCTTTACCGCGCTCTGCGATCGAGTCGCCTATCGCCCAGGCCAGCTCGCGTCCATCGCCCTCTTCGCCCGCGACGTATGCCACTTGACGACCGTCGGGCGAGATGGCGGCGTCCGGCTCAAACACGTCGTCGGACGCGATGCGTTGCGGTGCTGATATGCGGAGCGCTCGCAAGTCCGCGTCGTCCCATCGCCCCGGCGCTCTTGGTCGCATGGAGATTGCGAGCGCGACGGCCGCCAGTGTGTCGATGGCCGCGGTGGCCCGCACGACATTGGCCTGCGACCATCTTTTGAGCGGTGCCGACGCGTCACTCACTGGCTGTTGCACAACTGCTGGCGCGGCTGTTGGCGCAATTGATGGTGCAACTGTCGATGTTGCCGCGGGCCGTGGCATCGCTGCGACCGGCCCCGGCGTCGCAGCCGTTTCAAGTTCGGTGCGAAATTGCTCGGCCAAGGCGGCCAAGGCCGGACTCGCTCCTGTGCCGAGTTCCTGCGTCACGAGCTGGTCGTGAATGCGTGCGTGCCGAATGGCGGCGACCCGATCGCCCGTGGCCGCGAGCGCGCGCATGTAGGCCTCGGCCACGCGAGCATTGAGCGGATCCATGGGCCGCACGCTGGCGCCACCAATCTGCAGCGCGCCCTCCCTCACCGCGCTCGGTCGCACATACAGCCAACCGCTCGACGAGCGACTCCTGTCGGCGGGCCAACTCGTCGCGGAACTCCTCCATGCGGCGCTCAAACTCGGCGGCGCCAGGTACACGGAATCCGTCCAGAAACGGCCCGCGGTACAGGGACGTGGCGCGCTCGAGTTCGCCAGTGGCGATCGCGTCTAAATACTCCAACACGTCGCACGTGGCCACGTCCCGATTCAATCGCAAATCCTGGACGCCGACCAACAGCTGTTCCGAATCGAGACCGGTGCGCAACGCATACAGCGCTTGGGTGAGGCCACGGCACGCACTCTCCTCGGGCGCGTCGGGCCACAGCAGGGACTGCAGTCGGTCGCGGGAGACGCCACGATCTCCAGCGTGCGCAATGGTGGCGAGGACGGCCAGTCGCCGCGGTTGCGTTGTGCTCGGCGCCGGACTGCGCTGATGAGGGAGGTGGACGGAGAGCCCGCCCAACAAGCAGATTCGAATCATCACGGAAAGCTACCGTGCATCAGCGCGCCAGTCGCGTCACCACGTTCCTTGTTCTTACAGAATCGGCGAGAGGAGCCTGTCCATGAGCAAACGCCTGCAAACCTACGAATCGGTCGGCATCACTGTCACCTTCGATCCCAATCTTTGCATCCATTCGGCCGTTTGCATTCGCGGGCTCCCGAGCGTGTTTGATGTGCGACGCTCGCGTTGGGTGCGGCCAGAGGCGGCGACGGCGGCCGAGGTCGCGGCGCAGATCGCGCGCTGTCCTTCTGGCGCGCTCAAGTTCGTGATGACGGATGCACCAGTCAGCGACACGGAACCGCCTGTGTCACCCTTTCCCATTGACGTATGACTCGCACGACCGTTCGGGATGCACGCCGCATTCCGCGGCGCTTGCGCAGTGAATCGCATCGGCGGCACGAAGGGCGGTCGAGACCTCGTTCATATCAACGCTCACCGACGTGCTACCTCATGGCGACAGCACACGTCCCACGCGAATACAGAGCGGCCATTCCATGCGTCGCGTGAAGTCTTGCGGCCACTCTTCGGCGACCACGACACGAACCGCGTGCAGTGGGTCATCGTCGTGTGCGGCGCGATAGCGCGTCACGGCAGACCACGTACCGAGGTAGCCAAGCAGCTGGGCGCCGGTCCAGTTCGCGCTCATCGTGTGTGTGCCGATGTTGCTTGCCTCAAACGGAAAGGCGAGGTCCGCGTACGCGTTATCGATATGCCGTCGTTCTGGTGGCCACCACGCACCCAGGAAATCGTCAAGTGTTTGCACGGCCAACGTGATCGACGGCAATTCGGGCGCACGGAGCAATCCATAACTCCACTCCGCGACGATGCCGTTCGGCACCAGCACACGTCGCACGTCGGCGTGAAATGCATCCACCTCAAACCAGTGGAGCGCCTGGGCCACCGTGATAAGATCCACACTGTGATCAGGCAGCCCGCTCTCGTGCGCCGGTGCCACGCCATAGGTGATGCGCGGGTGCAGCGTCGCGTGCGCGATCTGCGACGCGCTGGCATCGGTTGCGCACACCGCGGTGAAGCGTTCTGCGAGTGCCACTGCGGCCTGTCCAGTGCCGCAGCCACAATCCCAGGCCAGTGTATGCGACGGTGCCAGTGCGGCTAGCGCATCGAATAGTGACGCTGGATACGACGGTCGAAAGGCGGCGTAGCCATCTGCGACGGGGCCGAAATGATCAGACGGCATCGTGGTGCGTGTGGTGAGTCGGCATCGTCAACGCGGTTCGTGTGGTCATCGATTGTACTCGCTGAGCCAGTGGAATTGCCGTTCAGCCAGTTGAAAATGCCGAGGCACGCGGACCAGTTCCACCAGTACAGAATCGCCACGAATCACCGCGTGCAGGCGAACACTCGTGGTGTCCGGTACGTCGTATCGCATGGTGAAGAGAAACGTGCTGTCGCCGGGAATTGTTGACGTTTTCCAGACGGCCGCGGTCCGTGTCACTGTATCGGGTTTGAAGCGAAAGTAGCCGCGCCCGTAGCGCCGCTGAAACAGCTGGTCGCGCGTGTTCACGCTGCCCGCGCCGTTACTATCGAAGATGAGATCCTTCCAACGAATCGTATCTGCACTGCTGCTCGGCATTGCGGTACCGTTGACGATGTAGCTCCGCACGTCATACACGCCAAGTGCGAACGGGCCGGCTTTGGGTGGAGTGCGGGACACCTCAAACCGGCCCCGTGCACTGATGAACGGAAACACAAGAATCTGGGAGATAATGTACAGTTTCGTCGCGACACTGCCCCACTGGTGCCACCGCTTCGCATACGTCGGCGTGTACGCAGCTGTTGGGAGCGTGACACGATTGAGCACGAGAAAATTGAGCAGTCGTTTCGAATCGAGTGCCAACAAAAACAGACAGGCAAGCAACAGATGCGCCGAGTAGAGCTTCACCGGCACGTCATAGCTCAGGTTAATCATGACAACATTCAGGAATGCGCCGGTCGCCGCCAGCAACCCGGCTGTCACGCTGCGGCGATATAGCAGCAGCAAGCCAGCAACCGTTTCCATGACGCCAGAGAAAATCTGGTACGGCATCGAGTAGCCAATGAAGAGCCATGAGAACCGCATCGGTAGCAGGTCGCCAAGCGGTGTGGCAAGCTGGCTAGTCGTGGGGAAGCCCATCTGCAGCGCGAAGAGCTTGATAATGCCGTAACTGAGCGCCGCGCTGGCGATGTAGTACCGTACGCCGAGTCGTAGCCAGTAACTCAAGCGGGTGTAGTTGTCGCGCTTGCGATCCATCACACTCCACAGGATGCACGCGAGCAATGCAATGCTGAGGTAGAGCCACAGCTCTGCCCATGCGAACGACGTGTCGCCACTCCCGTTCGGCTGGATGAGCGTCTCGCGCACATGGAACCAGCGTGCATTGCTGGCCTGCACGGCCCAGTCCACCGCTTTCCCATAGCGTGCAATGATGAACGAGACACCGGGAAGGCCGTTGAACATGTTCCACGGGGCGACTTGCAGCAGCAGGTAGACGAAGCAGAAACGAAATAGCACCTGTTGCCAGAGGGGCCACGCCGCGGTGGTCATGCCGTTGTCCGTGTCCGCATCAGCGCTGCGTGGGGCAGGTGTTGCTACTGTATCCATCAGCACTCCGGTCGTGTGTGCGCTGCAGCGAGTATCGCGGCTACGTTACCGTCACGTTCGTCCCAGCGCACGTACCGCAGCATGAAAGCCGCACATGCCGTGAATCCCGGCACCAGGTGGCGTGGCCGCCGAGCAGAGGTGAATCCCGGGAACCGGCGTCGCCGATTGTCGCCACGTTGGCCTGAACAGCAAATTCAGCAAGTCATTCGACCCGCCGCCGATGTCACCGCCGATGAGATTCGCGTTGCTCGCCTGCAGCGTGGACGGCGTGTGTACGGCGCGGGCGATGACGACATCGCGAAACCCGGGAGCGAATCGTTCCATCTGCGCTTCGATGCGTGCCGTCATGTCAACTGTCGACCCGTTCGGCACGTGACAGTAGCCCCACGCGGTGTGGTGGCCCGCAGGCGCACGACTGGCATCGAACAGGCTTGGTTGCGTGACGAGCACAAATGGTCGCTCGGCGCATTCTCCGCGCCACGGAGCCGCTTCAGACTCAGCGATTTCCTCCAGCGTTCCTCCCACATGGACAGTGGCAGCCTCATGACACTCGCGCGCCTTCCACGGAATGGGGGCGTTGAGCGCCCAGTCAATTTTGAAGACACCGGGCCCGTGCGGATACCGCTTGAGCGTGTGCGCGTATTCGCGTGGCAGGCGCGTGCCCATGATGTGCGCCAGCGCTCGCGGCGATGTGTCGAACATGACGTGCGTGGCCGAAGGCAATTGTTGGTGCTGCTCAATAGTGGTGCCGGTAACGATCTCGCCGCCGAGTGCACGCAAGTGAGCGGCGAGCGCATTGGCGATGGACTGTGAACCACCGCGCGCAATGGGCCATCCGTACACATGTGCGACGGCGGCGAGCACGAGGCCGAAGGCCGCAGTCCCCGCATATGACAATGGCACGATGGAGTGCGCGGCGCAGCCAGCGAACAACGACCGGGCACGTGGTGTGGAGAACGCAAGCCTCGCGTACGCGCGGGCCGGCAGGAGCGCTTGCACGCCAAAGCGCGCATACGAGAGCGGATGCGCGGGAAATGCGAGAGGTGCGAGCAAGTCTGATTCGAGGTTGGCCCAATCGTGCGCAATCGCGCCGACCGTACGACGATATTGCGCGGCATCGGCACCAAGCGCGTCGATGGTTCGCTCGATGTCATTCCAGAGCATGACGGCGTCACCGGAATCGAGCGGGTGCGCGACGGCGGCAGGTGGCGTAATCCATTCGAGGCCCAACCGCGCCAGTGGGAGCGACCGAAAGAACGGCGACGCGATGGCCATCGGATGCACTGACGCACACACGTCGTGCATGAATCCTGGCACGGTGAGTTCCGCCGACCGCAGACCACCACCAATCGTCTCACGTGCCTCGATGACGACACTAGACAGCCCGCGCTGCGCAGCGACGATGGCAGCGGCCAGTCCATTGGGACCGGCGCCGATCACCACTACGTCATAGGACGATCGCACAAGGCGCTTATCGTGCCGGGGCGTTGGGAACGACGACGTCGATCGCCGCCGTGTTGATCGTGCCGTTTGTGCGGCGCACCTGCACAAACACGCGGTAGTTGCCCGCCGATGGGAACGCGACGGGGAAGCTGACGTCGCCCATGACGCTCAACATCGTGTGTGCGTCCATCGACGTTGGTTGTACGGCGCCGTGATTGACTGTGTCGCCTGCTTCGCGACGCAGCAGCCGTTCCTGCGCGGCCATCGAGCCGGTGCCCATTGGATGCAGATGCATGAACACCTGACCATCAGTGCGCACAACCATCGCATGTCCGGCCATGCCAAGCCAGGGCACGAGCGCTGTTGGTGAGCCGTCCGCATCGGTGACGCGTGCGCGGATGGTGACATCACGACCAACGGCTGGCGTCCCATCCACGCGGATGGACATCGTCGCGCCATCGGAGAGTGCCGCAGGCGCGCCTTTGACGATCACGGGCGCGGTCGTCCATGCATCGTCGCCGTCCACGTTGGGCTTTGACGCGCCTGTAGGGACGGTGACCGTGTCGGCCATCGAGACCGCGTATCCACTCTCGCGCACGACATCGGCGAACACCCAATACGTACCGGACGGAATTCCTGCGACGGGCGTGGTGAACGTGCTGACGTCGTTGCGCACGGGATGCAGATGCGCGATGGCGCCGTGTGCACCGGCTTCGATCAGAAACAGATGCATCAGTTTGCCGTGATCGGGAATGAGCGGCGTGCCGGACTGTTTGCGCACGCCAGGTTCCTTCGGATCAACGAACGTCCATGACGGGTCGGTCACGCGCAGTGTGAGCGTTCGCGCATCGCCGGATGTGACGGCCGCTTCCACGGCGAGTGGCTTGTCGAGGCGGCGGCGATAGTCGTTGTCCACCGCGTCCCACCACTTCCAACCACCCGTCAACATGACGGCGATGATGCACGTGGCCACGGCCATCGCTTTGCGCGAACGTTGCCGGTCCCGCGCGTGCGCCGCCTCACCGACCGCAATCGCCCCATCGCGCGATGCCGCACCGACAATCGAGATCAGTCCGACCACGAGAAATCCCGACAACGCGAGCAACACGCCGCCGAGCCACGTGGGGACCGTGCTCGCGGTGGTCGCCGCACTCGACACCGGCACGACGAGTGATCCTTCACCAGCTGGTCCGCTCGCCTGCACATGAAAGGCGTACGAACCCGACTCCATGATCCACACGTGCGTCGAGAATGTGCCCACTTCGCCTGGGACCGGCATTGTTGGTTCAGCCGGTGGTGCGCCCTTGAGTCCGTAACGCCACAACGCGGGCCGTACTGACACGCTGGTGGGTATCGTCGTGGGCGTTGTCGAACGGACGATCACTTCTACCAGTCCTGGAATGACACCCGGTGGTCGCACCATCACGCGCAACCCATAGGGACCGGCCATCCCTTCCTGCACCACGATCGAGCTGCCGACGTGCGCACTCGATGTGAGCCAGAGCGCAGGCAACAGCAACAACCCACCCATCTTGCGTCGCAACATCTACCGCACCACTCGACGCAGCCATGCGCCGCGCCCCATCCCCAATCGCGATGACAGTGTGGCGGCAAGCACGGCCCACGTGGCAATGCGGAGCAGTGTTGCGCCGGTGCTGATGCCGTCTGTCCACAACTCGCGCGGACCAACGAGATACTGCGCCGGTGTGCCGTAGTCGTCGTGCCCACCACCGAAAAACGCGTTGCGCCCGATCTCCGTGGCTTGCAGTGATCCGAACGGCCATTGCACCGCGGCGAATGCGGCGACGAAGCACACGCCGAGCACGAGGCTCGTGAGCCAGACGTTACGGTTCTCCATACGGCGCACGATGATGTCGATGGCCAGTGCCGGTACGATGAGCAGCACCGGAAATGGCAGCGGCACCATCTGGGTGACGTCATGGCCAATCGGCCCGAGCCTCGGGCTGCCTGGAAAGAGCGGCAGCAGCCACACCTGTCCCGCCATGACGATCATGTAGATCAGCGCGGTGATCGTGGCGGGCCACGGCGCTTTTGACGCGCGGGCGGACGCGACGAGAATGGCCGGGAAAACGGCACCGGTGACGATGTAGAAGATGCTCTCGTGTGTGCGCGAGGTGAACGTGTATTCCGTGATGGCGACAGCCGCCATCGTCGCCAGTACGCCACTGCTGAGGAGGAAAATGTTGGCGTACAGGCCGGAGGATGCCGCGCGATTCTGTGCCGCGGCGGCCATGGTCTGTGCGCCCACGAGAATGCCGCCAATCCCGACGAGCAGCACGACATGCGGTGGACTGAGAATCTCGACGTCGAGTCCGTACGCGTTGTGCCACCAGTCGTCAAAGGGCGCCGAGGTAAGCATCGCGAACGCACCCCAGATGCAAATCCAGCCGCCAATGGGCCCTGTGAAGTAGCGCCAGATGCGCACACCGTCATTGGCACTGTTGCTGCCCCGGCCGAACGAATCCATGAGCACGCGCGCGCCGCAGGAGAGGCCAGCGAGCGTGCCGCCGAAGTACACGGCCATGTGCGCGGGAGTCCAGAACGAATCGCGACCAATGGTGCGATGCCACGAGATGTCCCAGAGTATGCCGATCAGGATGCTCGTCGCGCCGACGATGACTGCGGTGAGATGCAGCGGCAGTTCGCGGGTGACGCCTAAGGAGCGGGTTGGCGCGGTGGGGGCGTACAGCGAGGTGGCCATGGGCGCTGTGATGGGCGAGAGCAGTCGGCAGGGTTCGGACTCTCAAACCTACGCCCAAGTTGTCACACAGTTCCAGCGCTATGCTGCTCCATACTTGGGCGTCCGGGTCGTACACTTCGTGGCTATATGAACGATCGCGCACAAATCCTGGTGGTGGCGGCCACAGCGCGCGAACTCGCGACGGCTGACGGGTGGCGTACCCTGCTGTGCGGCGTGGGCCCTGTGGAGGCGGCCGCAGCGACGGCGGCGGCCATTGCCGCACACGTGCCGGCAGCCGTTCTGCACATCGGCATCGCAGGTGCGCGTCGGGCGCGCATGCTCGCGCCAGGGTCGTTCGTGATTGGGAGTGACGCACAGTACTGCGACCTGCGCGTTCCCGAAGCGTGGGCGCCACGGACCGTCGCTGCGTCTTCGCTGTTACTTGCTGCGGTGCGCACGGTCTTGCCGCTCGCCCAAGTGTTGACGATCGGCACCAGTGCACGTGTTGGTGGTACGTCGGACTGCGACGTGGAAGCCATGGAAGGGTTTGGTGTGTTGCGCGCTGCAGAGCGCGCGGGTGTTCCAGCGATCGAGATTCGCGCTATCTCGAACGACATTGAGGAGGACGACCGCGCGCGTTGGCACTTCGATGCCGCTTTTGCCGCCATTGCCGCGGTGACGCCAGCGCTTGTGGAAGCGCTCGCGCGTTGCATCGACAGACCAGTGTTCGAACGGCGGTCCATCGCCGGTGCGTGAACTGACATTTGGCTACTCGCCGTGCCCGAATGACACCTTCGCGTTTCACGCCCTCGCGCACGGCCTCGTTCCGTTGCCCGTTCGTATTACGCCGGTGCTGCTCGACATCGAGGAACTCAATCAGCGCGCACATGAGGGCGCCTTTGCGCTGAGCAAACTGAGCGTCGGGGCGTTCGCCGGCGTTGGCGACCGCTATCGCCTGCTGCGGAGCGGCGCGGCGCTCGGTCACGGTGTCGGTCCCCTCGTGGTCACGCGCACACCGATGTCACTCGCCGAAGCGGTACGCGGGTGTGTGGCAATTCCCGGTCGTGAAACAACGGCGTATTGTTTGCTGCGACTGGCTGCACCGACGCTCCGTACGGTGGTCGAGATGCGCTACGATCGCATTCTGCGCGCGGTTGTTGACGGCGAGGTGGATGCGGGTCTCATTATCCACGAAAGTCGCTTCACGTACGCCGAGCACGGCCTGTCGCGCGCGGCAGATCTTGGCGACTGGTGGGAGCAGGAGACGGGTTTGCCCGTGCCACTGGCCGGCATCTGTGTGCGCAACGATGTCGAAGACGACGTTGCCGCCGCACTGGAACACGCCATTCGCGCCTCGGTGCAGTACGCGTTCGATCACCCGGAGGCGAGTCGCGCCTATGTGCGTGCGCACGCGCAGGAAATGTCGGATGCGGTGTGCGATGCGCACATCGCGTTGTACGTCAACGCGCACAGCCTCGACGTAGGTGACGACGGGTTGCTGGCGATTGCGCGGCTGGTGAGCGGCGCGCCGTAGCGCGGGTAACGGTCGGCTGCGCGAGTGAGGGGCGCAACGCTACCTACATCACGCGCCACCACGGCACTGACAGCACACGATCAGCGATCCATCGCGTTTCCGTGCCGCCGTGCAACACCAGACCGCCCACGGCCTCCGGATACTCGCGCAGAAACAATTGCACACCTTCTGCATCACGGGGCGTCGGCCGGTCGCCACTCTTGCACTCCACGGCCAGCAACGCGCCGTTTGGCTGCTCCACGACAAAGTCCACCTCGTCCTGCGTCGTCGTGCGCCAGTGCATCACCGCCGGTTTTTGCAGCTGCGCATCGCGCCAGACGAGTAAGTCGTTCACCACCAGATTCTCAAAGTGAAATCCGCTCAGCGGTGGCGTACCCGCGAGGTGCCACGCCATGGCTGTGTCGCTCCAGTACGCCTTGGGACTTTTGATGAGTCGCTTGCCGCGGTTCACGGAGTACACCTCAAGCCGAATGAGCTGATACGATTGCTCCAGCAGATCGAGATAGCGAAACGCCGTCGTCGGCGAGACACCGGCATCGTTGGCCCACGCCGAACGATTGATGAGCTGCCCAATGCGATGCGCGGCGATTCTCATAAGGCGTCGCATGTCGAGCGGATTGTTTAATGATGCGAGATCGCGCAGGTCGCGATCGAGATACGTTTCGACATATCCCTGAAACCACAACGCACGTTCGTCCGCGGTGGTCAGTGCAATCGATGGCGTTGGATATCCACCGATGCGCGCGGCGTCTCGCCAATCTGCAAAGGTGGCGGTCGTCGCGTTCACCGTGTCGTACCAATCGGCCGTTGCAGTGCTGAAGAATTCAGACCAGATGCCCGCCACGCCGAACCCAAGTTGCTCGCGCCGAGACATGGGCCAGAGTGTCGTGTAGGTCGCTCGACCGGCGAGTGACTCGTTCACACGCTGCATCTCGAGCAGGTTGGCGGATCCGGTCAGGATGAACTGTCCCGCGGTCCGCTGTCCGGTGTAGGCGAGTTCGTCGACCGTTTCCTTGATGGCGAGCACCAGTGCCGGGTCGCGCTGGATTTCGTCAACGATCACCCGGGGCGCTGACCGTAAGAGCGCGAGCGGATCCCGCTGCGCCTGCTCGCGAACCTCGGCCCTGTCGAGGGTGAGAAAGAGGTAGTCGCTCAGGCCTGGGTGGGTACGAACCAGGGTGGATTTCCCCGTTTGCCTGGCGCCCATGAGCACGGTGACAGGCATCGCCTTCGTGCTGGCGAGCAGGTGTCGAGTCGCAAGTCTTGGTAAATTTGTCCAACTATCGACCATATCCGACATCTAAAACGCTTGCTGCATATGAAGTTAGCTAAATCGTCCACGAGGTGGATGATTTTCATCCATGGAATGGATGATATTTGTCCATCGCCCGGATGTCAATTGTCCATGGGTCGGACCTGCCACGATTCGCGGGCCTTGGCGATGGCCGCGACGTGCCGAATGCCCTCTACGGCACGCATATTGGCCCATGACTACGAATACCTCAGTCGCCGACAGCGCGTACCTCCCCGACGTCCCGGCTCCATACATCGCCGCGGTTGTGCAGGCCGCGCCAATCGCGTTCGACGCCGCCCGGTCGATCGAAAAGGTGGCCGACTTGTGCGCGGACAGTGCGCGCCGAGGTGCCAAGCTGGCGCTCTTTCCCGAAGCGTTCATTTCGGCCTATCCGCGCGGGCTCGACTTCGGCGCGCTCGTCGGATCGCGCACGGCTGAGGGCCGTGAACAGTTCCGGCGCTACTGGGAAAGCGCGATTGATGTACCGGGGCCGGCGGTGACGCGTCTCGGTGCGATTGCCCGCGACAACGATCTCCATCTGGTTATTGGCGTGATCGAGCGCGATGGCGGCACGCTCTATTGCACCGCGCTTTTCTTCGCGCCCAACGGCGCGTATCTGGGCAAGCACCGCAAGCTCATGCCGACGGCGCTTGAGCGACTCGTGTGGGGTTATGGCGATGGCTCGACGCTGCCCGTGTACCCAACCACGCGCGGAAGACTTGGCGCCGTGATTTGCTGGGAGAACTACATGCCGCTGCTTCGCGCCGCGATGTACGGGCAGGGCATTGAGGTGTACTGCGCGCCCACGGCCGACGCGCGCGAGACGTGGTTACCGACGGTGCGGCACATCGCGATGGAAGGTCGCTGCTTTGTGCTCTCGGCCAATCAGTACTGTCTGCGCCAAGACTATCCCGCCGACTATCCGACAAAGCTGAGCAACGATCCAGACACCGTGTATTCGGCGGGCGGGAGCTGCATCATCGATCCCATGGGCCAGGTGCTCGCGGGGCCGGACTACGCGGGTGAGACTATCCTGACCGCCGAAATTGACGTGAGCGCGATCGCGCGGGCGAAGCTCGATTTTGATGCCGTGGGGCACTATGCGCGTCCTGATGTACTCAAGCTGGTCGTGAACACCGCGCCGCAAAAGGCTGTGCAGTTCGTATCTGACGAGTCCCGCGCATGAGTGAGTCACGCGCCACCTTCGCGTCGCGCCTCGGGACCATCCTCACGATGGTTGGCGTGGCCGTTGGACTCGGCAACGTGTGGCGCTTTCCGTATCTGGTGGGGAAGTTTGGTGGCGCGGCGTTCGTGATGTTCTATCTGTTTGTCGCGATCGTGGTCGGCATTCCGGCGTTGATGGCCGAATGGTTGCTGGGGCGCGCGACGCGCCGTGGGACACTCGGTGCGTTTGAGCGCGGCGGGTTGCCTGGCGGGCGCCTTGTTGGTGGCGCGCTGTTCTGCGTGGTGGTGGCCGCGACGGCGTACTACACGAATGTGGTGGGCTGGGTGTTGTACTTCGCACTTGAGCAGCTGACGTCAATGTTTGGCGTGCGCATGAATGCCGCCGCGATTCTGCCACCGCAATCCGGGTTCAACGTTACGTCGTTCGTGCTGCAAGTGATGTGCACCAGCGTGGTGATTGTGTCTTGTGCGCTCGTGCTCGACCGTGGACTGCGTGCCGGAATTGAGCGTTCCAGTCGCATCATCATGCCGACGTTGTATGTCATTCTGCTCATTCTCATCGTACGCGCGGTCACACTGCCTGGCGCGGGCGCGGGGCTGCAATGGTACCTTGGCAAATTTCAGTGGCAGGACCTCACGCCCAGTGTGATGGTCGCGGCAATGGGTCAAGCCATCTTCTCGTTGTCGCTGGGCGGAACGTTCATGGTGACGTACGGTTCGTATCTCGCCGATGGCGAACCACTGCGCGGTAGCGCGGCATGGACGGTGTTTGGCGATACCGCAGCCGGTATCATGGCCGGTCTTGTCATCTTTCCGGCGGTGTTCGCGTTTGGCATGGAGCCGGCATCGGGCCCGCGCCTGCTCTTCGACACCATTCCCCGCGTGTTTGCGCAGATGCCGGGTGGTGCGTTCTTCGGTCTGCTCTTTTTTCTCGGACTGTTTGGCGCGGCCTATCTGTCGGATGTCGCGGCATTTGAAGTGTTGATTGCCGGTGTGGTGGACAACACGCGAATCGCGCGTCGGCGCGCCGTGTGGCTGATGGCGCTGATTGTGTGGGTCGTCTCGCTCGTCCCGATGCTCAACCTCGACATTTTCGTCACGTGGGATTTGACGTTCGGGTCCGGCATGCAAGCGCTCGGCGCGTTCCTTACAGTGCTCACCGCAGGCTGGTGCTTGCAACGTGGCGCGCTGCTCCAACAGTTGGGGGAACCTGGCATGACGCGCACGGTGCTGGTGTGGATGGTGCGCTACGTCATTCCGGTGGCCATGCTGGCGGTGGGAGCGTGGTGGTTCTTGACCGATGTACTCGGTGTGATGAAGGGCGTGTAAGTACCGCTATACTTTTTCGACATTCACCGTCAGAGACCATTGCCCCCACAAACCATGCCCCGTCTCCGTTTCAGTATCACCGCTGCCGCGCTCTGCACGCTGTCGCTGGGCGCTGCAGGGCTTTCAGCGCAATCCACCACCACTGCGCGCTCAGTTGCACGGTTCGGTTTCTCGGCGTCGCGTCTGCTGCGCATCGACTCGTTACTCGACCGCAGTGTGCAGGATGGACAGATCACCGGTGCCGTCGCGCTCGTGTTGCGCGATGATCAGGTCGTGTATGAGCGCGCAGTTGGTTTCGCCGACAAGGAAGCCGACCGTCGCATGACTCCCGACGCACTGTTTCGCATCGCGTCGCAAACCAAGGCGCTTACCAGCACCGCGTTGTTGATGCTGGTGGAAGAAGGGCGAGTGAGTCTGGCCGACCCCGTGTCGAAATTCATTCCCACGTTTCAACGTACGCAGGTGGCGACGCGGGTGGACAACGCCGTGTCGATGGTCGCAGCAAAACGCGCGATTACGGTGCGTGATCTGCTCACACATACCGCCGGCATTTCCTACGGGACTGAGTCGAGCGTGGCAGCACTGTATCAAGCGAAAGGGCTGGGCCCGGCCGCCGGTTTCGGCTATTACACGGCCGACAAGGACGAAGGGGTCTGCGACACGATGGAGCGGCTCGGCACACTGCCCATCGTCGCGCAGCCGGGCGAGGCGTGGGTGTACGGCTACAACACCGATATCCTCGGCTGCATTGTCGAACGTGTGTCCGGGCAACCGCTGGACGCATTCCTTCGCACGCGCATCACCGCGCCACTCGGCATGCTGCATACGTTTTTCTTCGTGCCACCGGCGCAGCGCGACAAGTTCGCGGCGGTCTATCGCAGCGACTCCCTCGGACACTCCGTGCGTGCGCCGGACGGTGCCAAGGGTCAGGGGCACTATGTCGACGGTCCGCGTCGCAACTTTGCCGGCGGTGCGGGACTGGTGTCCACCGCGTACGACTATGCCCGCTTCCTGCAGATGATCGCGCATCGCGGGGCGTGGAACGGACAGCAATTCCTGTCGCCGCACACGGTGCGTCTCATGACCACCAACCAGGTGGGCACACTGCACTCCACTGCCGGGCTGGGCTTCGGGCTGGGGTTCGAAACCACGGATCGTTATGGGGCCAACGGCCTCGCCACGGAGGGGTCGTACGGGTGGGGTGGTGCCTACGGGTCCACGTATCTGGTTGATCCTACCGAGGGACTGGTGCTGGTGTGCATGATGCAACAGACGCCGAATGCGAGTGATGTTGCAGCGCGATATCGGACGCTCGTGTACCAGGCGTTGACGGAGTCGCGCGCTCGGTAGAGTGACCTGGAGTTGTGACGTAGGGTCTCGCCCCGACTTGAATCGGCAAATTGATGATAACAGCAATATTGAGGTACCGCGTCGCAGTGTCTGTCGCCGCATGGTCCAAAATGACGCTGAGACAAGGGACTTGTACACTACAGTGGAGCATACTACCATGTGGTATATAATGTCACTGCCTTGTCAATCACACTGCCAATTGAGGATCGCCGTATGGGCCTCTACTTCGTGGAGACCACAGCCTTCACCCGTCGGATTACTCAGATGAATTTGGAGGAGAGTTTGGTGCGGCTGCAGGCTGAACTGATTGCGAATCCGCGCGCCGGCGACATCGACGCTGGAACTGGGAGTCTGCGGAAAGTTCGGATGCCCGACGTGGGCCGAAGGACTGGCAAACGTGGGGGTGCGCGGGTGCACTACCTATACATGCCAAAGCACGAAGTCATCTATCTGATGTTCGTATATGCAAAGCAGCAGGAAAGCGCGTTGACGCCGACGCAGAAGAAGGCGCTGCGTATTGTGGTCAGCGAAATTCACAACGAATGGGATCACCGGTCTCGCGTGAATTGACACAGTTTCATCGCTACGTTTTTGCACACCAATCACTGACATCAGCGAGCCCCAAAATGAAACCCGACGTATTCGACGAGCTATTGGCATCGGCACGGGAAGCACTTGCGCATGCGAGCGGCAAGCAGGTACTGCGCACCACAGTACTTCCGCGCGCGCCAAAGCCAATGTCCGCCGCCGACATTCAGGCCCTCCGTCAGCGTGTGAATGCGTCACAGGCGGTCTTCGCCCACTTCTTGAACGTGAGTACCAAACTCGTACAAGCATGGGAGGCAAATAGACGCCAACCCGAGGGTGCCGCCTTACGTTTACTCGAGTTGGCGGTGCAAGAGCCGACTCATGTGTTTCGTGGGCTCACGGTGTCTACGCCAATGGGGCGCCCGCGAGTCGCGTCTGGGCGAACAAGTTCCACCTCGGCAAGGCATACGGCGACGGATGCAGCGACATTGGCCGAGGGCGCGCAACCCGAGCGGAAGCGGAAGCGCGTGTAGGTAGCAAGTCACGCGTGGCGTCACCGCAATGTGGCGTGCGGGTTAAGCACCGGCGTTGCGCAGCGCCAAACGCCAGACGGCGCTGGGCTGTAAGGAAGGTCATGCATATGCTGGCCACACCTCCCGCGCCCGACCTCGCGCAAGACGCGCTCCCCGATAACGTCGACGCCATTGTCGACGCCGCGGCGCAATTCCAATCGATCTCGCTGGCCGACCTTGGTCAGTCGGCGCTTATGGACCGGCTCGACAGCAAGTTCATCGTCCCGGTGGCCGATATCCCTGCGCTCCTCAGCGGCTGCGCTGGTCGCTACCGCGTGCTTGAGGTGAACGGACGACGCCTGTGCGGCTACGCGACGACGTACTACGACACGGCGGACCTCGCGTTCTACCGCGCTCACCAAACGGGGCGGCTGCCGCGACGCAAGGTGCGCGTTCGTGACTACGTCGACACGGGTGCGCGATTTCTGGAAGAGAAGGTGAAAAACAACCTCGGGCTGCAACTGGCGTTCGAACACGAATGCTCAGCATTTCCTAACGTGGCGATTGTCGAAGTGAAGCGTGCGCAGCGATCCCGTTCCGCGTTTTTGGACGACATGCGCACACGGAATCTGCGCGCATCGAGTTTCAGCAAGTATTGCCTCGGCGTGAGTGTGTTGCGCGGTGACGCGCTGGGACACCGCGCGCCGAGTGCGCTGCGGCTTCTCAGCAATGCCGACGCGCGGAGTGCGTATGCTGGCTGACGTGCTCCTGCAGCCGGTCACACGGTACGCGAATGTCGCGACGCGACTCGCGATTGACCTCGTCTGCGTGGTGATCCTGATCCGCGGTATCTATTTCCGGACGTATCGTCGCGCCGACATGTTCCTGACGTTCTTCGCCTTCAATCTGATCATTTTCCTGATCACGTTCGCGTTGAACCAGGCCGACCTCACCATCGGTGCAGCGTTCGGACTATTCGCGATCTTCTCCATGCTGCGCTACCGCACCGATGCGATCTCGGCGACAGACATGACCTACCTGTTTCTGGTGATTGCGCTCGGCATGCTCACGTCGATCAGTCACGGCACCTGGATGGAGCTCGTGGGCATTGGCGCGTTCGTCCTCGGGTTCACACTGCTGCTGGAAAGTGGCATATTGGCTCGCCGGGAACAGGCGCAGCGCGTGCAGTACGACAACATCACCCTACTGCCCGTCCCGGCACGGGATGCATTGATCGCGGACTTGCGCGCGCGGACTGGGCTTAGCGTGCACCGCGTTGATGTCCGCGAAATCGACTTCCTGCGCGAATCGGCACAGCTGACGATCTATTTTCACCCCACTACTTCTGGACGTGCCACATGATGCGACGCGTGTATGTGCTCACTCTGGCGGCGTGCATGGTTGCGCCAGTGCAGGCCCTGCTAGCGCAATTTCCTGGCGGCGGTCCCGGTGGGCCGGGCGGGTTCGGCATGGTGCAGGAAGACCGCAAGCTGTTCAAGGTCTTTGACAAAGACGGTGACAAGCGACTGAACGCCGCCGAACGCAAAGCGGCCTACGATTCGCTCGTCGCCGAATCGGCAGCGGGCGGCGGCCGACGTGGCTTTGGTGGCGGTCGTGGTCGCGGCGGCCCGCCGGGCATGGGCGGAAACGCGGCGCCAATCGTGGCGGGCGTCAAACTCGCGCCGGCTGATGTCAAATCGTATCCGAAGGCCAAGGTCTACGATCTGGAAACGGTGCGCACCTTTTTCATCGAGTTCGAAGACGCGAACTGGGAAAAGGCGCTGATGCTGTTTAAGGACACGGACCTTGAGTTACCGGCGACGGTGCGTGTGGATGGGCGCGCGTTTCAGGATGTGGGCGTGCGCTTCCGTGGCATGTCGTCCTTCATGATGGTGCCCGAAGGGCAGAAGCACTCGATCAACCTCGCGTTCAATGCTGTGCGCGATACGCAGCAACTCGGCGGCTATCACACGCTCAATCTGCTCAACTCGCACGAAGATGCGTCGTGGCTGCATTCCATTCTGTATGCACAGATCGCCAAGCCCTACGTCGCTGCACCGATGGCGAACTTTGCGCGCGTCGCGATCAACGGCGAGAACTGGGGCATCTACGTCAACTCGCAGCAGTTCGGGCGCGATTTCCTGCGCGACAACTTTGGCACGATGGACGGTGCGCGCTGGAAGGTGCCCGGCAGTCCTGGTGCGCGTGGTGGTCTGGAATACAACGGCGATGATGCCAAGGCGTACAAAACAGCGTTTGAGATCAAGTCCAAGGACACGCCGAAGTCGTGGGCCGATCTCATCAACCTGACGCGCGTGCTGAACACCACACCGGCCGCACAACTGGAAGCGGCGCTCGCGCCGATTCTCGACATCGATGGTGCGCTCAAGTTCCTCGCGCTCGACGTGGCGCTGGTGAACGGTGATGGATATTGGGCGCGTGCCAGCGACTACAGCATCTATCAGGATCCCAAGGGTGTGTTTCACATCATTCCGCAGGACGTGAACGAAACGTTCAGTATGGGTGGCGGGATGGGTCGTGGCGGTGGTCGCGGCATGCCGCCGATGGATACGGCCATGATGGCGGCATTCATACGCGCGCGCGCGGCGGATTCGGCGGCGGGTCGCGGCGGACCACCGGGAGGATTTGGCGGTCCAGGTGGGCCGGGACGAGGACGCGGCGGACCCGGTGGCATGATGCAAGGTGGTGTGGACCTCGACCCACTCGTTGGGCTCACCGACGCAACGAAGCCGTTGCGCAGCAAGCTGCTCGCCGTGCCAGCGCTCCGCGCCAAGTACCTTGGCTACGTCCGTGACATTGCGACGAAGGGACTCGACTGGAAGACGCTCGGACCCATCGTCACGCGCGCGCAAACGTTGATCGATGCGGACATCAAGATCGACACACGCAAGTTGGAGACGTACGAAGATTTCCAGAAGAGTGCGGCCGTACTCAAGGAGTTCGCGGACAAACGTCGGGCGTTTCTGCTGGCGTGGCAGGAGAAGCCATAGGGGCAGCGCGCGCGTCGTCGTCCGAACCGGATGATGCCGCCGCGCAGGCGAGGGACGCTGCACTCATCGCGCGCGTACAACGCGGTGATGCGCAGGCATTCGACGCACTGGTGACACCACTGTTACCGCGGGCGTTGCAGTTGGCACGGCGGTTGTTGCAGCATGAACAGGACGCCGAGGATCTGGTGCAGGACGCGTGCTTGCGCGCGCTGGAACGGTTGGAGCAGCACGACGGAGCGCGAGCGTTTGCTCCATGGTTTTTTCGGCTGCTGGCAAATCTTGGTCACAACCGTCAGCAGTCACGACGGGTTCGGCGCGTGGAGCTGTTGAGCGATGTTACGCCGTCGTCTGACGGTCTGCCGGATGCGATGGCGATGCGGACAGAAGTGCGTGAGCGGTTTGCGCTAGCGGTGGCAGCGCTCTCCGACCGTCAGCGGGAAGTGGTCATGCTGCACGATGTGGAAGGTTGGACGACTGGCGATATCGGGACAACACTGGAGCTGTCACCGCAAACCGTCCGCTGGCACCTGCACGACGCGCGGAAAACACTACGCGCCGCGCTGGGTAACCTGCACGACGGCGCCGAGCGAACGCGAACGGAGACTGGATCATGAGCGACGAGTTTGACGACGACACGAATCGGGACCTGACCCTACAGTTGCGGGCGCTTCATGCGCTCCCGTCGACTGCGGAGGTGAGCGCGCTGCGCGCCCGCATCCTTGCTGCGACGGCGCAACCATTGGCGGCGCGCGCTCGACAAACGATGCGTGGCATCGCCCGGCCAACGTGGCTTGACGTCACCAGCGGCTTTAGTCGTGTGGCCATTCCGCTCAGCCTCGCCGCAGCGGTGCTAGCGATGGTGGTCGTGCGTCAGTTTCCAGACACCGCGCGAGATGATACCACGCTCGCCTTCGCCGCCGATGCGGTGGATGACGTCACGGAAGGTTCGTCGGTCGCGGACTTGTTGCGACTGCCCGAAGACGCCGATGCGATTCTTCTTGCGCCGGCTGGTGCCAAGTGAACGACACTCCGTCGCCTTCCGACAATGTATCGTCCTCATGGAGTGCCCCCGCGCGTCTCACTGCGGTGCTGGTGTTGGTGGCCGTGGCCGTCGCATCGGCCATCGGTGGTGTCGCGTGGGACCGCTACGTGCTCATGGCCAACGCGTCAAGTCGCGGTCGCGGGCCAGGCTTCGGACAGGGCGGTCAGGGCCCAGGTCAGGGACGCCAGGGGCCGTCTGGACGCCCAGGCTCATCCAATGGACGTCGTCGCTTTTCCGAGCGGATGGCCCAGGAACTCGGCCTCACTCCAGCGCAGCAGGTTCGCGTCGACTCGATCATGTCGAAGCAAATGCGCGGGATACGGCGCGTGACGGACGCCGCGCAACCATCGATCGACTCGCTGACGCGCGAGGCACAACAAGCGATGGATTCGATTCTGTCGCCAGCGCAACAGGTGAAAGTAAAAGAGTTGCGCGGACGCGGGCGCGGTCGTGGGCGGCCGCCGATGGGCGATGAGCCGCCACCATCTCGGCCCCCGCGCTAAGGGCAAGGCCAAGAAGGGCAACACACAGGGCGCACTACTTCCACGTCGCCGAAAGCACCCGCGCAAAGCTTCCACCCAAGAGCAGTCGGATATTCGCATCGGAGTGTTTGCGCCGCACCATGGCTTCGGTCAGATCAAAAATCCGTTTGGGATGATCGAGCCCATCGACATGGGCGCCGCCATTGGCCGCGAAGTATGCACCGTACCGCACAAAGTTTGGTTGCGTCGTCACGTCCGGCGCCCCGGTGCGCGGCATCGGGTTTGATAGCCCGGACATATCGAGGTCCGTTCCAATGCCCACGTGTTCGGCGCCGATGAGTGTGAACATATGCTCGACATGATCTGCAACGTGTTCCACCGTCACGGGTGGCGCCGGTCGAATCATGAAGCGGATCATCGGGATACCAACAACGCCGCCTTTGGCCGCCAATTGCTTGAGCGCATCGTCCGTCTTGCAGCGCATGCATATGGGCAGCAGTGCGCGGCTGGACGCATGGGAAAAGATCGGTGGACGGGTGACGGCCGCGAGGGCGTCAAGCGTGGTCTGGTCGGCACAGTGGGACAGGTCGACCATCATGCCCACCTTCTCCATGCGGGCGACAATGTCGTGCCCAAACGCCGAGAGCCCGCCGTCGCGATTCTCGAGGAACCCGGCGCCGATGCGACTCTGCATGTTGTACGTGAGTTGCGACACGCGCTGGCCGAGTTGATAGAACGTGTCGACGTCGGCCGGCGTGCGAAAATGATCGGAGTTTTGTGCCGTGATCATGATGCCGATCCGTCCGGACTGCTTCACCGTGCGTAGATCCGCCGCGTCATCTATGCGCGTGAACCACTCGCTGTGTGACGCGATAAATCCATTCCACTGCGCATAAAACCTCACCGCGTCTTCGTAGTTGCTCGGGCCGCTGCCAAGCGCGAGCACGTTGATGCCCGACTCGCGAAACGTGGCGAAGTGTTCGGCGGTGAACGCTGCCGGATCACGGAGCCACCGCGTGGCGAGCGGAACGTCATCCTTGCGGTAGTCGTCAAATCCGAACTGGTTGAGCATGTCGATCACCGTCGCCTCCCGCATGAGGGCGATCGTGCGCGCGGAATACTCAGCACGGCTTTGCGCGAAGAGACGGTAGCGACCACGAAGGACCGCGGGCGCGGCGAGTGTGGTGACCGCGGCAACGGTGATGCGGCGGAGTGCGGTGCGGCGATCCATGGCGACCTATGGTTGGGAGTCGCCCCGAAGTTACGGTTGATGCGGCGCGACAGCGAGGACGGCCGCGTGATGCCGGCGTTGATGCGGGAATCGCGGGACGCACGGATGGTGCATCGGGTGATACGTTGCACGTTGTCATCCACGCTGGACGCGCAAACCCGCCACTGGAGGTGCCCCGCGCATGAAGCACACCGGTGAGTCAACGGAATCGACCGCGCCGCTGCCGTCGAGCTGGCGGCATCGATTGGCGCACGTGCGCGCTGGGACGCGACTCGTGTCGGCGCTGGCCGCGAGCGGGCTGATGGCGTTGCTGCTGCCAGCGCACGTATCGCCGGAGATTCGTGCCGTGGCGTCGTGGGACGGATTTGCGGTCGTCGCGCTGGCATCGACGTGGGTGACCATTCTCACGTTGCGCCCGGCGCAGATCCGGCAGTTGGCGCAACGCGAAGACCCCAGCCGTTTCGTGGCGCTCGTGCTGGTCGTGCTCGGAGCCGGCGCGTCGCTGCTGGCGGTGGTCGTGCTGCTGCAGGAAAGCATGACCATGCGGGGGACCGACAAGACACTTGCCATTGTGCTGGCGCTATCGGCGGTCGCCTCGGCGTGGCTGCTCATCCATACCGTGTTCACACTCCGCTATGCCCATCTGTACTACGACGCCAGCGAGTCGCTCACCGCGCTCGAGTTTCCTGGCGACGTCTCACCGCCGGATTATCTCGACTTCGCGTATTTCGCATTCGTGATCGGCATGACTGCGCAGACGGCTGACGTGAACATTCGCAGTCGCGCGATACGCCATACGGCGCTCTTGCACGGCATCGTGGCCTTCGCCTTTAACACCGCCGTGGTGGCATTGAGCATCGGAGTGCTGACCACCTTGTTGTGATGTGTGCCATCGGTGCTTGACGTCATGGCCGAACACCGATGACACACCGAGCATCACTTGGCGTGGACCTTGAATCCGAACGTGTTGTTGATGACGTGTCCGTCCTTGGACATCGCCTTCCAGGTCACGGTGTACGCGCCTGGCATGAGTGGCTTGGCAATCTTCGCGACCACCGGCGCGTCACTCGCCGCGGCGCGCGTGAGTGGGGCCGTCTCGACCGCGGTTCCGCTCTCGGTTGCGAGTGCGATCTTCGTTCCGGGCAGTTCGGCGGGCTCCGACAGCCAGAGGCGAATGGCATCGGGCGATGCGGCGAGCGTGGCGTCCGCAACCGGTGATGATTTGATCAGCTTGAGATGCGGGAACGCGCCGGCGCGCGCGGAGGTTGCGACCGAAGCGGCGATGATCGCCACGGCGACAATGGTGGCGAGGCGACGGGTAACAGCGGAGCGACGAGCAGTCATTGGGATATCCATGGGTTCGAGAAACGGATGTCGGTGAGGAACGCACTATCGGCGAGCGAACGTAAGCAGGCGGTCATGTCGCCCCTTGAAGCGGCCCATGTCCTCCGGCTTGTCCATGATAGCGTGTACCCGTCAGAACCCCGACAGTTTTGTAATGCGACCACCAACTCCCACTGCCCAGCCGGCGCGCGGCGACGCGAATCCCACCGACCAGTAGTTCATGCTGTCGATCGATGTCCACGTTGCGCCCTCATCGCGCGTGTAGACGGCACCGTTCGGCCCAACCGCGACGACGAGCGGTGACGTGGCGCGTGGCACATATACGCCACCCCACACGCCTTTGGGCAACACGGGACTGCTGCGCGCCGTCCACGTTGCACCGCCATTGCTGGTCACGGCGATGAGCACGTCACCTGTCGCGGCGCTGTTACCGCCACCGAGTACCATGCCGTGTTGTTTGTCGCGAAACGCCACGGACTGCGGACCGGAGCCGCTCCGTGTCGTGAGTGGTAGCGTGTCAACACGCCACGTCCGACCGTAGTCTGACGTGTGCAGCAGCCGTCCATGCTCAGCGTTGCTGGCCACAATCCACGCGTGACCACCCTTCTGCGTGACCAGACACGTCCCGCTCGCAGCGAAGCTCCCTTCATTCGGCTGTGCGGCCGGTAGCGAGGCGCTCGGGATGCGCGTCCAATGTGCGCCGCCGTCGTCGGTGCGGAGCATCCCTACCTGTCCGTCAATGCCGTCGCCAATGACGAGACCGCGTTTGGCATCCCAGAAATCCATACAATCATAGAACGCCTTCGGATCGTCGTTGACAAACTGCTGCGTCCAGCTCGCACCGGCATCGGTGGTTTTGTAGATGCGCGACGCCGGTCCGTTGCCAATGCTCAGCAGGTACGCACTGTTCGCATCGATGGCGTGGACGTCGCGAAATTGCAGCGAGTCGGCGCCGGGCACACGTCCGGCCTGCCACGTGGTACCGCCATCGGTCGTGCGTACCCAGGTGCCGCGGGCGCCACTCAACCACACCACGCGTTCGTTGACGGGGCTCACCGCGATCAGCAGGGCGGTAGTCCCACTCACCTGTTCCGTTCTCGTGACCTGCGCGGACGCGAACGCTGATGCGGACGCTGATGCAAGTGCTACGGTGAGCGCGGGTGCCACAGTGAGTGTACGAGCGAGCGTGTATGCGAGCGTGCAAACGAGCTGTGGTAGTTTCGATCGACGCATCATTATCCTCGACGGGTGTGGTTGCGCGACGGGCATCCTTCCAGAATGTTGGCGGACACACCGAAGCGCCATCGGTCGAACGACAGTCGTATGACAATCGAGAGCCAAGATGTCAGAGCCAAGCCCGTCACCCTCGTCGCCCCCGCGCTCGTCCAGGCAACGGTACCGTCAGTTTGTGGACGCGTACCGAGCGCGGCGCCTGGACGACGACGCGGACCCCTCCAGGTCGGAGTCGGTAAAGGCCGCGCCACCGGGAGCGACTGGTGGCGATGCAACGAAGGGCTCGGCCGGACTGCTGCGACGCGTGCGCCAGCCCAGGATGCGCGCCTATTTGCGCTGGCTCATACCCTACCGCGTCGGTCTGGCGGCGGTGTTCGTGCTCGCCTTGACCAGCGCCGGTTTGCAGATGATCGAACCGCTGTTCATGCGTTTCATCATCGATCGCGTCCTCCTCAACACCACGCTCGATTCGGCGAATCGATTGACGCGGCTGCATCTGGCCGGGGCAGCCTTCCTGACGGTGATCGTCGTGTCCGCGCTGATCAACGTACTCAAGGACTATCGCCAGCGGTCGCTCAACTTTCGCGTCATGCTTTCGCTGCGTCGAGCGTTGTTCGAGCGCATGCTGCATTTGCCGCTGCCCAAGTTGTGGGAGATGAAGACGGGCGGTATTCTGTCGCGACTGACCGGTGATGTGGATACCACCAGCGGTCTGCTGCAAATGGCGATCGTCTCGCCTGCGATTTCCGTGATACGCCTGATAATCGCCATCGGTGTGCTGATGTCGCTCAATTGGCGACTCGCCTTGATGGCGCTGGCGGTGATCCCGGGCGCTATGCTGATGAGCTTCACGTTCACCAAGCGTATTCGTCCCATCTATCGTGTGGTGCGGAAGGACGCCGAACGCATTGACGGGCGCGTTGGGGAGACCTTTTCCGGCATTCGCGTGGTGCGTGCGTTCGGTCGAGAGATGACCGAGCTCCTCGACTACATGCGCGGTCGTCATACCGTCTTGCGGAAGGAACTGTTCGCGCATCGTCGTGAATTGCTGCTCTGGACGTCGTGGGGGTTGCTGACCGCCAGCGTCAACGTGATCATCGTCTGGTATGGTGGTTACCTCAACGTGCGCGGTCGTGCGTCGATCGGCGATATCATGGCCTTTCAGTGGTATACGTTTCTGCTCATGACGCCGGTGTGGAACATCGTCAATTCCTTCTCGGAGTTGCAGCGCTCTCTCGCCTCGATGGAACGCGTCTTCGATGTGCTGGCGATGGCGCCCGACAAACCAGACCGCGCGAATGCAATTGAGGCGCCGACAACCGTCGCGCAGATTCGCTTTGAGCACGTCGAGTTCGAATACCACGAAGGTCGACCAGTCGTGCAGGACTTCGATGTGCATGTGCCCGGGGGTGCGGTGGTGGCACTGGTGGGCCGCAGTGGCGCCGGCAAGACCACCGTCACGGATCTCGTGGCCCGCTTTCATGATCCGACACGCGGTCGCATTCTCCTCAATGGCACCGACATCCGCGATTTCACGTTGCGCTCGTATCGCGACTGCTGGCCATTGTACAGCAGGACGTCTTTCTCTTTGACGGATC
>JANMKU010000256.1:0-4430 GCA_031372205.1 Gemmatimonadaceae bacterium | reverse complement strand
CCGCTTGCGAGACGGCGTCACGTATCCCGCAACCATGATCCTCACTGGCGACCACGATGATCGCGTGGTGCCGGCGCATTCCTTCAAGTTTGCCGCGCGACTGCAGACGGCGCACGTTGGTACCAATCCCGTCCTGATCCGCGTGGAAACACAGTCTGGGCACGGCAGCTCCTCACTCACGAAGTCCATCACTGAGACCGCCGACGTGTACGCCTTTCTCTTTCGCAACCTCGGAGTCGTCCCGCGCTTCCCGCACGTGGCGGTGACGCCATGACGCCTCCCGGCACGCGCACACTCGGCCACCAAGGGCTCACGGTCTCAGCGCTCGGACTTGGTTGCATGGGAATGTCGGCCTACTACGGAAGCGCCGACACACGCGACGATGCGCAGTCGCTTCGCGTGATCCATCGAGCCATGGAGCTCGGTGTCACGCTCCTCGACACGGCGGACGTCTACGGCCCGCACATCAACGAGGCACTCGTCGGTCGCGCCATCGCGGATTGCCGTGATCGCGTGGTGATCGCGACAAAGTTCGGCCTGCTGCATGACACCGGCACTCCCGGAACCAAACACGTCAACGGTCATCCCGACTACGTGCGTTCGGCATGCGACGCATCCCTCCGTCGACTTGGCGTTGAGACCATCGACTTGTACTACTTGCATCGCGTTGACCAACGTGTGCCCATTGAGGAGACCGTCGGCGCAATGGCCGACTTGGTGCACCAGGGCAAAGTGCGATTCCTCGGGCTCTCGGAGGTTGGCCCGTCAACACTGCGTCGGGCGCACGCGGTGCATCCGCTCAGCGCGCTGCAATCGGAGTGGTCGCTGTGGACGCGCGATTGGGAAGACGATGCGTTCCCCGTAGCGCGCGAACTTGGGATCGGCATCGTGCCGTACAGCCCGCTGGGGCGAGGGTTTCTAACGGGTCGCTTTGCGACGTCCGCCGATCTCGCGGAAGGCGACTATCGGCGCACATCGCCCCGCTTTCAGGCGGCGCACTTCGCCGCAAACCGTTCCCTTGCCGACGGCATAGCGCAGATCGCGACTGCAAAGGGATGCACACCCGCGCAACTGGCGCTCGCCTGGGTGTTGTCACGCGGCGATGATGTCGTGCCGATTCCCGGCACCACGCAGATCGCGCGTTTGGAGGAGAACATCGCCGCCGTGAACGTCACCATGCACAGGGTTGACCTGGAACGACTCTCCGCATTGCTGCCACGCGGAGCCGCGAGCGGCGAGCGTTTTCCGGGCGGCATGGGCGCGCTGGTCGCTAAATAGCCGACATGCCCACGACACCGCCACGTAGCGAGCGCGCGTCCGACAAACGTCGCGCGCTCGGCCATCACCCGATCGCCGCACAGCGTGAGCGCAACGCGCATCTCCGCGAGCAGGCAGAGTCGATCGCGCGTGCGCAGCCGCTGGATGTCCCGGTGCCCGTACCCGTAGGCGTCGTTCCGGCGAACACCCGCGAAACCGCTCCGCTTCCATTGCGCACACGACGCGTCTTTCTCGATCGATTGGCCGAACGCATTCGTGCCACGTATGCCGAGCCAGACACCGGCGCGACGCCTGCCGACGTGGCGACGCTCGATCCCGCGCCGAGTACGCAGCACGCCACCGCGTCGATTCTCGGGCGCAGCTGCGCCACCTGCCGCGGCGAGTGTTGCACAGCTGGTGGAGATCACGCGTTTCTGCGCGAGGACAGCCTTGCACGTGTGCGGTCCACGCACCCGGCGCACAACGAGCAATCGCTGATCGCTACCTATGCCGCACATCTGCCAGCCCGACATTACCGTGGTTCATGCGTCTACCACACCACGGTTGGCTGCGCGCTCCCGCGCACGCTGCGCGCGAACATTTGCAACCGCTATCTGTGCGGTGGCCTCACGCAGCTCAAGCGCGCCCTCGAATCATCAGAGAGCGAGATGGCATTTGTGGCGGCCGCCGACTCCGTACATTTGCGACGAATGGCGCGCATCGACGCGAACGGTACGCGGGGAATTCCACTGAGGTAGTACACATCACGACTCGCCATTGCGTGCTACATACGCATTGAGGGCACCCGAAGTGGCGTGCCCTCAACGGTATCGCGCTACTGGTTGCGTTACGGCCGAATGCTTACGCCGATGGTCAACATCATGTCCATCTGCGATTGCGCCTGCGGCACGATGCCCCGAATCGGCAGCTTGCCTTGGTCAAATGAACTCGGGAGGACGCGCACCTCGGCCGATATGTCGATCGGGCCGCTGCCAGCGCCGCGGAATCCCACACCGAAGTCGCCGGCCGGACGCCACTGATTGGTGGCGCCTTTTAGATCGAACGAATACCCCTTCAGTCCACCGCCAATACGCAGCGTTGGCTGAAAGCGACTCCCGAACGCACCGGAGATGAGCAATCCGCCGGTACCACCAAGCACCGTCACCTGGTTTGACGGTCCAACGGCAGTCGGTTGGATTGCGGTGCCTGTGGCGAGCGTGCTAAAGCCAGCGAAGCCGCCGCCGTAGAGCGCGAAGTAGCGATTCGCGAGGTACTGAACTTCAAGAGCCACGCTGGGTCCGGCGCCAAGTTGCGTGTTGCGTCCGTCGGCACCGACGATCACCGCGGAACGCGGCACGTAGGCGCCCGCGGCGGCGCTGATGCGCCAACTATCGGCCATGATTTGCTTCGCCGGCGCTGCCTGCGCGCCGACGGAGGTTGCCATTGTTGCCACTACTAACGTGGCGCCGAGTGAACGCGCCACGCGTCGGCGGGTCGTTGCCATCGCCAATGTCGTTTTCGATTCACGTTGCATGGTGATGGGCTCAGTTGAAAGTGATCGTGGCGGTCGTGGTCGAACCGAGCCCGCCGCCGGTGATGGTGAAATTGCGAGTGCCCGCCGCACCGGTTATCACGAACGTAAACGTCGCCGCACCGTTGGCGTCGGTCGACGCCTGCACGGACGTGTTGGTCACGCCGTTGAACGTACCCGCAGTTCCGCCCGTGGTGATGGCAAGCGTAAGCGGGATACCGGAGAGCGCGGCAGAGGCTCCGCCGCCGTCCGTCAGGCGCACCGCCACCGTGACAGTGCCACCGGCAGCGATCGGCCCTGTCGATGCAGACACGAGCTGCACCTGTGTTGCGGCTTGCGCGTTGAAGGTGATGGGATTGTTGGTGATGCTAGTGCCACTGACCGTCGCCGTAAGCTGGTTCGAGGCGCCGCCGCCCAACGTCCAACTGCCGACCGTTGCAATGCCGGTAGCGTCTGTGACCACGGACGGGGTCGTGACTGATCCGCCGCCGTTCGCCACTGCGAATGTCACCAACGCGCCACTCACGTTGTTGCCGTTGACATCTGTTACTCTGACGCTCGGCCGAATAGCGACGCTCGTGCCCTGCAAGCCAACCTGATTGAAGCCGGCCACGCCAACGATGTTCGCCGCGACACCGGCCGTTCCGGTCGCGTTGAACGTGACCGTCGGCAATCCCGACGCCGTCGCGACCACAGAGTTTGCGCCTGCGGTAGCGCCCAGCGTCCACAAGGTGACACTGGCGACACCAGATGAATTCGTGATCGCCGGTGAGCCGGTGACTGCACCGCCACCCGATGCCACGGCAAACGTCACCGAAACACCACTAACGGGATTGCCGACCGCGTCGCGAATGATCACGCTCGGTTGATCGCCGATTGCTGTACCGGCGGGGGCGGTCTGCGAAACCGACGAGTTGGCCGTCATCGACACCGGTCGACCCGGATCAGCCGCCGCTGTAAACGAGACCGACGTGAGCCCCGTCGCACTCGCGACCAGCGTGTTCGTTCCCGGCGCATCGCCGAGGAACCACGCCCCGACGGCTGCGGTCCCTGATGCGTCCGTAACTTGTCGCCCGGCCACCGCGACACCACCACCGGACGTGACGGTGAAGGTCACGATCACACCGCCCACAGCGTTACCCAGCGCATCGCGCACCACGACGGCAGGGGCAGTGGCGACCGCCTTGGATACTTGCGCACGCTGATTGTTGCCAGCGCTGATCACCATCTGCGTTGCACCGCCGGCAACGGCAGTCGCCGAAAACACGACACTTCCAGCACCTGTCGCCACGGCCGTCAGGGAGTTCGCCCCGGCCGCGGTACCGAGCAACCAATTGCCGACCGTCGCGATACCCTGCGCGTTCGTGAGCTGCGCGTTTCCGGTGATCGTACCGCCACCGGAAGTGACGGCGAAGGCAACAGCGGCACCGGTCACGGGATTGCCGTTCGCATCAGTCACGCGGACACTGGGTGGCGCGCCAACAAAGGTGCCGACGACCGCGGTCTGCGTGGTTACAGATGCTGCCGCCGACTGCGACGCTGCCCCTGCGGTCGCCGTCGCGACAAAGATTATAGGGTTCGTCGCCACCCCACTCTCTTCGACTCGAGCCGCAAGCGATTGTGCGCCGACCGCGCTACCGAG
>JANMKU010000250.1:0-7505 GCA_031372205.1 Gemmatimonadaceae bacterium | reverse complement strand
AACAGCACGCGGATTCGTCCCTCGGTGTCCAACCGGAGCACGAAAAGGTGACCGTCGTCCGCCGTCTTTACTTTCACGTGGACCAGCTCTCCGGTCAGCAGCGCGTCCGATGACAAGCGGATCCGGATTGTTGGCTGCGCTGCGGCGGTCTGTACAGCGCACAGCGCGAACAGTGAGATTCCGATGCGTCGGTGGGGCATGCATCCTCCGGGGGAATGGATTGGGCACTACTCCTGCAGTGTCAACAGCCAGGCCAGCAGCGACAGAACGTCTGACGAAGCGTTTCGTGAGGCCACGCAACGACTTAGTGAAGACGTAGTGAGACGATCGCTGGAGGCAGTGTCCTCGATTGGGGAAATGTGGTGTCCACCAAACGAGAATCGCGCGTCATCTGCAGTACGCACTCACCGTGGGAGAGCGAAGCCATGACATACACAACGGGGTTCTGGATCGACCGGCCACCAACCGCCACCGTACCGCGACGGCAACTGCTTGCGGCAGCGAGCCTGATGGTCGCGCTCAGCGGTCCGTCCCAAGCAACCGCGCAGGTCGCCACCGGCGCGCCACTGCCGACATCGCCACGACCGACGATCACGGAGATACGACGCGCAGTGTACGACGCGTCCGAGCTGGATCGTATCGTGTCGCCAATCGCACTCTACCCGGATCCACTCCTCGCACAGTTGCTCAATGCGGCCACGTTTCCTCGGGAAGTCCCGCTCGCCGCACAATGGGTAGACCGCCGCCGCGGCATGTCCGGTGAACAACTCGCCGACGCGCTCGCGAACGATCGTGTCTCGTGGGACCCGAGTGTGCAGGCACTCGTGGCGTTCCCCACCGTGCTGCAGATGATGGCGTCAGCGATGCCGTGGACCGAGGAAATCGGTGACGCGTTCCTGACGCAGCATGCCGATGTCATGGATGCGGTGCAGCGCATGCGCGAACAGGCGCAGCGTTACGGGTACCTGCGCTCAAACAACCAGTGGCAGGTGACCGCATCGCCGGTGATTGAGATTCTCCCGGTGAATCCGGCGTATGTCGTCGTGCCGTACTACGATCCGTACATCGTGTTTGCGCCGCCCCGCCCGCGCTTCGTCGTCTCCACCGCCATCTACTTTGGTTACGGCGTGCGCCTCGGCGTCTGGTACGAGCCTTGGGGCTGGCGAGAGAGTGGATTCGATTGGGCCACGCGAAGAGTCGTGTACGGCTATCCCGGCTGGAACAGGCCGCGCGACTATCATTTTGTGAACGTGCGCAGCTATCGCTTTGAGGGGCAGCGCGATTCTCGCAACGAGCCCCGTCGTGTCGGTCGCGCGGATCCCGAGCCGTTTCGTTACGCGGTGCCGCGCGGCGCCGATACTCGCCGAGACGACAACAATGGTCGCGCCGTCAATGGTGGTGATGCGTCGAACAGCGGTTACCGGAACGGCAGCACGGGCAATGCGCGCGAGACCGAGCGGGAATTGCGACGCGACGCACCGCGTGACGTGCCTCGCGACACCCCACGTGACGGTGGACGTGCCACGCCGCGCGATGCCGATCGTTCGACACCACGCGATACACCACGCGATACACCGCGCGATACGCCTCGTGATACCCCACGCGCGGCGCCTCGGGCTGTACCGCAGGACACACCGCGTGACGCACATCGTGGCGGTGGTCGTGACGCCGAACCGGTGCAAGTGCAAGCGCAGCCACGCGGCGGATCGCCTCGCGGGCCCGACACACGGGCAAGCGAGCCGCGGCAGAGCGAATCACGACAAAGTGAGCCGCGGCCGAGTGAAGGGCGGACGGCACAGCCGCGCGGCGGTCGAGACTTCCCTCGCAGTGCGCCGCCAGCGGAGCGATCGGCCAGTAGTGAAGGCCCACGCCGTCGGGGGTGATAGTCGCCCAAGAGTTTGCGGCGCAGCTGAACGGACGATAGCGCGGGGGCGGGACACTGCCCTCGCGTTTATTGTTTGTGATGCCTCATCCTCGACAGCTCCTGCTCCTCGGCAGCGCACTGCTGCGCAGCGCCGCCGTTGCGCCAACCATCGGTCACGCGCCGTGATTACCGTGCCACCGATGGAGGGCATCGACGCTGGCAAAGGTGCTTCACCGCGGGGCGTCACCCTCTCACGCGACAGCAAAAAGGCATTTGTCAGACTGAACGCCGCAGCGCGTGTGGCGGTGGTCGATCTCGCATCGGCGATGATTGGGAAAGCGCTCCCTCTCGGTGCCGGATCGGACGGTGTTGGTTTCTCGCCGCGAACATTGTCGAGGTAGTACGTGCCACGCACCGAAAGGCAATTGCGGCGTCTGGCGTGGCTCTGTGCCGCGGTCGTCGCCGTGACGGCATCGGCCGCCGTCGCGTGGTCGCAACGTGGCATGTTCCTTGAACCGAATCTGCCGTACGATGGCCGGTTCACCTTTGTGCGGCTGCGGTACACCGTCTATTCGCGCAGCGGTTGGGAGTTCGACTATCCGGAGATGGAGCGCAACTTCATGACCATCATGAACGAGCTCACGTCCATCAAACCGCACGTCAAGGGCAGCAATATTCTTCGCATGGATGACCCAGAACTCGCCAAGTATCCGATCGCGTACCTGTCGGAACCGGGCTACTGGATTCCGAGCCAGTCCGAAGCACTTGGTCTGCGCACCTGGCTCGCGAAAGGCGGGTTTCTCATTGTCGACGACTTTTACTTTGACCGGCAGTGGGAGAATTTCGAACGCTCGATGCGTATGGTGTTGCCGAACGCGCACATCGTGAAGCTGGATGTGTCGAATCCCATTTTCAATTCGTTCTTCAAGATCAAGACCTTGGACGGGATGCATCATCCAGACAATCAAAGTGCGAAGTCCGAGTATCTGGGCATCTATGAGGACAACGATCCGTCACGCCGACTCAGCGTCATCATTAACTACAACAACGACATCGGCGACTACATGGAGTGGTCTGGCGGCGGCTGGTATGCCGTCAACCTATCGAACGATGCCTACAAACTGGCGACGAACTACATCGTGTATGGGCTTACCCACTAGTTCGCGCACCGGCCGACGTGTCGCCGTGGCCGCCGCGCTGCTCCTCGGCGTACCTCTCGCGCGCATAGCGCACGCGCAGCGCATGAGCAGTGACTCGGTGCGGGCGTTACTCGAGGCACGTATCGCGCAGGTGCCAGGCGCGCAGGTGGCCATCGCCGTACACGACCTGTCGAGTGGACGACAACTTTCCATGCGCGGAGACACCGTCTACCACGCGGCCAGCACCATGAAAGTACCGGTGCTGTTTGCGCTCTATCGTGAGTTCCAGGCAAAACGGCTACGGCCCACGCAGCCATTTCCACTCGTGAACGCCTTTACGTCCATCGTGGACGGGTCGACGTACGCGCTCAATGCGAGTGACGACAGCGACAGCATCGTCTATGCGATGGTTGGCCAGCACGTGCCGCTGCGTGAGTTGGCCACGCGCATGATCACGCACTCAAGCAATCTGGCGACGAACGCGCTCATCACGCTGCTCGATGCGAAGCGCATTACCGCGCTCACGCGCACATTCGGTGCGACGCAGCTGCAGGTGCTGCGCGGTGTGGAAGACAACCTGGCATTTCGTGCGGGGCTCAACAACACCACCACAGCGAATGACCTCGTGGCGCTGTTCGTTGCCCTTGAGCGAGGCAAGGTCGCCAACGCGGCGCTGACGAAAGACATGCTGAGCATTCTCGAAGCGCAGGCGTTCAACGAGGAGATTCCCGCGGGACTGCCCACCGGCACGCGCATCGCGCACAAGACAGGGTCCATCACCGGTGTGCTGCACGACGCCGGGATCGTGTACCCGAAGGGGCGGAAGCCCTATGTGATCGCCGTGCTCACGCGCGGCATCCCTGACGAACGGATCGCGCGGGCGCTCATGAAAGACTGCTCGCGCATTGTGTGGGAGTGGTTGGCGAAGTAAAGGCTGTGTCGAAACACATGCTTGTCATGTGTTGACCATGTTCACATGTTATCACATGTCCAAAGTGATCCATCCGACACGTGCCAGACCAGCTGCATCGTCGACGCAAAGCGCGCGCAGCGTCCGCCGGAATGTCATTGTCAGACTTGCGACTCGAGCTTGAGCGCTCGGCCGCACAGCTCACGATAGACGAGTTCAAGGAACGTCTCGCAGCGCTCTCGGCTGTCCCAATAGACGAAACTACAGCGGACGCAGTCCGAGCCGAGCGCGACGCGACGTGATCGTTGTTGATGCGTCGGTGGCAGTCGACCTGTTGCTCCGGGGCCCCGCGCCGAGACGCTGTCGTCCCGCCTGCTGGATTCACGAGAGGTGCTGCACGCGCCTCACCTGCTCGACGTCGAGGTGGCCCAAGTCTTTCGCCGTTTCGCACTTCGCGGGATGCTCGGAGAAGCGCGCGGACTTGAGGCACTGCGACTCTTGGCCGCGCTGCCGCTCAGCCGACATGACCACGCGCAACTGCTGCCACGAATCTGGGCGTTACGCGCCAATATCACGGCGTATGATGCGGCCTACGTCGCCCTCGCCGAGCTGCTTGGCGCGACGCTCCTCACGCGCGATCGCCGACTCGCCGCGGCTCCAGGTCATCGGGCCATGATTGAGGTGCTGTAGTAGCGCGACAACACCAGAACTGGTACATCGCCGCAAACGTCTCGGGGTGCGCTGTCTCAAAGGCATCCCATGCGGTGACGTCGACACGTGCACCATCCGCGGGATGCTCCAACGCGAACTGCGCCTGCACATCATGCGGCAGCTGGAACCCAAGAAAGCGTAGCCCCAGGGCGGACAGGCACTCGGCGATTTCCGGAATGGTGTACGTGCGTTCCTGCACATGCATGACAAGATCGCGACAGCCGCTGAGCGAAAAGAAATCGGTGAAGGCCAGCACGCCACGCGCGGGATGTGCGTCGGGCAGCTCGAGAATGGCCTGACGACAGGCGCGAATGCCGTCGTCATCGGTCAAAAACTGAAGAGCGCGTGCGAATTGCCGCGCCGCTTTGACTGCGGGCCGAGCCTTGGTGCTGTAGAGGCCAATCTTCATCACACCATCGGGGGCGAGCACCCACACCAGTCGTCGCCATCCGTCCATCGGGTCGCGCAGATGATGCAACACACCCGAACAGGACACGATCGCGAACTGTGCGTCCATGCCGTCCAGTGCCAGAATGTCGCCTTGACCGAAGCGCACCGTCGTCACGCCGTACCGCACCGCCATGCGCGCCGCATAGGCGAGACTGGCCGTGCTGAGATCGAGCGCCAGGACGCGCGCATCGGCATACGTCAGCGCCATCTGCAGCGGCTGTTGCCCGCTACCGCACCCTGCAACGAGCACCATGCTATTGACGCGCGCCGCTGGCACTTCCGGTCGCAGAGCGTGCACGAACGCGCCAACCGTCGTGGCCGGTGGATGCTGCAGCGTGATCCAGCGCGGATACGGATTCGATTCGTACTGCGCCTGCACGGCGTGCGAGACTTCGTCCGTGATGGTGGTGAGTACCGGCAGTTGCGCGGCCAGCACCTGCTCCACGTGGCGATCGACACACTGGGTCTGCACCAGCGGCTCAAACGCGTCGCTCCACACACTCGCCGTGCGCGGGATGTGCTGTTCCCAGCCGGGGAGTGTGTACAGCGCGTCGTAGAGTGCGTACAGCGCGAGCGATGACTCCAACGTTGCGACCGACACGTCCGCACGCGCGAGCGCCGCGCCAAGTTGCCGTCGCATCATCGTCACCGACTGCCGTTCGACGCCACTCAGCGCAAACGCGTATTCGCCATTGAAGCACTGCTGCGCCAGCGCGCATACAAACTCGTGCGGCAGCGATGGCTCCGGCGCGAGACAGTCGTTATGCGGTGCGGCCCGCAGCACAATCCATCGGCGCAGGTGTGTCAGGACGCGTTCCACAGCTGGATCGCACACCACGATTCGCGGCAGAATCGCGAGCAGCAACGGGTCCTGCATGACGGCAGCGACGGCGCCTGCGTCTGCTGCGTGCGCGTCAGTGTGCGCGTCTGCGGCGAACGGATCACGATCGGCGTCGACGATGCGCACCAAACGCTGCCAGCCCTCCGTATGGCACAGGAGACCAAGCACCGCACCAGCAATCGACTGGGTCGACACGGTGTCGTCCACACAGAGCGCGAGCAGCACCGTGCGAACGGACGCCGTCGCTGACTGCAACACCACCCCCTGCAACAGCGTCGCGAGCACACGTCGCAGAGTGGCGTGCGTAGGTTGGGCCGCGACGGCGTCAAACAGCATCACCAACGCCTGATCTTTCCGACCGGCGGCGCTGAGCGTCATCGCCAGATTGACTTGCGCGTCGGCGTAGCCCGGGCGCAGCGACAGCGCCCGTTCGAATGCCGCACACGCGAGCGCCGTGTGCCCGAGCGCGCGATGCGCGTCGCCCAGGGAGTTGTGGAACTCGGCTCGCCCGGCGTTCCCCGCGACGGCGCGCTGCAGCGGGGCGATCGCCTCGTCGTGTCGCCCCGACTGATGCAGCAGCACTCCCAGCAAATAGTTGGCATCAGTCTGCGACGGATTTCGGCGCAACAGCGTACGGTAGGCGTCTTCCGCCGCTGCCAGTTGGCCGGTCTGGTGCAATCGGAGCGCGGTCTGGAGCGGGTCAGCCTTCATGTCGGCAGGGCAAGGAGAGAGGTGAGAGACCGCGTGAATCTACGTCCATCGCCACGACCTCTCCGCTGGTGGTATTTTGCAGCAGCGGCGGTCCCGCGCTCGTGCCAGTCACGAGCCCGTCGCCAGATCTATCCACACACGCCGAGAGTTGCGATGAAGGTACGACGCGTATTGACCACGCTGACGCTAACGCTGGCGCTGCCGCTAACGGTGGCGCTGCCGCTCGCCGTAACGCCAGTCGCGCTCCATGCGCAGTCACCCGTCGCCGCGAAGCCAACAGCGGCACGCGCCGCGAGCAAAGGCACGAGGCGGACGACCAGCGCCCCCATGATGGCATCCGTCGACAGCACGCTGCTCCGCGGCCTGCAATATCGACTGGTCGGGCATTCGCGCGGGGGACGCGTCACCACCGTCACGGGCGTCCCATCGCAGCCGCGCACCTTCTACATGGGCGTTGCGAGCGGCGGCGTCTTTCGCACACTGGACGGCGGCGACAGTTGGCAACCGCTCACTGACGGCAAGGTGCCCGTTGGCTCGAGCGGCTCGATCGCCGTCGCCGAATCTGATCCCAACATCCTCTACCTCGGCACGGGATCGGATGGGGTGCGAAGCAACGTGTCGACAGGGCGCGGCGTCTACAAAACCATCGACGCGGGTAAGACGTGGCAATTCGCCGGTCTGTATTCGGTTGGCCAGATCGCCTCGGTGCGCATTCATCCCACCGACCCGAACATCGTCTGGGTTGCCGCGTATGGCGACATCTTCAAGCCCAGCGCGGATCGCGGGGTGTACAAGACCATCGACGGCGGCAAGAGCTGGAAGAAGACGCTGTATGTGAGTGACAGCACCGGCGCGATGGATGTCGAGGTGCAGCCTGGC
>JANMKU010000221.1:0-8238 GCA_031372205.1 Gemmatimonadaceae bacterium | reverse complement strand
GTCGGTCACGCCGTACGCGCGGTCTACAACTATTCCGGCATGGCCGATGTCGCCGCGGAAACGCACGACGTGGACTACCAGAGCGCGGTCAAATCGCTCTGGGACAACATCGTGAACGCCAAGTACTACATCACGGGCGGTGTCGGCAGCGGTGAGACATCAGAAGGATTCGGCGGCAACTACTCGCTCCGCAATAACGCGTACTGCGAAGCGTGTTCGAGCTGCGGCGAGATCTTCTTTCAGTGGAAGCTGCACCTCGCGTATCACGAGGCCAAGTACGCCGACCTCTTCGAACAAACGCTCTACAACGCGCTGCTCGGCGTGCTCGATCAGGAAGGCACACGCTTCTTCTACACCAATCCACTCGCGCAAACCGCGCAACGCTCGGCGTGGCACAGTGTGCCATGCTGCACGGGCAACATTCCGCGCACGCTGCTCATGTTGCCCACGTGGATGTACTCCAAGAACGCCGATTCCATCTATGTGAACTTGTTTGTCGGCAGCACGATCACGGTGGAAAACGTTGCGGGAACGGATGTCGAGATGGTGCAGGAGACCGACTATCCGTGGAGCGGGAGTATCAAGATAGCGGTGAATCCAAGAACGCCAAAAGGTTTTTCCATCCGGCTTCGTGTTCCCACGCGCGACGTGAGTGCACTCTATACGGCGACGCCCAATGCAAACGGCATCACGTCGCTTAAGGTGAATGGCCGCACGGTGACGCCCACGATCGTTGATGGATACGCGACGATCACGCGCACGTGGGCGAAGGGCGACCGGATTGCGCTCGAACTGCCCATGCGCATCCAGCGTGTGCACGCAAGCGACAAGATCGACGCCGACAAGGATCGCGTGGCGCTCCGGTACGGCCCTCTGGTGTACAACATTGAGCAGGTGGACCAGGATATCGACGGCGTGCTTGATCCACGCGCTACGCTCACCACGGAATGGCGCAGCGACTTGCTCGGCGGTGTGAACGTGATCACGGGTGCGTTCACGAACGGAAAAGCGTTCACCGCGATTCCGAACTACACGCGGTTCAATCGGCAACCGGCGGTTGTAGTAGCGCCGCCGCTCGATTCTGCGGGACGCCCTGCTGCTGCACGCGAGGTGGCGGAAGCAGCAGCACGAGCGGTTGCCGCAGGTCAACCGCTGCCGCGTCCCGCACAACCGCTGGCGACGTCCATCGTCTGGATTCGGGAGCGGTAGCGAGCCGAGAGGGACAACGTTTGTTGAGTGCCCGAGTGGATACTACCGTGCGTCCGACTTCTGCATCTCCGCCACGACCGAATCCACCTTCGTCAAGTACTCCGCGATCAGTTCGCGCCGGAGGGTGATGACCCACGGTTCGTACACATGCGGAATGAACGTCACCATCAGACTGTCCCGATTCGTCCGGAGCAGGCTATCTGGCACGCTGACGCCGAGCGTCACCGTCGGCGAGCAAGCGCTACCGAAGAAGCAGGAATAGACATCGGTGTTGATGCCAGTCC
Source organism: Gemmatimonadaceae bacterium (assembly GCA_031372205.1). Taxonomy (GTDB): domain Bacteria; phylum Gemmatimonadota; class Gemmatimonadetes; order Gemmatimonadales; family Gemmatimonadaceae; genus Gemmatimonas. The sequence continues at coordinate 6,745 of JANMKU010000221.1, read as the reverse complement.
GGAGCAACCACTTCGTCGGCAGGACCGCAGCCTGTGTGAAACCACCGAAGAAATTCGCATAGAATGGCGTCACGTACAGCTCATGGTCACCAAAGCGCCGCCCGTCGATGCGGACCCCGCGTGCGTTCACTGACGTGCGCAGTCCGAACGCTGCATCGTCCGCGTCCCACGCCACCACCGACACGAACGCCGGAAACTTGCGCACCTGCACAATAGGTGGCGGCAACGGGTCAGGCTCGGCGACCCCGTCACGGACCACGACCGGACTCAGGGTCGGCGGACGACGGCCAGCCGGAGGGTAGCATGCCGCAACAGCGGCAGCGGCAAGCGCAACACCGAGCAACATTCGAGCCATACGACCTCTGGGATTGGGCCTCATGTCCAGCCGCGCACCTCGCTAGGGGAAAACTGCAGGGGCTTGGCGCATTGCACCAGTCGGCGCGAGGACTTCAACTCGCGCGACATCCATCGTCTGGATTCGGGAGCGGTAACCTTAGGCGTTCGTCAACAGCTCAGATACGAACCGCAGGAATGCCCAGTGCGGTCGCGAGCGCCCGATCGAGTTCTTCCATCTTGCTCAGACCCAACGTGCCGACAAAATCGGTCAGCCGCGACTTGTCGATGCTGATCAAACCGTCGCACTGAATGCTGCTGTCGTGCTTGAGACCCTCGGCGGCGCCGACGGCGACTTCAGTCACCAGCCCGTGCCCGATCGAAAAAACGGGAGCGCAAATCACCGTTGCGTAGTTCGAATCAATGAGCGGCTGGCGACTCGCCACGACGAACACCCGCGCCGGCGTCGGGTCTCCAGTGGGGCGACGCACCCGGTACAGCTGGCCACGCCTCACTCCTCACCAAAGGCCGTCTGGAAGGACAAAGAGTCCCGCATTTCCGCATTGAGCGACTGTGCATGCCGATTGATGGCCGCAACCGCCTGCGCATCCCGGCTCGCTTGCTCTCGCCGCTCGACGAATTCGCGAAGAATGCGTTCGATAAATGCCGAGCGCGAAACACCGGAAGCCGTCATTCCGTCCAGCGCCTCGATTAAGTCTTCCGACAGGGTAAGTGACGTTTTGGTTTTCATCCTACCACTGTACTACCAATATCCGATTGACGCAACACCTTGCTCAGAGCCCTAGGTTGCGAGCGCTGGCCCAATCCTGTCAAGTGTTTTTGCCACCAAGGGTCGTCACCCCGGTTGGGCTGGTTTCCTCGGAGTTGCAGCACTCACTTGGCTTGGTCAGGGCGGATAGCATACTGCAACGGAGACGACGAGATCGATGAGCCCGTGCACGGACCATTTTGTTGGGGACTGAACCGATGCAGGAGCTGGTGCTCGTGCGGCATGCGACCGCTACCGGTCAGGATGCGAATGCAACGCTTACCATCGAGGGTGAACGTCAGGCGCACATACTGGCTGATCTGCTGCTGCAATTCCAGATTCAGCGCGTATCTCGAGTCCGTTCGTTCGTGCAACCGAATCAGTAGCGCCGTTCTGTCGCCGTGCAAATCTTCGTTTGAAGACGGATGATCGGTTGGTCGAACGAGTGCTCAGCGCCCGAAATCTTCCAGACTGGCGCGAGCACCTGCGACGGTCATTCGATGATCTGGACTATCGTTTGGCGGACGGAGAATCCTCTCGAACAGCGCAGGCTCGCGGCACATCGGCGGTTCGAGCAGCACTGGCCTCGGGTGAGCGCTGCGTGCTGGTGACGCACGGGAATCTGCTGGCGCTAATCCTCAAATCCATCGATGCAACCGTGGGATTTGATCTGTGGTCGCGGCTCTCGAACCCCGATGCATTTGTGCTTCACGTCGATGACAAACAGCCAACGGGGTTTCGCCGAGTCTGGAGCCTGTAGCATGTCGCTGCTCAGGTCGGTCTAACCCTTCCGCAAACCGACGTGGTGTTGACGCAGGCGCTGCTACCGGATGCGCTGGTCACGGGACACCTCGGCGGGTGGACGCGGATCGTGGAGTTGCTGGACGAGCAATTCGGCGCGCAAGACTATCCGCGTCGTGCACGAGAAGAGAAGTTTGGCGACACGATCAACTAACTCACGCTCGGCTCCGAGGCAATCCATGTTGCGACGTACCGTGCTGATCGAGGTGGCGTTATTCACCACCGCCGTGTTGTTCTTCCTCGCCTCGCGAAGTCGTCCGGAGCGCCGCGAGCTGTTTCTCGCCGCCGGGATCCTGTTCCTTGCGGCAGGGCTGTGGCGTCGCCTGCATAAGCCCGGCAGTCCAGGCAGCTAAGACATGGGACGGCTCGGCGCAGCAGAACTCGATCTTTGGACCGACCCTTTCTGGCATCGATTGCGGAGCGTTCGTGCGAAACTTCCAGGTGCTATTGCTGACCGCGCTGCTCACCTCTCCCCTCGGCGCGCAGACGGGGTTCGTTGACCGCACCATTTCCGTTGGTGCCGAGGTATATCGCTATCAGGTCTATGTTCCGGCTGACTACGCGCCGAGCACGGCGTGGCCGGTGATTGTGTCGTTGCACGGGAACGGGCGCCAGGGAACCGATGGCATGCTCCAGACGGGAACTGACTTTGCAATTCGCATTCGCGAGAACCGCGCACCGTTTCCGGCCATCGTCATATTTCCGCAAGCCAAGCCCGACACCCGGTGGTTCTACCCCGAGATGGAAGAGTTGGTGATGGCTGAGCTCCGACGTACAATCGCCGAGTTTCGAACCGATACGATGCGACTGTACCTGCACGGGTACTCTATGGGCGGAGGAGGCAGTTACCGCATTGCGTTTCGCTGGCCCGCTGTGTTCGCCGCTTTGATTGCCGTCGCGGGTCGCGTTGAGGACGGTCCGCAGTACACTTCGGCAGAAATCGCGATCGACCGGCGAGCCACTCCATTCGTTGTTGCTCCCGATCCCTTCGCGTCACTCGCGGCAGGCATCAAGCACATTCCCATTTGGATCTTTCACGGCGACGCGGATGAAACCGTGCAGGTGGACCAGTCGCGAAAGCTCGTGTCGGCCTTGAAGCATGCGGGTGCACCAGTCCGGTACACGGAGTATCCCGGGGTTGATCACATCGCCGTACCAGCGAAGGCATATGCGGAAGGCGACCTATTCCGCTGGCTACTGGCTCAGCATCGCTAGGTCAGCTTCGGGTCGGTCTAACATAGTGACCAAATAATGCGACGGCGTATCATGGTGACGTTGTCTGCGACGGCGGTCGCACTGCTCGGCGCGTCCACGTGGAGTGCGCCGACACATGCAGCAGCGCAGTTTGTCGCACATCCAATTGATTCGGGTCTGACCGGCGGTTACCAAGTCGTGATTGCCGACATGAATCACGATGGCCAGCCGGATATTCTGGCTGTCGCGACGGGACTGTCGCGCGTGCAGTGGTACGAGAACCCTGGCTGGCAACGTCACGTCATTGCGACGCAATTGAGCGCACCGATCAACGCGGCAGTTGCGGATCTTGACGGCGATGGCATTCCCGAGGTGGCGATCGCGCACGCGTTCTCGACCGTGTATCGCAGCAGCGTTGGCATCGTATCCATCTTCTCGCACCCGGCAGATGCAGCAAGCGCATGGACTCGCCGCGATATCGACTCGGTGCCCACATCGCATCGCGTGCGATTTGTCGACATCGACGGATCAGGTCACGCCGTGCTGATCAACGCGCCGCTCGTTGGCGCACAATCACTCGCGCCCGATTACCGCGACCATGCGCCGCTCCTGATGTATCGGCCCGGCTCGTGGAAGCGTGAAGTGATCACGAACGACGAGCAAGGCGTTGTACACGGCATACTGCCAACGGTGTGGGATGGTGGTCCACGTGAGTCGGTACTCAGCGCAAGTTTTCTGGGCGTCTTTGTGCATCGCTATGGTCGCGAAGGCTGGACACGAACGCAACTCGTGGCCGGCGATCCCTCAGCATGGCCCAAGAGCGGAACGAGTGATGTGGTTGTCGGACATCTTGGCCAAGAACGATTCCTCGCCACTATTGAACCGTGGCACGGCAACAACGTGGTGATCTATCGTTTACGGAACGGCGTGTGGACGCGGCATGTGATTGACGAAACGATCGCTGACGGTCACACGATCGTTGTCGGTGACTTTGATGGCGATGGGCGCGACGAATTAGTTGTTGGCGAACGCGCGGGAGGAAGGAGTGTGTATCTCTACTCGCTCGCGACAAGCGCGGGTGACACATGGAGCAAGTCCACACTCGATAGTGGCACCATGTCGGCCGCTGGGTGCGCCGTTGCAGATCTCAACGCGGATCGCAAGCTAGACGTGGTGTGCATCGGGACGGCCACCGCGAATCTCAAGTGGTACGAAAACCGCACCGGTCGGTAAGCGCACGAGGCAGCCGCGTACGCGCTCGTGGCCAAAGAAAATCGCGCGGCGATGGCTGCGCTCGCGACGCTGTAGTGCATGGAGCCGCGCTGGCTCACCCGGCAGATCGTCGATTTGATCCACCTTGGGCAGTTGCAGGATCCTGGTGGAAACGTCGGCGTCTTGAACGAAGGCAGTATCGAATCGGCGATTGCTCGGGCACGCAACCGGTACGCCTGCGGGCAGGCATCGCTCTTTGAATGCGCTGCGGCTTATCTGTTTGAACTGGCCAAGAATCACGGCTATCAGGACGCGAACAGACGCACCGCGTATATGACCTGCATCACCTTTCTGTATCTGGATGGCTGGCGCGTGCAGGCGCCGGATGACGAGAAGATTGCGCTGATGCTCGATGTGGCAACCGATGTACGATCGGAGTCCGACATCGCCTCATGGCTGCAACTGTACGCGACGGAGCGGTAAACGACGTGGGTGAGGGAGGAAGAGCGTTGAGTCGAATGCGTGGTTCCGCTATCATCCCATCGTGCCCGATTCTCTCGCCATCGCCGCCGAACTGACGAAACTCGACGAACGCTACCTGACGCCGTTTGACGTCGAGGACCCGTTCAACGGCGGTCTGCGCCTACAAGGCTACCTCTCGCAGAAGCCCGATCATCGGTATGGCGCGCTCGCCATCACGCATGTCGATGGCACGCCTGCGGCGCAGTTGATCTACGCCACGCCCAAGCTCCACTACCCGTTTGGCAACGACGGTCGCTTTCATTTTCCGCCCATCGAGCGTGTCTATCTTCACGACAAGCTCGACGGCACCAACGTGCTGGCGTATCGCTATCGTGATGCCGACGGCGTGATGCACCTGACGTACAAGTTGCGCCTGTCCCCGGTGTTGCGAAACAGCAAGTGGGGGCCGTTCCTCGACATGTGGCGCGAACTGTTGGCGCGGTACCCGCGTGTGCCGGAACTGGTTGACGCCAACGGTTGCAACATCAGCGTGGAAATGTTCGGCGCGCGCAACACACACTTGATCGCGTACGACGTCGTCCTCGACTTGGCCGTGCTGTTCGGCGTACGGCCCAGCGACGCCAGCATCGTGCCACCAGCACAACTCGATCTGCTTGGCGTGCCGGCAGCGCGACTTGTCGGTGAACTCATCGCGGGCGAAGATCCGGTGGCGCGCTATGCATCCTTGCGCCACGAGATGCAACTCGGCAACACACCCGCTGCGGGTGCGAGCGACAAGATCAGCGGTACCGAGGGCGCCGAGTGGCATGTCGTGGAACCCAACGGCCGCGCCAGTTTGTGGAAGTGCAAGCCCGAATCGGTCGAGCAGATTCACTGGGCCACCGGTATCAACAAGATCGCGGTGTTCGCGACCTGCTGGAACGTGCTTGAGACCGTCGACATACTGACCTACGAGACGCTGTTGCCGCTGCTGCTCGAAGAATATCAGTCGGACGACATCGAGCGCTTCCGTCCGCACATTGATACGACCATCGCGCAGGTGAACCGCGAGTTTGAGCAACGCGAACGGGTGCGCGCTGCCTACGACGACCAGCGCGCGCTTGGGCTTTCCATTCATGCAGATAAGGCCGCCGTGATGCGAGCCTTGGCCAGTCGTTTCTCGCGCGAGGAGATGCGCAAAGCGTATCAGATCGTCGCGTCGTATGACCCGTCGTAGGGCATGTCAGGCCTTGGCGTCAAACTCAAACGGATTGAGTACGTCAATCCCGAAGGAGGCAAAGTCAGCGACGGCATGATATTCACCAAGATATTGCGCAGCGCATAGTGCGTGCATACTATTTAGCATACTGATTTGCATACTGGAGATGTCATGGCGATGACCGAACGAGTAACCGTCACGCTTCCGGCGCTGCTGGTCGAAGGCATCGACCAATACGCTCGCAACCGCAGCCGCTTCATCACGGAAGCGGTTGAGCACGAGCTCGCACGCCGCCGCCGCGACGGGCTGCTGCGTTCGCTCAAGAGTCCGCACGCTGAGGCCGCCGAACTCGCCGACGTAGGCGTCGCCGACTGGGCCGCGAACATACCAGTCGACGATCTCGGACTGGTTGACCCGAATGGCGGACTGCCCGTGCGCTGGATCGAAGGCGAGGGGTGGGTCGAGGATGTGGAGTGAACATTGAGCGCGGCATCATCGTTCTCGTCGAGCTCGACCCGACCGTTGGACACGAACAACGCGGCGTGCGCCCGTGTATCGCGATTAGCGATCCGGCCGTCAACTCCGATCAGCGGTTTCCACTGATTGCGGTGGTGCCCGTCACGGGAACGCCGGGTGAAGGATCGCTGTATCCGCAACTCGCCGCTGGGGCCAGCGGCCTCACCAAGGCCTCACCAAGGCCTCATTCGCGCTCATCGCCCAGCTGCGCTGCATCGACAAGCGGCGCATCCGACGCG